>JABFRM010000290.1 GCA_013141155.1 Methylococcaceae bacterium | reverse complement strand
CATCACCTTAAGCGTGAGTGGCCAACCCGCTTGTGTTACGTTGGTACTATTTTGCATACCCGCGGTGATCCGTTGGAGAAAACCCGTAGCCCTATGCAGATTGGTGCAGAACTTTATGGTCACGTCGGTATGGAAAGTGACTTGGAGGTCATTCGCTTGATGCTGGAAATGCTAAGCCATTCAGGGCTGTTAAACGTGCATTTGGATTTAGGGCATGTTGGTATTTACCGCGCTTTGTCCGAGCAGGCTGGATTGGATGCGGCACAGGAAACCGCATTGTTTGATGTGCTACAACGCAAAGCTAATAGTGAATTGCACGAATTAGTCGCCAGTTTTAAGGTAGCTGATGAATTGAAAGCGATGTTTTTAAGTTTAACGGATCTAAATGGGGGTGTCGCGGTACTGCAACGTGCGCAGCAGATATTGGCCGCGGCCAATGGGGAGGTAAAGCAAGCGCTGGCGGATTTATCCAAACTTGCCGAGCAGCTCGCTGCACAATTCCCTGCATTGCCAATCAGTTTTGATTTAGCAGAGCTGCGTGGCTACCATTACCATACGGGTGTGGTGTTTGCGGCTTTTGTGCCTGCCATCGGGCGTGAAATAGCCAGAGGTGGGCGCTATGACAACATTGGTGCAGTGTTTGGTCGGGCGCGCCCTGCAACTGGCTTTAGTGCCGATTTAAAAGTGCTTTCGGCGTTAACTAAAAACACACTTAAGCCTATGGCTTCTGAACTGATTTTTGCACCCTGTATGCAGGATCTTAATTTAACAGAAAAAATTAGAGCGTTACGGGCAGAAGGTTTTGCCGTGCTACAACAATTGCCTGGACAATCCGGTACGCCAGTGCAATTAGGTTGCACTGCGGCGCTAGAATTACAAAATCAATCCTGGGTTATTAACCCTTTAGCTTAAGTATTGGAATAAAAATGGGAAAAAATGTTGTTGTCATCGGTACGCAATGGGGTGATGAAGGTAAAGGTAAGCTGGTTGATTTATTAACTGACCAAGTTGCCGCCGTGGTGCGTTTTCAAGGCGGCCACAACGCCGGCCATACCTTAGTGATTCGGGGTGAAAAAACCGTTTTGCACCTTATTCCTTCAGGTATTTTGCGTGAAGGTGTGCAATGTATGATCGGTAATGGCGTGGTCTTGGCACCTGACGCGTTACTAAAAGAAATTGCCACACTGGAAAAAGCTGGGATTTCAGTGCGAGACCGATTATTAATCAGCGAGGCTTGCGCCTTGATTTTGCCGGTACATGTTGCCATTGATCAGGCGCGGGAACTCTCTCGCGGTAGCAAAGCAATTGGCACAACGGGTCGTGGCATAGGGCCGGCGTATGAAGATAAGGTGGCGCGCAAAGGCTTGCGCGCTGGTGATTTATTAAATCCGGTGAGCTTTGCTGAAAAATTGCGTGAATTGGTTGAGTATCACAACTTTATGCTGGTTAATTATTATAAGACTGAAACAGTCGATTATCAGCAAATTCTCGATCAAACCCTAACTTGGGGTGAGCAGATAACCCCCATGTTGACAGATGTTGCTGAGCGTCTATATGCGTATCGGGCGATGGGTAAAAACTTATTGTTTGAAGGTGCGCAAGGAGCCTTGTTAGATATTGATCATGGCACTTATCCGTATGTGACGTCCTCTAATACCACAGCGGGCGGCGCTGCGACTGGTAGTGGCGTCGGGCCTTTGGATTTGGATTATGTCTTGGGCATAACTAAAGCTTATTCTACGCGCGTGGGTAACGGCCCGTTTCCGAGCGAATTGCATGATGCCAATGGTGAGCATTTAAGCACTGTAGGTCATGAGATTGGCGCCACTACCGGTCGTAAAAGACGTACCGGTTGGTTTGATGCGGTTTCCATGCGTAAATCAGCGCAGCTCAATAGTTTAAGCGGCATTTGCTTGACTAAGCTGGATGTGTTGGATGGTTTAAAAACCATTGGTATCTGTAATGCCTACCGTGTTAACGGCGAATTAACGGCTGTTGCGCCTTTAGGTGCGGATAATTATGAAGCTTGCGAAGCGGTTATTGAAGAAATGCCTGGCTGGACAGAAACGACGGCAGGTGTTACCGATTACGCGAAGTTACCGGAAAATGCTAAAGCCTATATTCGTCGGATTGAAGCATTGGTTGGGGTAAAGGTGGTTATTTTGTCAACTGGCCCAGATCGGGATGAAACTATTATTTTGGAACATCCTTTTAAATAACTTATGTTACGCGGATTGGTCGGAAGTCGGGCTTCAGCCCGACAATAACTCGCCCGGCCAAACGGCATCGCATAAGCAATGATCGCCAACCCGTTTAAGCACGCTTCCCCGCACGCATGGCCAAGATAATATCTCGGGTTAAAACCCGACTTCCAATCTGCGTAACATCAGTAAATAATATTGGAACATGATTAGACGAATCTGACGCGAAATATTTTAGTCTTGGTACTGCACCAGAAAACATGGTTTTTTTTGCGGTACTGGCGATGGCAGTTTATTGGAATGCCTATTTATTTATCGCCTTTGCGTCGATTGTCCATTCTCCGTAAAAACTCAGCCATAATAAGGTGATACAGTTCATCACCCAAATATTTATCTTCAACACCCCGGTCGATATTGGGGTTATCATTAACTTCAATTACAAAGCCTTTGCCATCTTTTTCTTTCACATCCACACCGTAAAAACCGTTACCGATTGGTTGTGTGGCTTTTAAGGCGGCTTCCAATACTGCTTTAGGCACTTCAAAGGTTGGTAAAGTATCAAAACTACCGGCATCCACTTTACTGCCGCCGTGACGGTAAATTTGCCAATGGTTTTTGACCATGTAGTAGCGACAGGCATACAGCGCTTTATTGTTAAGTATGCCAATGCGCCAGTCAAAATCGGTGTATAAAAATTCCTGTGCCAGCAACAAAGCAGATTGTTTGAACAATTCAGCGACTTTTTGTTCCAATTCGTAGCGGTTTTGTACCTTAACTACGCCCCGCGAAAAAGAGCCGTCAGGAATTTTAATGACAATGGGAAAGTTGGTGGATTTTTCCAGATTATCCAAATGCGCGGCATTGTCTTTATGCAGCAGCCACGTTTTGGGGGCAGGGACTTTGTGCGTGCGAAATAAATCCGCCAGATAAATTTTATTGGTACAGCGCAGCATTGAGGTGGGGTCATCAATGACCACTATGCCTTCAGCCTCGGCTTTTTTGGCAAATCGGTAGGTGTGGTGATCAATGCCGGTGGTTTCGCGGATAAATAGGCCATCAAACTCTGGTAAGCGAACATAATGCTGCGGTGAAATGAGTTCAACGTCGATGCCCAGTTGCCTACCCGCTGTAATGAATTTTTTCAGTGCGCCGCGATTGCTTGGAGGCATCTGTTCTTCAGGATTGATTAGGATAGCGAGATCGAAGCGAGAGGCTTTTTTCGGTCGATCTTTACGCCAGACTTTTTTGCTGAATTTATCCAGGGCGAGTGCAAAATGATTTTCGGCGGCTTCTTCCAGGCTATGATGAGAGATAGCTTGTAGTTCACTAATTTCCCATTTGTTGCCAATAGGGAAGTGCTGTAAGGTAATTTCTAATACCGGGCAGGAAAAGCGTTCAAACAAAATACGTGCCAGTTCTTGATAAGCTGCTTCGGGTGTCGTGCCAAAATAGCTGCGAATTTTGATAGTGGATTGTTGATCTTTGCTTTTAACTGCTTTTGATAAAGTTTGCGATAAGTCATCTAATTGCAGTCGATACAATTCGCCGCGATCTAAATCACTAAGCACTTTCACCGAAGGTATGACGTTATGCCCACGAGCCTCTGCCAATAATGAGCAATAATAACCATCGGAAAGGTAAGAATAGCTGCGACAAAGATTGATAACCCTCACGCGCTGCTCTGATTCAACTTGCTCGGTCGCGAGATAGGCTTCAAAGGTTATCAATTGGTCGCTTGGGTAATAAGGTGCCCAGTCAGAAAAATTGTCAACCACCAAAAGGGTGCTTGCCATAGATATTGTGTCCTGATTGTAAAAGTTGCAGCATTTTGAAACCGATAGGTTTTTTATACAAGTTGTTTTTATGTGCAGTGTGACTTTTATTGCATGAATGCACACAATAGAGTGAGGGTAATACAAAAAATATTTTTTTAGGTTGCATCATGGGGGTAATTCATAGATAATGGCAAGTCTTTAGTGAGTGCTTCTAAAGCCTTATGGAGGCTATGTCGGTCCTCCCGCAACGATACTCTGCAAACCCCGCCAGGCCCGGAAGGGAGCAACGGTAGTAGAGGATTCGTGTGCCGGTATGTGGCTGGCATAGTCTCCACCAATCACTTCCTTTACCTTTTCAGTCTCTCATGGCTTACCAGGTTCTAGCTCGAAAATGGCGCCCTTCTAATTTCACCGAAATCGTCGGGCAAGCGCATGTGGTGCAATCTTTAACGCACGCCTTGCAGCATCAACGTCTTCATCATGCGTATTTGTTTACCGGCACCCGCGGTGTCGGCAAAACCACCATTGCCAGAATCATAGCCAAAGCCATTAATTGTGAAAATCTACAGAATTTTAATCCCTGTGGTGTTTGTGATAACTGCGTTGCTGTTGATGAAGGTTGTTTTCTTGATTTGATTGAAGTTGATGCCGCCTCCCGCACTAAGGTCGAAGATACCCGTGATTTACTGGATAACGCACAATATGCGCCGAACCGTGGCCGCTATAAAGTCTATTTAATCGACGAAGTACACATGCTCTCAGGACACAGCTTTAATGCCTTGCTGAAAACCTTGGAAGAGCCGCCCGCACACGTTAAATTCTTGCTGGCAACCACTGATCCGCATAAAATTCCCGTCACTGTGCTATCGCGCTGTTTGCAATTCAATTTGAAACGTTTGTTGCCGGGACAAATCAGTGCGCAAATGGAATTTATTTTGCGACAAGAGAAAATTGCTTATGAATTGCCAGCGCTTGCGTTAATTGCACGTGCTGCCGATGGCAGTTTACGTGACGGTTTAAGTTTACTGGATCAGGCTATTATTTATGGTCAAGGTGATGTTAAGCAGTCGGATGTCATCGCAATGCTGGGTACGGTCGCACAACAACCCGTCGCAGATATTTTGCGCGCATTAGCGGCTAACGACGCTAATGCTATGCTCACAGTTGTGGAAGAGGTTGCCAATTTAAGCCCCGATTTTTCGGGTATTGTACAGGAAATTTTACACATCCTGCATCGTGTGGCCTTATATCAAGCGATGCCGATTGGTTTGGAGCAGGAACTTGATTCAGCGGTGATCATTGAGCTTGCGGCTTTGTTATTGCCGGAAGATGTGCAGTTGTATTACCAAATCGCCTTAATCGGGCAACGGGATTTAGAATTTGCACCTGATCCGCGTTCGGGTTTTGAAATGATTTTGTTACGCATGCTTACCTTTAAACCAGCTAGGCATCAAACGCCTATTGCGCCAATGAAATCTCAATTCGAGATCCTACGGTCAATTCAGCCACCACCGGTATCAACACCGAAAATTGCACCATTAATCGCACCCATGGTGCAGGTTACGACGCCTGTTGCTAAGGACGCAAATCATGCCTCAAGCAATGATTGGTCGGTTATGATTGGCGCCATGAAGCTTGACGGTATGACCAAACAATTAGCCAATAATTGCATCCTAGAGCATATTGACGATAATAGCTGTAACTTAATTGTTGATGCAGGGCATCAGCATTTATGCGGTGGTGTGCCGGAAACTAAATTACAGCAAGCTTTGCAAAAACTGCGCGGAACGAATTTAAAGTTGACGATTAAAGCCGCTAACGCGATGTTAGAAACCCCCGCCACTCAGCAAACCAAAGTGCTTGCTGACCAACAGCAAGCAGCCATAGATGCTATCAATAACGACGATAACATACTGGCACTGAAAGAGCAATTTGACGCGCGAATTATGCCCGGGACTATAGAACCTTTATAAACACACTGGAGAATACCCATGAAAAACGCCTTGGGCAATATTATGCAACAAGCCCAAAAAATGCAGGAAGACCTTAAGAAAGCACAAGATGAACTCGCTGCGCTGGAAATTCAGGGCGAATCCGGTGGTGGCTTAGTCAAAATCGTCATGACTGGCAAACGTGAAGTCAGAAAAGTATCTATTGATGACTCTTTGGTCGGTGATGATCGCGATATGCTGGAAGATCTGGTGGCTGCTGCCTTCAACGATGCCGTGCATAAAGTCGCTAAAATGAAAAAAGAAAAAATGTCCAGCTTAACCGCGGGCATTCCATTGCCGCCTGGGTTCCAAATGCCCTTTTAATAATGCCATTTTATAATGCTTAATCAGGGCTTGCTCGGTCGGTTAATTCAAAGCTTATGCTGTTTGCCTGGCGTAGGGCCTAAATCTGCGCAACGTATGGCTTTCCATATTTTGCAGCGGGATAGGCAGGGTGCGCAACGTCTGGCTGACACGCTTATCACCGCATTGGCTAAAATAGACCATTGTCAGCACTGTCGTACTTTAACCGATTTGCCGATTTGCGAAATTTGCGCCAGCAGCACCCGCGATCAATCGTTGCTCTGCGTGGTTGAAACGCCTGCTGATGCTTGGGTGGTTGAACAAGGCGCTTTTTTTAAAGGCGTGTATTTCATTCTGCATGGGCGTTTATCACCGTTGGACGGTATTGGGCCGGATGAATTAGGGTTGGATAAACTTGAGCAACGTTTTGCGGCAGGGGCAGTTAAAGAAATCATTTTGGCGACCAACTCTACTGTCGAAGGCGAAGCCACCGCTTATTACCTGAGCAATTTGGCCAAAAAATATCAACTTCGAGCCAGCCGTATTGCCCAAGGCGTACCCATTGGCGGCGAACTGGAATTTATTGACAGTGGCACGTTGTCGCAGGCTTTTATGGGGCGTAAAACCCTAGATTAAGGAGCATAGTATGAATGATTGTTTATTTTGCAAAATTGCTGCCGGTACTATTAAACCGGATATCGTGTACGAAGATGACCAAATCTTAGCCTTCCGTGACATTAATCCGCAAGCGCCCGTACACATTCTAATTATCCCCAAGCGCCATATAGCCACCTTGAATGACTTGGATGATCTGCCGTTCACAGGTAAATTATTTCAGGCCGCAGCTTATATTGCTCAGGCAGAAGGCTTGGCGGATGATGGTTACAGGGTGGTAATTAACTGCAATGCCCATGGTGGACAAACCGTATATCATGTGCATATACATCTATTGGGCGGTCGGCAATTGCATTGGCCGCCGGGTTGAGCGTGGATAGTGGTATGCCATATCGCTACTGAGATGGTTTAATTTGAATAGAACAACAAAGCTGTTTTCGCGTCGAATGTTCGATGCTTTCAAAAAAAGTGGGCTTAGTTGACGGTTTTTGCGTAAATTTAAAACAAAAAAAAGCCCACTCGAAAGTGGGCTTTATGGTTTTAGCTATTGCAATAGTATTTTACAACTTAATTACCAACCCAAACCAATTCAACACGACGGTTTCTTGCTTTGCCTTCAGCGGTGCTGTTGCTGGCAATCGGTTGATTTTCGCCGTAGCCTTTAGCATACATTCTATTAGTGACACCTTTCTTTTTAAGGTAGCTGGCAACTGACTGTGAACGTCTTTTTGACAGTTTCATATTGTAGGCATTGCTAGCTTCGCTGCTGGTGTGACCTTGCACTTCAATATCATTTTTTTGTGGAAAGTTGATTAAATCAGCAGCAACTTTATCTAAAATTATTTTTGAAGGGATTGTTAACTCAGCGGAGTCAACCCTGAATTGAACGCCTTTAAGTTCCAGTCTAATTGGACAGCCTTGCACATCAACTTGAGTGCCTGCAATTGTGCCTGCACATTGGTCGTTACAATCATTTACGCCGTCTGCATCTGCATCCATTGTTGAGCAATCAGCAACGGGGGCGGCAGCTTCTGGTGCGGCTTCTTCAGGCGCTTTTGCAACTGCGGTTGGTTTTTCACCAAAAGGAATTTCAAAGCCAACATTGACAACCATGTCATGAAATTCTTCAGTGCCGGGTTGAATGTGTGCATTAAGATTATTGGTGTAACGATACCGTACATCACTACGCAACAATAAGTTATCGTGTAATTCAAAAGTAAAGCCAAGACCCGCTTCGCCAATAACGCTTGCGCCACAGTTAGCGGAAACGCAACTGTTCATGCCGCCAGCACCAATAACAGCATAAGGCGAGAACGCATCGCGAGCGAAATAATATTGTAAGTCAGCCGTGCCGCCAGTCAGGCTTTGTAGACCGTTATCACTACCAAATTCTTGATGGAAGCCGCGTATTTCAACATTGAAATGTTCATTCAGAATTTTACCGATGCCCATGCCGCCGCCCCAGCCATCTTTTGCGTCGCGGTCACCACCAGTTCTAACAAAAGAACCGAAAGGCGCTACGTACCAACGATCATCCAGGAACTCATCAGCTTGCACAGATTGCATGACGCCCACGCTCGCTAAAGTCGCTAGGGCAAATAAGTGTTTCTTAATCATAATATTTTCCTTAAATTAAATATAAT
>JABFRM010000167.1 GCA_013141155.1 Methylococcaceae bacterium | reverse complement strand
ATGGTGATCATGGATTCGGCGTATTGCTTTAGATATAAAACTCAAGCAACTAGACCAGGAAATTAAAAAAGCCCGTAAAGCCTCCAGGCAACTGCCTACGCTCCAGGAAAAAATGCAGGCTAAAAAAATACTTAAACAACGGGAGCGAGAACGCGACCAAACAATGCTCAACTACCACGAAGAAAAGAAAAAAATCGAAGCCGAAGAAGACCGATTATTAGCGGTTATTGAAGCCGCCTTGGAAATAAAACAGCATCGTGAACGTCTGTTTGCCATTCGTTGGCAATTGCAGGGACAACCGTTATGATCAGCACCAACGAACTGAAATTAACCATTTATGTGGCGAACAGAGCTACAAATGGACTTCTGGCACAATTTGAAGATGCGTAAGGAATACGATGAAATTTGAAACCTTCCAAGCCGGTGCTTGGAAAACTCGCTATCAGTACAAGAGTTTCGAGCCTGTACCAGTCAATCACGAATGGATTTGGGAAGATCCCATTATCAATACATTGCTGGAATCAGCTAATAGAGCCTTGGGCGAGCTAAACGCCTTTTCCCTGATTGTGCCGGACATAGACTTGTTTATTGAAATGCACGTCGTTAAGGAGGCACAAACCTCTAGCCGCATTGAAGGCACACAAACCGGTATTGATGAAGCCTTAATGTCCGAAGAGCATATTGCGCCGGAAAAACGTGACGACTGGCGTGAAGTACGCAATTACATTGATGCGGTGAACACGGCAATTGCTGAATTAAAAACCTTGCCGTTATCCAATCGCCTGCTTAAACAAACCCATGAAATTTTGCTGAGCGGCGTGCGCGGCGAACACAAACAACCGGGGGATTTCCGTATCAGCCAGAATTGGATTGGTGGATCTAGCCTGATGGATGCGGTGTTTATCCCGCCGCATCCTGAAAACGTGCCGGAACTGATGAGCGACCTGGAAAAGTTCTGGCATAACGACAACATTACTGTACCGCATTTAGTGCGTTTAGCGATTAGCCATTACCAATTTGAAACTATCCACCCATTTTTGGACGGTAATGGCCGCATCGGGCGCTTATTGATTCCCTTATATCTGGTCAACCACGGGCTACTGGCCAAGCCATCGCTGTACCTGTCCGATTTTTTCGAGCGTAATCGCGCTAGCTACTATGATGCCTTGATGCGGGTACGGATGTCGAACGACCTGATTCACTGGGCGCGCTTTTTCTTGCAAGGCATGGCGGAAACAGCCGTCAAAGGGCGGGAAACTTTCCATAAAATACTGCTGCTCCGCACAGAAGCAGAACAATCCTTATTGGGTTTGGGCAAACGTGCGCCCAATGCACGGCTGTTGCTCAATCTTCTTTATAAACACCCGATGGTGTCGGCAACGGACATTGAGGAAAAATTATCCGTCAGCACCCCAACCGCGCATACACTCATTCGCGAACTGGAGAAGTTGAACATATTACGGGAAGTTACGGGACAGCAGCGCGGGCGTTTGTACACCTTTGAACGTTACCTTGCCCTGTTCCTTAGTTAAAGGAAGTTTGTTTTCTTTAACTAAGCGTAACCTTTAGGAAAACTTGAGAACCCCATGAGCAAAAAACAAAAACTGGAACTGACTTGGATTGGTAAAGACAAACGCCCGCGTTTGGAGCCGCGTATCCTGCTGGAAGATAAAGCACTGTCTTACCGGGCTTAAAAGGCGGTCACTGAGCATGACTTTCATGACAACCTGCTTATCCACGGCGACAACTTGCTAGCCTTAAAAGCCTTGGAACAACAGTATGCCGGTAAGGTGAAGTGCGTGTTTATTGATCCGCCCTATAACACCGGCAGTGCCTTTACCCATTATGACGATGGCGTGGAGCATTCGCTGTGGTTGTCGCTGATGCGCGATAGGCTGGAAGCGATTCGGACGCTGTTAGCCGAGGACGGCTCCTATGAACTGGATTTTGTGGTGGAATGTGTTAATCACTATTTGCTGATTAAGCCTAAACGAGCAGACCAGATAAGTTCGGATGAAGTGAAACTTAAAGCGCGTGCCGCTAACCGTTGGTACGGATATGCTAATGAACATGCTAAAAATCATGGCAATAAGTTATGGTTTTATTTGCTTATCCCGCATGATGCAATCGTTTTGGGAAGATCATTAAATAATCTTAAAGCTGAATATTCAGGGAAAATTGAAAAGGTCTAACGGTAAACTCATGCCAACACTCAAAATAACCCTCCACTACGCCAGCGATAAAGGTATCAAGCCCGACAACGAGGATTTTGTCGGCGCAACCATACCCACCGGCGCAGCGTTAATCCACAAAGGCATAGTCGCCGCCATTGCCGACGGCATGAGCGGCAGCGATGCGGGCAAACAGGCCAGCCAATGTTGTGTGGTGAGTTTTTTAAGCGATTATTACAGCACGCCGGATTCGTGGTCGGTAAAGCAAGCGGGCGAGAAGATCTTATCCGCCACCAACTCTTGGCTATACAGTCAAGGACAGATACGCTATGGCTCGACCAAGGGTATGGTCAGCACCTTAAGCATTGTGGTGATTAAATCCACTACCGCACATATATTCCACATTGGCGATTCACGCATTTACCGGCTCAGGCAAGGTGATTTAGAGCAAATAACCCGCGACCATCGGGTCTGGATTTCGGAACATAAAAACTACCTGAATAGGGCGATGGGCATCGAACCTCGGCTGGAAGTCGATTACAAAACCTTATCAATAGCGAAAGGTGATTTGTTTTTAATGGCCACCGATGGGCTGCATGATTTTATGGATGAAAAATCGCTCAAAGCAATACTCGAAACCGGCAGCGATTTGAGTGAAATCGCTGACAATTTGATGCGCTTAGGCATTCGTAATAACAGTGATGATAATCTCTCCTGTCAATTGCTTAGAGTAGATGATTTGCCAGAGGCGAAGGAAGATGAAATCCTGCGCCGTCATGCCAATTTGCCTTTTCCGCCGCCATTAGAACCCGGCATGATACTGGATGGGTTTCGCATTGACGCGGAACTGCACGCCAGTACGCGCACGCAGGTGTATAAGGCTTTTGACACCAAAACCCAGCAAACGGTGATTATTAAAGCCCCGTCCGTTTTATATGACGATGATACGCATTACATTGAACATTTTCTGCATGAAGAATGGGCAGGTAAACGGCTTAATCATGACAATGTGCTGAAGGTCTTAAGCACCGACCGCGAAAAAAGTTGTATTTATTACGTCACCGAATATCTACAAGGGCAAACCCTACGTGAGTGGATGACCGCACATCCTAAAGCCGACATTAAAGCGAGTTTAAAAATCGTGGCGCAAATCGCCAAAGGCTTGCAGGCGTTTCATCGCATGGAAATGTTGCACCAAGACTTGAAGCCTGAAAACATCATGTTTGATCAACACGGCAAGGTGAAGATCATTGATTTTGGCTCGGTGAAAATTGCGGGCATCACCGAGATCAGTGCGCTGACCAATAGCTACGACGAAAATGTATTGGGTACGCTCAATTACACCGCGCCTGAATACCATAGCGGACAACGCGGCACGACCAAGTCAGATTTGTTTTCATTAGGCGTTATCTTGTACGAAATGCTCAACGCTACCTTGCCATTCGGTCAAGACCTCCCAGAAAAACCCGATGCGATCAATTTCGCTAAACTCCAGTACGTGTCGAGCTTTCATCTTAACGCGATGGTGCCACACTGGATAGACGGTGCTTTAAAAAAAGCCACCGCCATCAATCCGCAAATGCGTTATGACGAATTGTCTGAATTTTTACATGACCTATCTGTTCCTAATCCACAATTTTTAAGCGCTAAAGAATCTATTCCACTCATAGAGCGAAATCCGCTGCTATTTTGGAAGTGTTTATCGGTTTTATTGTTGATTATCAATCTAGTGTTGATATATCGGTTAGTGTAAGTTACAAACCACTGATTAATACAAATCCACCGGATCAATATCCAAAGACCAGCGTATTTTTTTGGCTTCCCGCAGGCGCGGTATCTGCGGCATAAGTTGATCGAGCAAGGTGCGTAAGTCTACACGACGCTCTGCTTGAAGTAATAACTGGTAGTGATACCGACCAGCTCTTTTTGCCATAGGTGCCGAAACGGGGCCCAGCAGCTTAACCCCCCTTATTTGCAAGGGGTCAATCAACGCACAAACCGCTTGTAAAAACCATAACGGACTTTCCGGATCGGTGGCGAAGGCCCTTAATAAGGCTTGATGACTGAACGGCGGCAACGATGCGGCTTTACGTTCCGCTAAAGCCACTTCAGCAAAACGGTTATAACCTTCCCGAACTAAGGTGAGTAACAAGGGATGCTCCGGTTGTCGCGTTTGCAAAATGACTTTACCCGGTTTATCGGCACGTCCAGCGCGACCGGCCACCTGCACAATCAGTTGCGCGAGTTTTTCCGGCGCATGAAAATCAATGCTGAATAAGCCACTGTCTACATCTAGCAAAGCCACCAGGGTAACATTGGGGAAATGGTGTCCTTTGGCGAGCATCTGCGTCCCCAAAATAATATCGACTTCTTGGGCGTTAATTTGCCCTAGATACGCTTCCAAAGCCCCTTTACGCTGTGTAGAATCTTGGTCTAAGCGAATAATGCGCTGAGTGGGAAATAAGTTTTGCAGCACTTTTTCGATACGTTCTGTGCCTAAACCCAATGGGATCAAGGCGGTTTTTTTACAGGCAGGGCATTGTTGGATTAAGGTTTGTTCATGGGCGCAATGGTGGCAGCGCAGCAGGCGTTTATCATAATGCGTGACCAGATTAGCATCGCAGCGCTGGCAACGGGCGACCCAACCACAACTGTGACAAATCAAAGTCGGCGCATAGCCACGTCGATTTAAAAAGATCAGTACCTGTTCATTTTTCGCCAGCGTCGCCTTGATCGCCTGTACTAACGGTTCACAAAGGCCTTCCTGCAATTTTTTATTGCGAATGTCCAAAATGAGATAATGCGGCTCCGTTGCTTGCCCTGCTCGCGTAGGCAAAGGCAATAGCTGATAACGTTGCTGGGCGGCGTTTTCAAGGCTTTCAAAAGAGGGCGTGGCAGAGCCTAAAATGACCGGGATTTTCAAGCGTTTCGCGCGCATGATTGCGACATCCCGCGCCGAAAAGCGAAAACCTTCTTGTTGTTTGAAAGAGCTGTCATGCTCTTCATCCAAAATAATCAGTCCGGGATTTTTCAGCGGCGTAAATAAAGCCGAACGCGTGCCTAATAAAATGCCGCCAATACCTTGCTGCATCTTTAACCAAGCGGTTTGGCGCTGAGTATCGGTGAGTTTGGAATGGGAAATGGCGATGGGAACATCAAAACGTTGTTTAAAACGCGCTTGCAGTTGCGGCGTTAAGGTAATTTCCGGCAATAACACCAGCACCTGTTGCCCTGCGCTGAGTACCGTCTGAATAATCTGCATATACACTTCGGTTTTACCGCTGCCGGTAATGCCTTCTAATAGAAATACCCGAAAATGCGCTAAAGCGGCAGAAATTTGTGTAATCGCATGTTGTTGTTCAATATTAGCGATTAAAGGCGCTTGCAAGCTGTGCGACTGCTTAATCGGCGCGGCGTGCTGCTGTTCGATAGTGAGCAAGCCCTTATCCAATAGGGCTTTTAGCGTTGCTCGCCAGCGTGTTAGCGGATTGGCTAAATTTGCTTCATATATGCCTTGCAGCGGCTGTGCCTGAAGCTGTGTTAAAAGCTGTTGTTGTTTGGGTGCGCGTTTTAAATCTGCCGGGTCAGTTTGCATGCCTAATGCAGTTAAACGATAAAAGCTAAGCGTCGGTAATTGCGCGGGATTACCTTTTCTGAGTGCTACGGGGAAGGCGGCACTCATGACCTCGCCAATGGGATGGTAATAATAATGGCTTGCCCACCGCAACAAGTGTATGTCGTGCGGCGATAATAAGGCTTCAACATCCAGAACCGCTTCAATGGCTTTTAATTTGGGCGACGCTGTTTCCGTGAACGTGGGCAAGGTCATTAAAAACCCCACTTTATAGCTGTTACCAAATGGCACTCGCAGACGTACGCCGATTTGTAATTGCGCTGGGTCGATATGCGTCGGTACACGGTAATCAAATAATTGATTAACCGGAATTGGAATAGCAACGCTGACAATGCAGACTGATTCAGGAAATATGTGCGTCATAAGCCATTTAATCTTACGCGGAGAAAGGACGCATTATCGGTATAAGTCATCAAAAAACTATGTTATTTAACCTGTGGATAACTTTGTGGATAACCTTGGTAAGGTTGATTTTAAAAACTAAAGATTAGGTTATGAATTGTAAAGGTTTTTAGGGGATTAAAACACAAATTACTTTTTTTTCAAAGACATAGTAAATTCAATAACGGCAATAAGCACACACTATGAAAAGGGTTTGTCAAGCTATAAAACTGGGTATAACTTTTTGTAGAAAGTGTTGACAAAAGTAAAATGGCGCATGTTACGCGAGGTTTTTCTTGGTCAAATGGATGCACAGATTAGGTAAAGTTTGCAACATTTTTAGATCTTGGACAGAGGGTAAATCCCTAGAATTTATTAGCTTATCCGTAACCAATACACACTATCTCGTTAAAGACCCATCAGACCTGAGCAGCAGCAATCTCAGCATCTTTTGCCCTGGCTTTTACCACTAATGGCCGGGCATTGACCCTATCAATATACGCTTGAATAAGCGGTAATGCCGGTATCAATTGAAACTGCGTAACCCAGGTTAAGGCTGTCCCCCAGAGTATATCCACAGCGGTGAATTGATCACCCAGCATAAATGCCCCTTTGGCGAGTTGATCAGTGAGGGTTTTAAAAACGCTGTCAAAATCACCGTAAGGTGACATTGCCTGCCCCCCCGGTTCGCGTTTTAAAGCACGATCAACAATGGCAGGCTCAAAGCTCGATCCGTAAAAAGCCGTCCAGCGCAAATAGGAGCCACGCAGCGGGTCGCCTATTTTGGGTGCAAGACCGACTTCAGGATAAAGATCAGCAAGATAGATAAAAATCGCCACTTGCTCGGTAATTATGGCATCACCGTGCTTGATAGCGGGTACTTTTCCCATCGGATTAATGGCAAGATAAGCCGGTTGACGTTGCTCACCTGCTTGCATATTGAGCAGGTGTGCGTGGTATTGCGCGCCGAGTTCTTCGAGCAAGATCAGCACTGCGGTAGAACGCGTATTGGGTGCATGGTAATGGATGAGGTCTTGGGTCGTGGTCATCATGGCGGTTCCTATGGAGAAAAGCGTTGTTATTTTAGCCTTAAGGCAGGTGGCAGCGCCCAGACAATATGAATACCTACTATCAGTTTAAACATACTTTATACAGCGATTAATGCGCCTGTGAAGAAGAATCAACAGTCCAAAGCTGCATTAGGCTTAAAGTTGCCAAACATAAAAACGCCAGCAATGTCCAAGCAGGAATGCTTAAACCCAGCAATGTCCAATCCACTTTGGCACAATCACCAGAGCCGCTGAGCATTAATTTCAGGGTGTCGGCAAGCGGAAAATTTTCAAAGACATACTCCAGTCCAGGCCCACATTCCGGCACTTTATCTGGAGGTAAATGCTGAATCCAAACATGCCGGGTCGAAATCGCCGCGCCGCAAAGCGCCGTGAGGGTTCCGAGGATGGCGTAGCGGTTGATGCCGGTGCGTTTGGGATTGTGCAACACCGCGATTAAAAACACGATGCCCGTCGCAAAAATGGCGATGCGTTGCGAAATACAGAGGGGACAAGGTTCAAGATTTTCAACTAACTGCAAATACGCACCGCCACCCAGCAAACTCATACAGGCGATAAAGCCGGCTAAAAACCAGAGGCGGGGGGGGATTTTTTTTAATTGCTCTAACATGGCTAAACTCATTTTTAAATAATGTAAAGGTTTGCAGCTATTTTCTGGCTTAGTGCCGATAAAGTGGAATCCGTCTAATTTTCCATCATAGTTACGTAACTAAGAAAAATTATAATCGTTATTCAGTTTTAACTCACGGGTGAATTTTCGACGTTTATCAAGTGCGCGACAGAGCTCTAATAAGGGGGTAATAGAATATTAAAATGAGCTATTTTTAAAATTGATTCATGATGCGTTCAGATCACTTATGATATTCTGTATGCTCCCAAACACAACTAATCAAGGAATACGCTATGAAAAACAAAACGATATTACTCATTTCATTATTGCTTTCATCAGGCACTTTGTTTGCTGAAGGAAATCCGCTTGCAGGGGCGGCAACAGATATGGTCAAAGATTCTGCTACCAGCGCAGCGAAAGACATGGCAAAAGAAACCGTTACTGATGCTGCAAAAGATATGCTGAAAGGATCCACTACCACAGAAAGTCCCGCTCAGGGCGTAGAAACAGCAAGTCCAGCTTCAGCACAATCAGTAGACAATGGCGCAGCAACCAGCGCTGATACACTAAAAACTCAGGTTGAAAATACGCCAGAGACTACAGAAGCGCCTGTTAAAGCAAACAAAAAATCAACTAAAAAGCACTAAATCTTAACGGGTGACGCTGTCTTTAAAATAAAGGCAGTGTCACTCTACAAGGATATGATGCACATAATTAAGTTAAGGT
>JABFRM010000175.1 GCA_013141155.1 Methylococcaceae bacterium | reverse complement strand
TCGGGACGATATTGTGCCAGGGGTATCGGGGCTTGCGGAGCAAAATAACTGTCGCGTAGTCTTTTGCCGCTTGCTTGGGCTGGGATGCCCAAAACAAGCTATCGCAAAAGTAGCGACTCTCCTTGTTGGTTTTCCTCATCCACATACAACATCGCCTATTGGACAATTTAAAGTCGTAAAAGTTAAATGTTATTTTTTTACCCGTATCCAGGGCAGTATCCATATTTTATATAAGCTGATGACCAGCATGGCAGTTGAAGCCTACGAGAGCTTCTTAAAATCGTATGCCAAAAAATAGGTATATTAAACTATTTAACTGATGTTACGCAGATTGGAAGTCGGGTTTTAACTCGGCATATTATCTAGGCCATGCGGTGCGTAAAGATGAAGACGTGCAAAGAATGGCGCGATATTGTGGAGAATCCGCTGTGGACAAACGTGCTTAAACGGGTTGGCGATTATTGCTTATGGGATGCCGTTTGGCTGGGCGAGTTACTGTCGGGCTAAAATCCGACTTCCGACCAATCCGCGTAACATCAGCTATTTAAAATAAAAATTTTACATGTTAATTCTTTGAAAGATGTCTAATAATTGTAAAAAGGCTATTTATACGCCAAGCAATTGATCTTTAGCGCACATACTGTCAGTCACATCCTTGCCAATCCCGCAGTAACCAATAAATCGCCCAGAGGGATCAAACATTGGCTCGCCGCTTACCATTAAATATTGCCGTGAGCCGTCGAGTTTGGCTCGGCTATAAACAAAATCCAGAAATGGTTTTCTGGCGGACAGGTTCTCTGCCAACATTTCTTGCTCAACCACATTCCAAAACGCCTGTTGACCATCCTGGGGTTTATTTAGCGCGTCCCCACCTCTGATGCCCAGCATTTCCAGTGCTGGGCCATAAATATGGGTGAAATGCCCATTTTCGTCCTGCTCCCAATACCAATCGGACGATAGTTCAGTCAGGCGTTTAAAGCGTGCTTCACTGGCACGCAGTTCGGCAGTTCTTATGTGTACCTTTTGTTCTAATACCTGGTTGTAATCATTCAATTGTCTGTATAACAAACGGACTTCCAGCATGTTATGGATACGTGTCCTTACCTCAACCAAATCAAAGGGCTTGGCGATGAAATCTTTTGCACCGGCGTGCAGTGCTGGCAGTTTTTGATCGGGCTGCGCAGTGATCACCAGTACGGGCAGGTAACCATCGGTTTCGACGGTCTTAAGCCCTGCCATCACTTGAAAGCCATCCATTATCGGCATCTTCAGGTCGAGCAAGATCAAGTCGTAGCGGTTTTGGCGGTGTAACTCGCAGACGGAGGTGGGATCGGTTGTCGAAGTGATGCACACATAGCCGACATCGCGGAGTATTTCCTCAAGCAACAGGATATTGGCTTGTTGGTCATCAACGATCAGAATGTTGGCATTAAAAATTTTTTGTTCGCTAATCATGGTTTTTGTCCGGTTTTACTGGTGTAAATTAATTTTTCGAGCTTTTTATGTATCATTGCCACGCTGGAGCTTTGTAACCAGCGTAATTTATTTTCGACACAACAGCGCTGCATTTAAGGCGTTCAGCAATTCATTAACCTTAATCGGTTTGGTGAGATAGCGAAAAAATCCTGCCTTCAGACCTTTCGCAATGTCTAGGGGCATAGCATTAGCGCTGAGCGCAATCACCGGAATGTGTGCCGTCACTGGATCTTCATGCAGGATCTTCAGCGCTTGCAATCCACTGATGCCAGGCAGATTAATATCCATCAGGATTACATCCGGCAGATGGGCGCGTGCAAGGGCTATGCCGCGATTGCCATCACGCGCACTTAGTAGGGTTAAGTGTAGTTGATCCGCGATAATTTGCTCGACCAGCAGCAAATTAGCGGGATTGTCTTCCACATAAAGCAAGGTGTGCGGGCCAGTGATTGCTTCAGTTTGTGCTGCAAATGCTTTACTGGGCAAGGTATCTTCAGCGTTAGATGGCTGGGCAACAGCTACAGGCAGTTCGATCCAGAACACGCTGCCTATCCCTTCAGTGCTTACCACGCCAATAGTGCCGCCCATCAGTTCGATCAGCCGTTTGCTCATCATCAGGCCGATACCCGTGCCTTCCTCTGTACCTTGTTCTTCGCCGAGACGGTTGAACGGTTGAAAGAGTTGCGCCAGTTTTTCCGGCGCTAACCCTGCACCGTTGTCTTTAACGCTGATGCGGAAGGTTTCTGGCGTGCTTAGGGTAAATGCCACTTCGACTTTACCGTGTTCACGGTTGTATTTGATAGCATTAGAAAGCAAATTAAGCAGCACTTGTTTTACCCGGGTATGGTCGGCAATCACTAAGCTGTCATTGTTAAAGGGAATTAAAGTCAGTTCAGTGCTGCGCTGTTGTGCCTGCGGCTGGATTATAGATACGCATTCAAGCAGAACATCACGTAGAGAAATGGATTCTAGCGACAGCGACAATTTGCCGGATTCGATAAAAGCAAGATCGAGGATTTCGTTAATCAGTTTCAATAGATACCAACCCGCCTTAATAATTTCCTGTAGCCTGAGTGCTTGGCTCGCCGTTGGCGGTGGTTTACCCGTCTCCAACAACTGCGCGAAGCCGAGGATGGCATTCAGCGGCGTCCGCAGTTCATGGCTCATGCTGGATAAGAATTCCGATTTGGCGAGGTTGGCTTTTTCCGCCGCTGCCAAGGCCTGGTTCAGTTCTGCTTCAATGCGCTTGCGCTCAGTGATGTCACGGATAGCACTAGAAACCCAAGTGCCTGCGGTAGTTTCCAGTGGGCTAAGGCTAACCTCAATAGGAAATTCGCTACCATCCTTGCGTGTCCCCAACAGTTGCAAACCGCCATCCATGTCACGGATACGCGGCGCTTGCACGTAACCTTCACGCTGTATTTCATGGCGATGGCGAAAGCGCGTTGGCATTAGCATTTCCACGCGCTGACCGAGCAGCTCTTCACGGCTGTAACCAAACAGTGAGATAGCCAGCGCATTCACCAGTTCGATATTGCCTTGTGCATTGACAATGACGATGGCATCCGGTGCGGTGTCAAGTAAGGCACGGAATCTTGCTTCGCTCTCGTGTAGCGCTTTTTCAGTGCCCGCGCGTTTGACGGCTAGCGCAAAGCGTTCAATAGCATTTTCGATCACCCGCGTCAGGCTGGCGGGGGTGATCCAGTCTTTGCCAATATAATCCTGTGCGCCCGCGCGGATGAGCTGCGTGCCTTCCATGCCATAAGAGCCAGTAACGACCACCACGGGACACAACGTCAATCCTGACGCAGCGCACAAATCCACCAATACTTCTTCTGCGTTCATGTCGCACAAATGGTAATCGAGCAATACACAATCGTACGGCGGGTCTTGCTGCGCACGGATTTTACGCAAACCCTCGGCACCCAGTTCCTCCTCGGTAAAACGATAACGCCGATCCGAGCCTTGCAGCAGCATCTGCCGAAGGTCGGCGCGATCCTCTGGGTTATCGTCGATCAATAAAATATGCCAAGGTTTAGGGTTCATAAGGTCATTTTTTGTTAGTTACCCACTTTAAGGTGGGATTTTGCTGTAGATTGTTTTGTCTCGCCTAAAGCATAACTATCTACACAAGTTTCAAAGCACGTCATTCCGGCATGGATGCCGGAATCCAGTCACATGGACGTGAATCTATGGGCTGGTATCGAACTTAAATCGAACCACAGTGGCATTGGTAGTTACCATCCCTGGCACTGGATTCCGGCATCCCTGCCGGAATGACGGCGTTACGCGTTAGGTTAATATCCTTGTTGTTTAGGCGGGCAGCAATTCAGGCCATAAATCCCGCCAATCTGGATTGCCTTGCTCGATAAGACCCGTTTTTGCCAATCGCTGCCATTTCTTGATTTGTTTTTCCCGCAAAATTGCACTTTCCATGCACTCATGTATTTCATACCACACTAGATCATGAACGTTATATCGCTTGGTAAATCCATCGACCTGATTATTTCGGTGCTGGAAAACCCGTTTAATCAAGTCAGAAGTTACGCCGACATAGAGTGTCCCGTTACGGCCACTCGCAAGGAGATAAACACACGGTTGCTTTTCCATGATAATTCCTTGATTACCTTTTAAAAGTGTTCGTCATTCCGGCTTCCCTGCCGGAATGACGTATAACTAAACTTGTGTAGATATTCATGCAGCTAAACACACGGTTGCTTTTCCATGACAATTCCTCAATTACCTTTTAAAAGCGTCCGTCATTCCGGCAGGGATGCCGGAATCCAGCCACAGGGATGTGGATCTTTGGTTTGGCACAATGCTAAATCAAACACTTGTTTTCCACCACATACCATCCTTGGCACTGGATTCCGGCTTCCCTGCCGGAATGACGTGGTTCTTTGGGTCAGGTTGGCAACCCAAGGTTTTTAAGTTTCTACGTTTCACTGGTATCAATCAATGTATCATCCAAGCCAGCATTCGACACCTTCAGCGCCTCATCCAAGGTATCCATCAATTCATTGACCTTAATCGGTTTGGTCAGATAGCGGAAAAATCCTGCCGCCAATCCCTTCTCAATATCGCGGGTCATGGCATTGGCGCTGAGCGCAATGACGGGGATATGCGCGGTCATGGGATCGTCGCGCAGGATTTTCAATGCCTTGAAACCACTAATGCCAGGCAAGTTAATGTCCATGAGGATAATGTCTGGGTGCTGGGTACGGGCAAGCGCTATGCCCTGTGTGCCATCGCGGGCGCTCCGCATGTGCAGGGGCGAGTGGTCGGCGATGATTTGCTCGACCAGCAAAAGGTTGGCGGGGTTGTCTTCCACGTACAGCAGGGTTTGCTGTGTGCTATGGTCATCCTTTGGCGCTGCCAGAGATTTCGGGGTCATTGACTGGCCAACAGCGATTGGCGGGGTAATGTCTTTGAGCAAGTCTATCCAAAATTCGCTGCCCACCCCAACCACGCTGATTACGCCAATGCTGCCGCCCATGAGTTCGACCAGCTTTTTGGTGACCACTAGACCGATGCCAGTGCCTTCCTGCGTGCCGTGTTCTTGTCCAAGGCGATTGAACGGCTGAAATAGTTGTGCCAATTTTTCCGGCGGCAAGCCTGTACCGCTGTCCTTGACGCTGATGCGGATGGTTTCTGGAGTGTTCAGGTCGCAGGTCACTACCACTGACCCCTGCTCGCGGTTGTATTTGATGGCATTGGACAGCAGGTTGATCAACACTTGCTTGACACGGGTATGGTCGGCATAAACGAACCAAGTGGGGTCGAAAGGCAGTAAGCTTAACGTGATGCCATGCTGCTCTGCCTGTGGTTCGATCATACCCATACATTCCAGCAATACCCCTTTCAACATGACAGGTTCTGGCGATAGTGACAGCTTGCCGGATTCGATCAGCGCAAGGTCGAGGACTTCATTGATCAGTTCCAGCAGATACCAACCCGCCTTGATAATTTCTTGTAACCTCAGCATTTGCGTATCGGTGGGCAGCGGTTTGCCGCTCTCCAGCAATTGTGCGAAGCCGAGGATGGCATTCAGCGGTGTCCGCAGTTCATGGCTCATGCTCGACAAAAATTCCGATTTGGCGAGGTTGGCTTTTTCTGCAATCACCATCGCCTCGTGCAGTTTTGCTTCGGCAAGTTTACGTTCGCTAATGTCGCGTGCCACCTTGGACGCGCCGATGACTGTCCCAGACCCGTCCTTGATCGCAGACATGGTGATGGACACATCGACGCAACTGCCGTCTTTGCGTAGCCGGACAGTCTCAAAGTGCCGAACACTAACGCCACTGCTGATTTGGCCTAATACGACACTGTCGTCTTTTTGGCGTTGCGTCGGTATCAGCCGTGAAATCGGTTGCCCAATCATTTCATTCGCCGTGTAACCAAATATTTTTTCCGCACCGGTATTCCAAGTGGTGATGATGCCCTGCAAGTCTTTGCTGATGATGGCATCGTCGGACGACTCGACAATCGCGGCAAGCCTGAGTTTGGTCAACTCTGCCAGTTTACGTTCGTTGATGTCCTGCATCACCCCGTTCATGCCGAGTACCTTGCCGTCTTCCGCATAGTTGCCCCGTCCGGTCATGGCAATCCAGCAGTAGCCATCGGGGCGTTTGGCTCGATATTCGTTGCGGTAGTCAGTGTGTTCGCTGAGCGCCTGATCCCAAGTTTTACGCGCCTGTTCGGCATCCTCCGGTGATAAGCGCTCGCGCAATTGCGCCCGCGTGATGGAAATACCCTCTGGGAAGCCGAATATTCGCGCGGCCAGCACACCTAAGGACACCTGATCGGTTGTAGCATCCCAGCTCCAATCACCGAGTTGTCCAGCATCCAAGGCCAATTGCGCCCGCTCATGCAATCTTTTTTGTTCGGTTTCGCTGTGTTTGCGTGCAGTGATGTCGCGGGCGGAGCAATAAAACAGGTGTTCTTGGGTGACCGTGGTGATATCCCAAGAAAAATATCGAATCGAGCCGTCTTTGCACAGGTAACGGTTTTGAAATACCGAGCAATTATCCCCGTTCGCCAGCCGTTCAACTTCCTCGCGCGTCGCTTGCTGGTCACTTGGGTGAATAAACGCGATGAAGGGTTTGTCAAACAATTCCGTTGCGGTGTAGCCGAGGGCTTTTTCCCAACTCGGGTTTAGGCTTTTGAAATAGCCGTCAAAACCAATCACGCAGAGCATTTCTTGCGACAATGTAAAAAAGCGGCGACTGTCTTCCGCCAAGCGCCTACTAACAGTAATATCCCGCAAAATGGCGGTGAAGTAGCGTTCGCTCCCCAGCCACATTTCGCTTAAAGTTATTTCTAGTGGAAAGTCGCTGCCATCCTTGTGCCGTCCCATCGCCTCCCGATCAAAGCCGATGCCGAGTGTCTGGACAGCTTTATCAAAATAGATTTCACCGATGTCTTGATGAAATTCGGGGATCAACAGCGAGAAATTTTGCCCGATGAGTTCGGTGGCAGTGTAGCCAAAGATATGCTCAGTGCCGGGATTGACAGTTTCAATTAGGTTATTTTTGGCATGTAGGGTAATAATGCCGTCCACCACCGTGTTGAGAATAGTTTCAACCAATACCGATTTATCATGCAAAACTTGCTGGATGGCATAGTCTTCGGTGACATCACGGAACACCAGCACCGCGCCGACAATGACTTGCTCACGATCCCGAATCGGCGCACAACTGTCGCTAATGTCATATTCGCGGCCATCACGGGCAATCAGCACGGTATGGTTGGCTAGACCTTGCACCTTGCCATGTGTTAAGGCATCCATGACCGGAATCAGCGCAGGCTGGCGGGTATCTTTGTTGATGATATGAAAAATATCGTCCACCGGTAGCCCCACTGCTTCCGTTTGAGACCAACCGGTAAGCTGGGCAGACACCGGATTGATAAAGGTCACGCGCCCCGTTATGTCGGTGGCAATCACCGCATCACCAATGGAATTGAGCGTGACGGTAAGCTTCTCTTCGCTGATGACTAAAGCGCCGTTGCCTTGTTGTAATTGTGTATTCAACAGTTTCTGCACTTTAAGCAAGCTCTCGGTTTCCAGATGCAGTAGCTGCTTGGCTTTTTGCTGGGTTTCACGATAAATCAAAATAGCAAACCAGATCGCAAACAGCAGGGTAACCATGCTGGCGGCAACGATGATGGCAAACAGGTCACGCATATTCGCTTGAAAGGTCCGCTCATTTTGTACCAGCGCAGTTTCCTCTGTCTGTATGAAGCCATTCATTTCGGTACGGATATTATCCATCATGCGCTTGCCTTGACTATTCCTGACTATTGCGGTCACCGCCTCCAGATCATGTTTGCGGCGCAAGTCGATCACCTGTGCCAATTCGGTCATTTTGGCTTCCACCAAGGGTGCAATGGTGTCCAAGTGTTGTCCGGCAGTCGGGATCAAGGTCAGTTGCCGCAGTTTTTGCAGGTGACCGACAACCGCATCACGTATCGCCAAATAGGGTTCCAGAAAAGCCGCATCACCGGTCAACGCGTAGCCACGTTGACCTGTTTCGGCATCTTTCAAGTCGGACAGTAACTGGTTGGCATCATGAATGATCAGATGGGTGCGTTGGCGTGCCTCTGCCGCCAAAGTGATTTGTTCAAAAGCCTGAAATGAGCTTGTCGCCACCATGATCACCATCAGCGGTAACGCGATAAATAAAGCGACAATTTTAAGCGGTGTTTTCATGGGGGAATGGCTATTGCGCTGGGTTGGCGTCTTCTTTAGTATTGTAGGTTGGGTTAGCGATAGCGTAACCCAACATTTGTGACTCCGATGCGTTGGGTTACGCTATCGCTAACCCAACCTACACTGTACGTCACTGAGCAATCGCTGAAATTCTGTCTTAACCACTTGATAGCATTCACAAGTGTTGGACTCCAAACCCTGCCGATCCAATACGGTAATATGCCCACGGCGATAACTGATCAAGCCCGCTTTCTGTAACTTTCCTGCCGCTTCGGTAATGCCTTCGCGGCGCACACCAAGCATTCCCGCAATCAATTCTTGAGTGATGGTCAATTCATTGGAAGGCAAGCGGTCGAGCGTCAATAATAACCAGCGGCATAGTTGCTGTTCTATGGAATGATGCCGGTTACAGACGGCAGTTTGGGCAATTTGGGTCATCAACGCTTGGATGTAACGC
>JABFRM010000089.1 GCA_013141155.1 Methylococcaceae bacterium | reverse complement strand
AAGTAGAATAAAAATAAAACTGAGTATTTAAATGAAACGAAAAAACAATAATCTCGCGTTTGTTTTTCCTGGCCAAGGTTCGCAATCGGTTGGTATGCTTAGCGAATTAGCTGCGAGTTATGGGGAAGTTAAACAAACTTTTGAACGCGCTTCCGATGCCTTATGCTACGATTTATGGGCGTTGGTTAAGAGTGGTCCGATTGAACAGTTAAATCAAACCCAAAATACTCAACCCGTGATGTTAGCTGCCGGTTTTGCAGTATGGCAAGTGTGGTGCAAACAGGCATCGATTAGACCGGCTTGGATGGCGGGACACAGTTTGGGGGAGTATACGGCGCTGGTTTGTTCAGGCGCACTCTTGTTTGAGGATGCCATTAAGTTAGTGGCAGAGCGGGGTCGCTTAATGCAAATCGCAGTGCCTGAAGGTATTGGTGCTATGGCGGCTATTTTGGGCTTGGAAGATCAGCAAGTGGTGAATGTCTGTGCTGAAGCGGCGGAACAAGAGGTAGTTGCAGCGGTCAATTTTAATGCACCGGGGCAGGTCGTCATTGCCGGACACGTTGCTGCGGTTGATCGGGCCATCGCCTTGGCTAAAGCAGCCGGTGCCAAAAAAGCCATTGCTTTGCCGGTTAGCGTGCCTTCACATTGCCAATTAATGGCTGGGGCGGCTAATCAATTGGCAGAGAAATTGCTGGCGGTGCCTATCAATACGCCAGAAATTCCGGTCATTCACAATGTTGATATCTGCTCGCACAGTGTACCAGCGGTTATTCGTACTGCGCTAAAAGAGCAATTGTATAAACCGGTGCGTTGGGCTGACAGTATTCAATTTATGAGTGATCAAGGGGTTGAGGTGTTTGTAGAATGCGGCCCTGGTAAGGTATTGCTTGGATTAAATAAGCGTATTGTAAAAACCGCAGAGCATTTGAGTATTTATGATCCTGCGACTTTAAATCAAATCTTGGAGCAATTACATGGTTAAACAAATTGCTTTGATTACCGGCGCTAGTCGGGGTATTGGCAGGGCAATCGCCGAAAGATTGGCCAATGATGGCTTTTTTGTTATAGGCACCGCTACTTCAAATGCTGGGGCGGAAGCGATTTCTGCGTATTTGGGGGATCAAGGACGAGGCTTGGCGTTGGATGTTGCCGATACTGGGAGCGTCAGTAATGTTTTAAAGGTTATTGCTGATGAGATAGGCACGCCAACAGTTTTAGTGAACAATGCGGGTATCACCCGTGATAACTTGCTGATGCGGATGAAAGATGAGGAGTGGGATGACATTATTAATACCAACTTGACGTCAGTCTTTCGGATGTCTAAAGCAGTCTTGCGTGGCATGATGAAAATGAAATATGGTCGTATCATTAATATTTCATCCGTGGTAGGTTCAACGGGTAATGCTGGACAGGCTAATTATGCTGCGGCCAAAGCGGGGATGGTCGGCTTTACCAAAGCGATGGCAAAGGAAGTGGGGTCGCGTAATATCACCGTTAATGTGGTTGCACCTGGTTTTATTGACACCGATATGACCCGTGAGTTGGCAGAAGAGCATAAAAACACTCTCTTAAGTTCGATACCTTTAGGGCGATTGGGAGATGTTAAAGAAATTGCCCATGCGGTGGCTTTTTTAGCGTCTGAGGGTGCTGGCTATATCACCGGCGAAACGATACACGTTAATGGCGGGATGTTTATGTCCTGATAGTGTGACATCTTTATAAATTCAAGTATAATTCCCCCGCCGTCTGGAATTGCGATGACGGGATTTCTAAGAAGATTAATGATAATGCCAATACCGGCTAAGCCAAACGGCTAAAGCCGCTGTTGTTTGAGGATAATAATTATGAGTAATATTGAAGAACGAGTAAAAAAGATTGTTGCAGAACAACTGGGTGTTAAAGATGATATCGCTACGGATGCTTCGTTTGTAGACGATCTGGGCGCTGATTCACTGGATACCGTTGAACTCGTTATGGCTCTTGAAGAAGAATTCGAATGTGAAATTCCAGACGATGAAGCTGAAAAAATTACAACAGTACAGCAAGCTATTGATTACGTTGAGAAAAATGCGTAATTAATGATGTGGCATGGGAGTGATAAAACGCATTTCCATGCTTTTCATCGTTTTTCAATAAAATCATTAGGGTAAATTACTTTGAGTTCACGCCGAGTCGTCATTACTGGATTAGGTGCTGTTACGCCTTTGGCTAACACAGTCACAGAAACGTGGCAGGGTATTATCAACGGCAAAAGCGGTATAGGCGCCATTGATTCGTTTGATATAAGTGCCTTTGCCACCACTTTTGGCGGGGTCATAAGAAATTTTGATATTACCCAGTATATCCCTGAAAAAGATGCCAAACGCATGGATGGTTTCGTGCATTATGGTATTGCTGCTGGTTGTCAAGCCATTGAAGACTCAGGGATTGAAGTTACTGAAGCGAATGCTGAACGTATAGGCGTGGCGATTGGCTCCGGTATCGGTGGTATTACCGGCATTGAAGAGTGTTACGCCACTTATGAAAAAGGCGGTCCACGCCGTATTTCGCCTTTTTTTGTACCCGGTAACATTATTAACATGATCTCCGGCAATTTATCCATTAAATATGGCTTAAAAGGCCCTAATTTTGCCATCGTCACTGCGTGTGCCACCGGTACGCACAATATTGGCGATGCTGCACGCCTGATTAAATATGGCGATGCTGATGTCATGATTGCAGGCGGCGCAGAACGTTGTACCAGTTCGCCCACTGCAATGGGTGGTTTTGCATCGGCTAAAGCTTTATCTCGTCGTAATGATGATCCGCAAGCAGCCAGTCGGCCTTGGGATGTCGATAGAGACGGTTTCGTATTAAGTGACGGCGCAGGGGTTGTGGTTCTGGAGGAGCTTGAGCATGCCAAAGCCCGTGGTGCCAAAATATATGCTGAATTGGTTGGATACGGCATGAGCGGTGACGCTTATCACATTACCACGCCTTCAACGGGCGGGGAAGGCGCGGCACGTTGTATGCGCAACGCCATTCGCGATGCTGGCTTGAATCTCGATCAGGTTGATTATATCAACGCGCATGGCACTTCAACACCCGCAGGGGATTTAGGTGAAACGCAAGCGATGAAAGCCGCCTTAGGTGCGCATGCGTATAAAGTTGCGATTAGCTCGACCAAATCGATGATTGGACATTTGTTGGGCGCCGCAGGGGGCATTGAAACGGTTTTGACGGCGTTAAGCATTCGGCACCAAATTGCGCCGCCAACGATTAATCTTGAGAACCCTGATCCTGAATGCGATCTTGACTATGTACCCAATATTGCTCGGGATATGCGCATTGATATTGCGATTTCCAATTCATTTGGGTTTGGTGGTACTAATGGTTCACTGGTCTTTAAGCGTTATCAGGCCTAAATTCATTTAGTGCCTCTTCATAGTGTTTGCTAATGGTTTTAATTAACGGAAAAAGCGAACAGTATCTGAATATCACTGACCGAGGTTTGCAGTACGGTGACGGTTTATTTGAAACTGTCCACGTTAATCAAGGCCAGCCCGTTTTTTTACATGAACATCTGCATCGTTTAAAACAGGGTTGTGAACGCTTATTGATTCCCTGTCCGGCACTTGATGTATTGAGTAAAGAGGCGATCCAATTGGCGAGTCCCTCAACACAAGCCGTATTAAAAATTATCGTAACCCGTGGCTCAGGCGGGCGTGGTTATCGGCAGCCTGATTGCATTATGCCAACGCGTATCTTAAGTTTGCACCCTTATCCAGATTATCCTGCGCATTTTAAGCAGTTGGGGGTTGTGGCGCGGTTCTGTCAAACGCGCTTGGGTTTAAACCCTTCGTTGGCCGGCATTAAGCATCTTAATCGTTTGGAACAGGTGCTAGCGAGAGCTGAATGGCAAGATGCTGGAATACAAGAAGGTTTAATGTTGGATGCTTTGGATCGAGTGATTGAAGGTACGATGAGTAATCTTTTTTATATAAAAAACCAAACCTTAATCACGGCGCCGCTGACTTTTTCTGGTGTAGCGGGCATTATGCGCGCACAAATCTTAAGGTTGGCGACATTGCATGATTTACCTGTCAAACAAGTTTATTTTAGCCAAGAAGCCTTGCTGGCAGCGGATGAATTGTTTTTAACCAATTCAATCATTGGCATTTGGCCAGTAAAACAGCTAGAACAACAAGTGTTTCCGGTAGGTGAGGCCACTCAAAAAATGATGGCTAGCCTTGAACAATCCACATGAGCATCAAATTGAAAGCACTCTTGAGCGTTATTATCGTAGGCCTCTCTGCGGTGATTTGGGGTTGGTTTACCTACAGCAACGCCTTGGAGAAATCAATCGTTAATCAACAAACGATCGTTGTAGAAATTCCCAAAGGCGCCTCGTTTAACCAGATCATAGAACGCTTGCAACAGCAACACATTGAAATTGAACCATTCTGGTTTAAAGCGATTGCTTACCGCTATAACCTTGCAGGTAAATTAAAAGCGGGTGAATATGAACTAACCAAAGGCTTAACAACACTTGCGGCACTTAGGCAATTTGCCGAAGGTAAAGTTAAGCACTATGCACTGACTTTTCCGGAAGGTTGGACATTTAAAGATATGCTGAAATTGTTAGCGGATACACCTAAATTAGACCATTTGCTGACCTCAAAAAAGCTGCCAGAAATTTTAAAAATGGTCGGTATTGATAAGCCGAATGCGGAAGGGTGGTTTTTCCCAGATACCTATAGTTTTACCAAAGGCACGAGTGATATTGCCATTTTAAAGAAAGCATATCTTAAAATGCAAGCAACGCTTGATCAGGAATGGCAGCAAAAACAGCCTGGGTTGCCCTTGAAAGATGCTTATCAAGCCTTAACATTGGCGTCTATCATTGAAAAAGAAACCGGTATTGCCAGTGAGCGAGGGCAAATATCCGGCGTATTTACGCGCAGATTACAAAAAGGCATGTTGTTGCAAACTGATCCGACTGTGATATATGGTATGGGGGATGCTTATCAGGGTAATATCCGCAGTAAAGATTTAAAAGCGGCAACCCCTTACAATACTTATGTGATCACAGGCCTTCCGCCTAGCCCGATTGCGATGCCTGGACGCGAAGCCATCTATGCCGCCTTGCATCCGGTTGCCGGAAATAGTTTATATTTTGTGGCTAAAGGGGGTGGCGGACATTTATTTTCTGAGTCACTTGCTGCGCATAATGACGCGGTGAACAAATATCAACGTAAGCAAAAACCGTTAGCGCATGACCAAAGGTAAATTCATTACCCTGGAAGGGTGTGAGGGTGTTGGTAAATCAACTAATCTTGAATTTATCAAAGCTTATTTGGAGGCGCACAATATTCCCTTGGTGATGACTCGCGAGCCAGGAGGCACGGCGTTAGCGGAACAAATTCGGGAATTGTTATTGGAGTCGCGCACTGAAAGCATTTCTGAACAAACCGAATTACTGTTGATGTTTGCGGCAAGATCGCAACATCTTAAGCATGTCATTCGCCCAGCTTTAGCCGCTGGAAATTGGGTATTGTGTGATCGATTTACTGATGCGACTTATGCTTATCAGGGTGGTGGTAGGCGTATGGACATCAAAACTATTGAGTGGCTGGAGCGTTTGGTGCAGGGAACCTTAAAACCTGATTTGACGTTATTACTTGATGCGCCGGTTGATGTCGGGCTTAAGCGCATCAAACAGCGCGGCAGCTTGGATCGTTTTGAGCAAGAAAAACTCACTTTCTTTGAAAACGTCAGGCGGGCTTATTTATTACAGGCAGAACTTAACCCCAAACGTATTAAAGTTATCAATGCCAATCGTCCCTTGGTGGATGTACAGCAAATGATTATTGAACTGTTGCAACGGTTTATGCCATGACGCTTGCTTTGGGTGTATTGCCTTGGCACGCACCTTATTGGGCGGTACTGCAACAATATATAGTGCATAAACGTGTACCGCAGGCGTTATTAATATCCGGTAATCCTGGATTGGGAAAACAGCAGTTAGCCTTACAGTTCGCCGCCGCTTTGTTATGTGATCATCGCACACCCGACGACCAGGCTTGTGGGCATTGTAATAGTTGTCTCCTGCAAAAAGCCGGTACGCATCCTGATTTTATCAGCGTACAACCTGAAGCAGAGGGCAAAGGTATTGGCATTGACTTAATTCGCCTGCTGCTGCCAAAATTAGCCCTGAAACCACATGGCGAGGGCTTTAGGATTGTGGTTATCCGCCCCGCTGAATTGCTGAACAATGCGGCGGCCAATGCTTTTTTAAAGTGCCTTGAAGAGCCTAATGAACGCACCGTCATTATTTTAGTTACGGCTAATGCCGGACGCTTACCGGCAACCATCATTAGCCGTTGCCAACAGCTTAAAATTATCCCCCCGCCCCGTGCTTTGGTTACGGAATGGCTAATACAGCAGCAAGTACGGGCAGATCATGCGATATTATTGAATATGGCGCAAGGTTCGCCGTTATTGGCGTTACAGTACGCAGAGGAAAACAGCCTCGCATTACGCAACCAGTGTTTTGGAGAATGGATGGGCATAGCCAGGCAGCAGTGCAACCCAGTTACTGTCGCAGAACACTGGCAAAAATTGCCTAGTGCGCCTTTGTTAAATTGGATTAGTTCTTGGGTCGCTGATTTAATTAAAAGTTATTATTCCGTGCAACGCACTCATTTTTATAATCCTGATTTGCAGCCGCTATTGCAGGAATTGCAAAAGCAACTAGACTTAACAGGATTATTTGCTTTGTACGATGTGTTGTTAACCGCCCAAAAACAGTTGCACACCCAGTTAAATAAGCAATTATTGTTTGAAGTTATTTTAATACATTGGTTTAACTTAGGTGATACCTAAGCATGAATTTCCCTCAATAGTAGCGGGTAAATTCTGCATAGGCAATTGCCCCTTATTGCAGAGATTACTATTATGGCTGAAGCACCTAGACAAAGTATTTTGTCGTTAGCTATTAAAGACAAAACAGCCTTGTATGCGGCCTATATGCCTTTTATCCTTAATGGGGGATTATTTATTCCTACCGATAAAGACTACGCTTTGGGTCAAGAAGTCTTTATGCTACTCAATTTGATGGAGGAAGTGGAACGTGTCCCGATTGCCGGCACCATCATTTGGAGAACGCCAGTTGGCGCTGAAGGCGGTCGAACCGCAGGAATTGGCGTCCAGTTTAATGGACATGATGATGGCAACGCCCGTAATAAAATAGAAACTTATTTGGCAGGTGCGTTATCAGCGGATCGGGCAACCCATACTGTGTGATTTTTTGTAACTGCTTGCCATTTTTTTGTTGAGTAGTTGCGTTTTTTAGTTCATTCGCCGTTTTTATCCATGTTTATCGACTCCCACTGCCACCTGGATCGTATTGATCTACAGCCGTATCAAAATGATTTTGCAGGCTTTATGAGCGATGCAAAACAACAGCAAATAGATCACATGCTCTGCATCGCCATTGATTTGGAAGCCTTTCCGGCTATGGCGGCGTTAGTTGCTGATTATGCCAATATTTCTTTAAGTGTTGGGGTGCATCCTAACGAAAATGAAGGGCATGACCCCAGTGTGGAGGAGCTAATAGCCTTGGCACAACCCGCAAAAATTGTTGCTATTGGCGAAACTGGCCTGGATTATTTTAGGAGCGAAGGCGATCTCACCTGGCAACATGACCGTTTTAGAACGCATATTCGCGCCGCTATTGCCACCCGTAAACCCTTAATCATTCACACCCGCGAAGCCAAATTGGATACTATTCGCATTTTGAAAGAAGAGGGTGCCGAGGTTATTGGCGGCGTAATTCATTGCTTCACCGAAGACTGGGCGTTTGCTAAACAGGCCATGGCGTTAAATTTTTACATTTCCTTCTCGGGGATTGTCACTTTCAACAGCGCTAAAGCGATACAAGAAGTTGCCCAAAAAGTGCCGGAAGATTTATTTTTGATTGAAACTGACTCACCTTATTTAGCTCCCGTGCCATTTCGTGGACGGCCTAATTATCCGCTATATGTTAAACATGTCGCAGCCTGTGTTGCAGGCTTACGGCAGACGACCGTGGAGCATGTTGCAGAGGTGACCAGTGCTAATTTTAAGCGCTTATTTGGTGTGGCATAGGACGGGTGGCGCGGTGGTGCAACTTGTCTCGGCGGTGATTAATGAGGATGGTTCTGGTAATAAACTATGGATATTAAAACGCCTCTAATACTGCAACCGCTGGCAATTGGGTCGGTTAAGCATCAACTGCCCATTAATCCAGTATCCGCTGTTGCGCCTGTGACGATGATCAATTCTCAAAAATTTGATCAACAGCAATGGCTTAACGCTATCCTACGGCAATTATTACCTCAACAAACTTCACCGACGCTACTGTTAGCGCACATACTGAAAAATTTACCTGCCTTGCAGCACCAGGAGCATTTTTCGGCAGATTTGAAAATGCTGTTACAAGCCCTTATACAATCCTTACCCCAAATATCAAGTTTAAATAATCCGCAACTATTGACGCATGCCGTGCAAAACGCTGGTTTGTTTTTGGAGGCACATTTGGCACAGTCATTATTGGGCGTGGCAACACAACTGCCGCAAGACTTTAAAGCAAACCTGCTGAAACTAAAAGCGGCACTGCAACTGCAATTACTGCC
>JABFRM010000244.1 GCA_013141155.1 Methylococcaceae bacterium | reverse complement strand
TGCCTATCGGTAAGCCTCTGTATTTCACCTACGCGTTGCTCCGGCTCAACACCCGGCCCTGTGCAGCTATCGGGGACTAAAAATCATCACTTCGCTATCGCTCCGTTTCCATGATTTTCAGCGTATGCAGCGCATCAAACTGCGTTTGCAACAATTTAGCGCCCACTTCACTACCTGCAAAACCTTTAAAATCTTCAAAGCCTGCCCATTTGGTGACTTTATTTTGTTCAGGTGCGCTTTTTTTACGTGCAACCAACGCGGCAAAAGCTTGGCTGTAAGCAGCCTCGCGGCTTTGAATGTCGCCTTTTTTTAAATAGGCTTCCGCCGCTTTTTTTAAATGCCGCAATTCGCGCAATCGTCCGATAGATAAATCATCCCCAAATATCTGCGGTGGCAATCCACACGCACGTAATAATCCATAGCCTTCATTTAATGATAACAAAATCCTCTCCAGCAACGGCGCATACCAAACCGGCTGCTGTTTAAGTGCCGCATTTAAAGGTATTGGCACGGCTTCAAGCACATCAAACAACGAGATTTCTTCAGGCATTTCCGCGCGATTTTGCCCCACTTGTAAATATAAAACGCCGTAGCGCTCTCGGTAAGTCGCCGAAACCGCACTGACCGTTTTTAAACGCTGGCATTGGCGTTTTAACAGCTTTGCCAGCGGGTTAAAAAACGCCGCATTAATGTCGCTTGCCGGTTCATGCTTACGTTTAATCCGTGTGTTAAGCCAATTATTATCAAGGCTATAACGGCATAGCATCAGCAACAAAAAATGCAAATTAGTCGGTAACGATTTACGCTTACTGACCAACATCAAGCGTTTACCGAGAACTGCTTGTACGTAAAAAATGCTCTCGGTGTGCAGTCTTTGCAGCTTGCCGTCGGGCAAAACATAGTCAATCCACAGCTCATCATGATCCAGCTTATAGTCCCGAAACAGTAAGTCCTCTCGATATAATTTTACTTCACTCAAGGTGAGCATGATTTTTACCGCAAGGCGATCCTTCAGCGGATGGCGTTTATCACCTACATCAGAATTGGTTAAGTAATCCGCCATTATCCGACTTAAGTGTTTTGCAAAGCGGGTAATGATCTCTGGTGGCTTATGGCTATTAGCGGTGGTCATGCTTAATACTCGTTTTGGGTAATGCCCTTAAATCTTCAAGATGAAAAATGGCTGTTGGAAGCAGGATTAGGAAGTAAATAGGCCAATAATTGTTAATATTTTTGTAGTGGCTAACTTTTTTCTACGATGGCGCCCACACTCGTCACAACATCAGATGGACTAGCTTATATTTGCGCATCTGACGCTTATTCAAGTTTCGGCACTAAAAACCACGCATTCATTCCACAAACCTCCTATTTAGCAACATTTTACGACAACGTTGAGGATTGTTGTCGATACTTAAAGCTAAGAGGACTTTTAAGATTTTTCACGCTTTATCAAAAAATAAATAAAAAATGTGATGAAACAGCGCAAATTCCATCTTGAAGTAATTGGGGAGCCGAGAGAAAAGCGAATTTTTACTGCTAGACCAGTTTAAAACGTTCTGATTACCCAGACTCAAATCAGTTAGTAGCGGCACTGCCACCACCGCTGCTAATTTTAAAATGTGTGTGGCATGGTATTGAGGATTCACCTTATGAAACTGTTCAAAAGTATTATTTCCACTGTGTTATTGGTTTTAGTTTTTTCATCTAACTGTTTTGCATTGGATGTGCAAGAGGCCACCAAAGACTATCTTTCACTTAAAGATCAATTTGGTCAACTTGACCGACCTGGAAAACACGCAAAAACAACATCAAGTGTTGTTCTCGATACTTATTCTGTTGATGAGCGATTAGGCTTATTATTGCAGGCAACTGAAGTTATTGGCCCCATAAGCAAAAGTCAATTGTACACAATTGTTGATACACTCTATGAAACCACTGACTTTGGTGTATATAGATATAACTCAATTAAAGTTCTCGTTTGGTATACCGGCTCGTCAGCGTCTGTCATAACCCTACTGGCAAGATAACGCTTCAGTCGCAAGTTTTCATAATCTTATGAAAACTTGCGACACTTGAAATACTTCATTCTTAAAGATTCGCCATTCGCGCTAAAACCTATAGTCTGGAAACAACCATAAACGGCGCGTATGCTGGAAACTTGCCACTAGGCGGGTTGGTGGGGTTAATCCTTGTAGATCCAGCGACTGGCGCAATGTGGGGTTTACCTGAGACCGTAGATGTTAGCTTAACACCAACCGGCACCAGTACACCACGTCCTCCTGCTAAAGTCGAGATCAATCCAGATTCCGTTCAGTAACTTACTTGAAATAAATCATTAAAACTTAAGTATAAAGACAAGCACCGACTGAGTGGCGGTTTTACACCCTAATTATAGATAAATCACAACTGGAGCAAAATATCATGATACCTACCAAAATAATATTGCTTACCGGCTGCCTGGCTATCGCAACCCTTACCGGTTGTGCAACACTGTCTCATGGATCCAACCAAAACATTACGATAGAAACAGCTAATGATAACAACAGCGGTCAAACGCAATGCAATATTAAAAATGAAGAAGGTACCTGGACTGCAACGCCCAATAGCTCAACCAATATCCATCGGGATGGGAATGAAATGGAAGTTCAATGTGAAAATAATAAACAAACGGGCGTAACCCACGTAAAACCTAAATTTAACCTTTCTTATTTAGCCATAGATTTTATTATTTTGGATGCCTGTATCATTTCTTGTGTTGTTGATGGCATCAATAATGCCTTTTATGAATACCCCTCCCTTATTAGTGTGCCAATGCAAGATAGTCCAAAATAACGGGTTGCTTTGCAGCAAACGCTAAAATTGCAAGTTACCCCTACACCCTGACTTTAATTTAAACTGTTGTTTTGAGTATGCTTATTAAGCTATGATGGCGCACTGGGTTGATTGACGAAAACCACCATCCCTTGTTTTTTACACCTATAAAGTTCAAGCCAAGCATGGGGCAAAAAGACATCATCTCCAAGCAGATTTTTAAGCGCATCCTGATTGATGTGGCAACGTATATTTTTAAGCTGCAATTGGAGACGGTCGAACTCATCGAAACCGAGCAACAGCGCATAGAAGACCGCCGCACGGACTTGGTCGCCCGTGTTAAGGATAGCGACGGCAAGGCGTTTATCCTACATATTGAAATTCAAAACCAGAACCAACAAGATATGCCAGATCGAATGTTGCGCTATTTAACCGACATTCGCCTAAATTATCCCGATGAAGAAGTCTTCCAGTATTTGCTCTATATTGGTAAAGCCACTTTAACTATGCCTAACAACATACAATCAGCACAGTTACAGTATTGCTATACGGTTATTGATATGCACGACATGGATTACCATTTTTTCATCAACCAAAATAGCCCAGATGCAATTGTGATGGCGTTATTGTGTGACATTAAAGCAATGGACATTAAGGCGGTTGTCCATGAGATATTAACAAAATTGACTACCCTGCTGCAAAATGACAGCAAAAGACTCAGGGAATACTTGAGTATGGTTGAAATATTAGCCAGCAATCGTAATATAAATCTCGATATACAACAGGAGTTTGAAATGTTACAGATAGAAATAGAAAAATTGCCCAGTTTTATGATAGGACAAGAAAAAGGCATGGAGAAAGGCATGGAGAAAGGCATGCAGAAGGGCATGGCGGCGGGAGCGAGGGAAAGAGCCTTGCTGATTGCCAAGCAATTAATGAAAAAAAACCTTTCGTTGGAAGAAATAGCGCAAATCACAGGGCTTGATGTCGCTGCGTTAGCGTCATTAGATCAGGAGTGAACAACCTTCTTTATATCTATTTTGAATCTGGTTAAAAATAACTTCCCTACACCCCTCAAAACGACAAATCACTGCCCTTAGGCAACAACCCACCGCGACCTTTACGGCTCAAGGTACTGCCAGCACCTAAGTTGCAATAATCAGGACTCAACACGCTACTGTCAAATAGCGGCGCACCCAAGTTGCTCAACACACCGCTTAAGTTTAATTGCGGCGCGGTGATTTTCGTCACGCCGTTGATACCGGATTCTGAAACAGCTTGGATAATATTGAGCGTGGGTGCTGTATCGTTCCAAATATTAGCACCACCCAGAATCAAACTATCCCCACTGGGAATCAATCCCTTTAGGTTCAGGTTAATATCACCACCATTGCCACTGGCTGCATTGGCTTCAAGTATCCCTGTATCCATAAGCAAAATATCTGCGGTGACGTTGATATTGCCGCCATTACCTAACCCGCCTTCTACGGTTGTGGTTATAGCGGAATTTCGCAGGCTAAACAGTTCGCCGCCTTGTAGGGTGATTGCGCCGCCGTTACCGCTTTTGGCTATGGTAGATAAATATGAGTGGTCTAGGGTTAACCAATGGGCAAAGCTGATATTGACCTTACCCGCTGCACCTGTTCCTTTTGCGTCCGTAAGAATAATACTATGATTAAAGTGAATATCATGCGCGGTCATAAACACATTACCGCCATTACTATTACCCTTAGCAAGACTTCCAATTCCGCTGTTATTTGATAAATTAATGTCGCGAGCATTAAGAACAACATCACTCGCAATACCGTTGTTACCATTAGCGTCGGCGCTGACCGTACCATTATCAAAATTAATTTGTTGAGCAGTTAAGTTGATAACACCCGGTTTAATTGCTTTGGCAGCCGCTTCCGTTAGATCCGCTTCACTAAAGTTACCTATAGTACTGTCAGTCAAGTCAACACGGTTGTTGGCAGTGATATTAATCGTCCCTGTGTTTCCGCTTGAGTTAGCACCTTGGGACAGTGACCCTATATACCCTTTGTTGAGTGACACATTGTCAGCCTGAACATCAATATTACCCGCGCGCCCTGAGCTTGAAGTGGATGAGTTGATTGCAGAAACCGTATTGATTTGAATCTCTTTAGCTTGTAAACTGATATTGCCTGCATCGCCGCCCTGGCTTAGACTAAATTTATCGGGTGCAGAGTTGGTCTTAATCTTGGATGAATTAACCATTTGCAAGTTACGTCCCGCATTAACCGTTATATTGCAGCCAAGCCCACTGCCTTCTGTACCAGAAGAAAGCTGGGAATGATCTAAGATCACATCACCTTGAGCGTTCTCAGTCACATTTCCTGCGTTGCCAGTTGCCACATTGTTAATACTGATATTACTACTAATGATTTATGCAGCATTGGATAAAGTCACATTACCTTTAACATCTACAACCACATCACCTGCGTGAATATTACCAGCAGTTGCAGATACAATTATCCCTTTATCACTTAAGGTTAACTTACCACCAGACGTTATATTGATGCCGCCGTTTTTACCTGATTCAACTTGATCACTGGTTGGTTTATCGGTGGTGTTAGTATCGCTGGCAGCAACGCTATAATAAGCATTGCTACTAATATTAGCGTCTTGCGTGATTAAAATATCGCCTTGAACATTGACCCGTACATTACCTGCAATACTACCTTCATTCTGAGTGCTAGTACTTATAGAGCCACCTTCGTTGGTGATCGTAAGCTTACCGCCCGCCGAAAGATCAATATTACCGCTATTTCCTTTCCCGGATTGTGTAACAAGGCTAGATATATACCCGCCGATTGCTGTTGGTTTTCCATTACTATCTTTTTCTACATAGCCATTGATGAATACATCACCATTAGCATGTACCAGCACATTGCCTGCATTACCTTCATTTTTATCAATGGATGCGCTCTTAATTTCACCACCATTGACTATCACATCACGTCCTGAACCAATGATTACATCGCCAGCATCAAAGGATGCAATATAGCTTTTTGTATCCACTTGAATATTCCCTTGCGATTGTACATTTACAATACTGGAGTTTCCTTTGATAGACGCACTTTTAATCAGCCCACTATTGCTGAGTAAAATATTACCGCCAGCACTTATATTTACATCACCAGCATTTTGAGAGGTTACTTGACTACCAGAATCTATTTGAAGATTTCCTTGTGCGGATACCGTTAAGCTGCCTCCTCGTTCATCATTTTCAGTACTGCTATATACGGCACCTCCATTACTGATCAACACATTGCGTCCGCTATGTCACCAGCTTTCCCTGTGCTGTTCTCAGAAGCATCCGTACGAATACCTGTGATGCTATTTTCTGGCGTGTCCAGACCATCTATTACTAAATCTTTTCCCGTAGAAAGATTGATATTGCTGGTGTTGCCAGCAATATTACCAAAAGTGTCACTAACAATGCGCCCGCCCCGACGTAATACGGTATCTTGAGATGATTGCAACCGAATATTGCCTGCATTACCATTACCTTGAGCGTGCGCTCGAACAGCAACACCATTAAGGGCTAAATTGTTCGTCTTTATTTCAATGCCTTGTAGCGCACCAGCATTTTGCACACCAATATTATTAGCATCGATATATTTTCTATCAGCACTTTGCTTAGATACCACAACATCCCCACCCCAAATCCCTATCCGTCCGCCGCCGTTGCCGGTGGTTTTAATATCCGTGTCATGAATGTTTATATTACCGGCATTGCTGGTAGCGGGCATTTCGTCAGGCAATGGCAATGCGCCCGCCGTGCGGTCTAAACTGACTTTACCCGCCCCTTGCATCGCCACTAAACGAATCTCACCAGCCGGTGCATTCAACGTAGCGTTATGATCGGTGTCGATTTGCCTTGCGACTAAATCAATGGTTTGCCCCTCTTTGGCGGTTAGCTGTGCGCCGTCTATTTGCAGCAAACCATTGTTGGCGGCAGAACTTGCCAAAAAACCAAAATTGGCAGGCTCAACACTGCTGAGGCTGCTGCCTTGGATTTTATCGGCGTTCAACAACCCGCCATCGGTAAAATTCAGTTGCTTGGCGGTGCTGGCATGGAAAGCACCCGCGACATCAATTTGTGCCTCTTTACCAAACACAATCCCCGCCGGATTGATCAGGTAAAAATTAGCGTGACCATTAGGCGTGGCACTGAGCGTGCCATTAATGTCCGAGCTAGAGCCGCCCGTAACGCGGGAGATCACATTGTTCAGCGCATTCGGGGTGTTTTCGGTAAAAGTAACGGTTTGCCCGGTGTTGATATTAAATTGGTCAAAACTGTGGAACAGGTTACCGCCAACCGTCGTGCCTAAATCCTGCGGGATGGTGACTTGGCTGCCACTTAAGGTTTGCGCCGCACCGGCTGTGCCGTCTGTGCTGATACCGCCTTCGGCCTGAACCGTGCGAGAAGAAGCTAAGGTAGTTATCAGCAAACTGCAACAGACCAAGTGTAGGGGCCGGTTTTTCATGTTATTTCTCCAGTTAAAACAAATGGGTAGGAGCGATTTCAATCGCCCTGTGCCACGGGATAAGGCGAATGAATCCGCCCCTACAACCAACTTCCCACCAAAATAAACGGCGACCAATAAAACGGATGCTTAAGGCCTTTTTGTTTCAGCAAACTTAACTGCGCCTGTTGCAACGCCTGTGCTTTATTAACACCTGCTTTAGATAGATTTTTATAAAACTCAGTCATCAATTGCGCTGCCGCCTCGTCATCCACCGGCCACAGTGTCCCCAGCGTGCTTCTCACTTTAGCTTTAATGGCGATACCGCTTAAACCCAGCGGCGCACGGTCATCACCTTCAGCAGTTTGGCAGGCACTTAGCGTTAAGAGTTGCACCGGTTGTTGTTTAAATTTATCGGCTTTTAAGAGCTGTTCCAGTTGGTTAATGGTAATCAGGTCGTCATACGCCATCACAAAGCTGTTGTCAGCGGTGTTGCCAAATACACCATGCGAGGCGATATGCACCACTGAATAAGGCTGTTGCAAAAGCTGATGTTTAAAGTTGTTTACGGTAAAGGTTTCGTTCATTAAAAAAGTATTGGGGATGCTCTTTTGTAGGCTATTCATTTCCTGCGCGACACCGGGCAAACTGAGGATATTTTTCAGCGTTTGTTGACGCGTCGGGCTGTTGGGTAGCATTGCCAAATTGGGTAAAGCGCGGCTTTTAGGTTTATTTAAATTCATGCCGCGCGTGTTGTTGGCACTGATGCTATTCGCCCAAGCCTGTGGCAGATGGTCTACGACTGACCCCGGCTCGCTCATGCCTGCCAGTAACACTTGTATATCCTCTTGTTTTAGCGGTGATGCGTCAAATAAGCTTAAGCCCGGTGAAGTGGCTATGGCATATTGTTCGATTAAATAATGCTCACCATCATAAAACGCGGCAGGTGAAACCAAGCGTAATAAACCATCTGGAACCCACACCACTGTTTTGATTTGCTGTTGTTGCAAAGTGGATTGCAGTGGCGCAATGAGCAGATCATACAATTTTTTAGCAGCGTTTTCGGCGTTATCGGTGTTGTAACGCACGCTATGCGCCAGCGATAGGATGTCGCCTTGCAAATTGCTGGCAGAGATCGGTTGGCTAAAATGCTTTACGTCAGTGCCGATGCTGACTAGCAATTCTAAGCGATCCGGCAAAATAATAGGATATAACACCGCTGTACCCGCGGTGAGGGTGTCCAAGTTCGCATGTTTGGCGCTGTCTATCGCACAACGCCCACCGAGAAAATCCGCCAGTTCTGATTGTTTGATTAATTCCACGGTGTCACGCGCGCGGCGCAAAAGCTGGGTTTGTGGCTCACCGGTTTGTTTATTTGCCTCTAGGAGCCTGTCGGACAGGATTTGGCATTCTTAGCATTGCTTAGCCATTACGGATTTTTAGTGGCAATAATTCTTCGGTTCATTAACTGACTTATCACTATTTCACTTTGAAATGGCGACG
>JABFRM010000119.1 GCA_013141155.1 Methylococcaceae bacterium | reverse complement strand
GTTTCAGCGCGGCTTAAAACCGCTGCGCTGGGGGTCTAAAAAAGCGACTCTAGTAAAAACCTTGGCACGGGTGCTTGAGAAAATTAAAGCTGCGCGGCGGTTTAATGAATTTGCCGTAGCAGATGCACAGCAATGTCGGCTGTTATTTGAGATGGTGGTGGAAGAAAAGCCTTGTGCCATTAGAAATTTAACGGGCATGACCTTTAACCGGCATCGCTTTGAACCTGGCATCACCGGACTTAAATATGTTTATCAAGGGGTATTGCGGTACTTTATGCCGACCGATGCGGTGGTGCATAGTATTATGAGTGTGCCGCAATTACTGCAATTCCTCGCCAAACAATCTGGCATTGCCAAGCAAACCCCGCGTTTTTCCGAACGCGAACAGCTCATGCGTCATGAACCCATAGACTATACCTTCATTCACAGTATTGCCTTTATCAGTTTTGCTGAACAGGTGTTGCCGTTGTATCGTGGTTATCCGACCCCCGTGCAATTTAATAAAGACTTGTTGCTGGAAAGTACGCTAAAAAGCATAGATTGGTTGGTAGATAATATGAATGCGGACGGCAGTTTTTTGTATTTTTACGACGGTTATCTGGATACCAAGGTGGATTTGGATCATCCGAAAATGCTGGACCCTTTGTATAACAATATTTTGCGTCACAGTGGCGGGACGATTACGTTATTAAGAGGTTATGAACTCACGGGGCAAGCACATTATCTGCAAGCGGCTGAACAATCCTTGGGATTTTTACTGTCCACTTGTAGGGCGCATGAATATCAGGGACATTATGCCTGTTATCCGTTTGACAATAAAAAATCTAAATTAGGCGGTGCCGGTATTGGTTTGGTTGCTTTGATGCAGCATTATCAGCATACCCAAAGTGAACGTTTTCGGCAGACTATAGATGGCTTGGTCAGGCATATTTTGTCGCGCATTGATAGCGAGGGGGAAATGATTGGCTATTATATTCATCCCTTGTTTAACCAGGGTAAGCCGTTGCTTGATCCGCCGGATGACATTAAAAAACAGTTGTTTTCTTTTTATTATCCAGGGGAAGCCTTATTGGGGTTGGCACTTTATTATCAAGGGATTAATGCGATTGATGCGGATTTAAAAGCGGAAATTTATGAAAAAAGCCTGTTGGCCTTGGATTTTTTGGTAGAGGTGCGCCCGATTAAATATCAGGAATTATTTTTATCCCTGCCTGCCGACGCCTGGTTAATGCAAGCCATTGAAGCATGGGCTAAAGTCGATGGTTTTAGAAAGCAGACTTATATTGATTTTGTTTTTAACGATGCACGCGCGATGATCGAACACGCTTATCAGGAACACGATGCGCCGTACGCCGATTATATCGGGGGGTTCTATTATAACTACGGTGATCATGTTTACCATGATGCCTCGCGTTGTGAAGGCTTGGTTGCCGCCTATTATTTGGCGTGTTATTTACAGGACACTGCCCAAGCAGATTACCTGATGACGCAAATGCTCAAATCGGCAAAAGGGCTGATGTATACCCGACATACCCCAGAATCAACCTACGCACATAAATACCCTGAAAAAAGTATTAACAGTTTCCGCTTTAAATTGACCCGGCAATGGGTGCGGGTGGATTCGGTACAACATGCGGCGTGTTTTTTTTCGCGCTTGTATTGCGCATGGCCGCCAACAACCGACGATCATGATGATACAAAATTTAGCTTGAATAAGCTCATTGCTATTTTAAGTAATACTGTTGTCTGATAGTTAAGTAAGGTGCGGTTAATATATTTTTAATAAAGGTAAAAATCCCATGTATTTAAAGCATGATGCGTTATTAAGCACAGTAAAGCGTATTTTAATAGGGATGGTTATTTTTTTTGCTTATGCTGGGGTGAGTGCGCACGAGTTAAGTGACGCCACGCATTTAGTGCAGCCTTTGGGTAATCCTTATCGCGCACGGTATGACACTTTGGAACAAGCGTATGCCAGGAATATATGGGATATGCAGGTGTTTGATAATAATATTTTCTTAGCCGCAGGCAATAGCAGTAATCATGGCCCTGCAAGTAATGCTGGCCCCGTGCCTATTGTGGTTTTAGATCCTGCCACTCATCAGTTTACTGAAGAAGGCTTGGTAGATGATGAGCAAATTGATAGTTATGTTATTTTAAATAAACAGTTATATATTCCTGGGCATGACCCAAGAGAGGATTGGTCGCTGGGTAATTACTATAAACGCTTAGAAACGGGCACCTGGAAGAAAATTCGTACTATTCCTGATGCGTTACATAATTATGCTATGGTTTTACAGAATGATACGTTATTCGCCGCATTGGGAATAAAAAAAGGTGGCGCAGTGGCGGTTTCGCAAAATCAAGGTGATACTTGGGCAATAAGCTTAATAACGGAAGCAAGAATATATGGTTTTTTACAGTTACACAATAAACTGTATGCCGTTAATAGTTTAAAAGGAAATGTTGAAAATAATTTCATTTATGAATATCAAGGCAGTGAAGGTTTTTTGGTGCGTGCGGATATTACGCCGGCGAGATTATTTCCAGAAAGTGTTTTGGATGCTAATAAAGCTATAAAAATTTCTCGCGCTAAAGCTTTTAATAATGCGGTAATTTATATTGGTGCCTATACTCATAATGATCATCAGTCGCAGCCATTTGGTGTCTATATTGCCTATTCGCTAGCACCGAAAAATATAACGGTTAAAAAGATTGATTTGCCAGACAATATAATACCTTGGGATATTGTAATTCATGGGCGGGATGCCTATATATTAACAAGCGCAAAAGACATTTATCAAAAACCGGTTGCTAATGTTATTTTTCATGCAACAACACAAAATCCGCAGAGTTTTGAGCCGTATATACAATTTAAAGCGGATAGTTTTGCACGCTCTTTTGAGTTATTTAAAAATGTTTTTTATTTCGGGTTAGGGACTGAAATTAAGCATTCTCTGGATTGGAATGTCTCCGAGCTGAATGAACATGCAGGGGATATATTAAAACTTAATCAGCCTATTCAGTAAGACCTATTTTTTGGAATACAGGTAAGAGTAAATGTCTAGCATGGATCTTTTAAAGCAATTTGATAAGGCGCAATTATTTCGTTTTTTTGTGGATGGCCGGTTTCAAAAAAAATATGCCGGCTGGGTAGGTTACGAAGCCGGTGAGCGGGGTTCTGTGCAGGCGTTGCTCAATGGCTTTGCTTTTATGGTAGATAATTTTGATTTATCGCAAGGTTTGCGTTGCACTTATTTATTGGATTTGCACAAGACCTGTATGCTGAGTATTGAAACGGAGAATAAAAAATCTTCACCGGGAGATATTCGCTACTTAAATGCAGGGATGCCCTTTTTTGCCAAAACCACTACCTTGGAAAATATTCAGGAAATATTTGCCCTGCGTAAAGATGATGGCACAGCGGTTTTTAATAATCAAAAATATGCAAAAACCGCGAATGAATTAGATGCCAATACCATTTATGAAGCCATTCAAAATGAGGGGAAACTTAATTATAGAAATTGGTATCCGGTTATTGATATTAAAACCCAATTAGCCTTAGAAAAAAAAGCGTCTTTGCATGAATTTTATCAAGCAAAACATCATGTGCAAATGTTGTTTGTGGATAAAGTAGAAGCAATTGTGTTTCGTTATAATAACGCCATTAAATCTGCGGATTCTGACGATGAGCGTCTCCGGTGCATCGCTTTAGTGGTGCGAGAGTTAGAATTATTACATCCGTTCCCTGATGGTAATTGTCGAACTTTTGCCTGTGTGTTGTTAACGCAAATGTTATTGTATTACGGATTTTATCCGGCTATTTTAAGCAATCCTAATTTGGATGGTGAGTATTCATTGGATCAATGGATTACCGAAATTAAACACGGTATGGCTTGCACTAAGTTATTATTAGAAAATCCGCAGGCACGGATTTATGAGTATTCTATTTTAGATGCCCAGCCAGAAGATCGTAAAACTTTTTTAAATATGGCGAAGGTATTTATAGATAAAATAAATAATGTTGCAGAAATTTATTTAACACCAATAAGATTGGCAGAATATACCGATGGTTATTGGTTAAATGGTTGTGATGCCTATTTAACTTTTACCGGCGTGGGTACTTATAATACTTATAATATAGGTAATATTTATTTTGTTCTGCAACTGGATGATTGGATGGCGGAAAAAAAAGATATTGCAGATGAAATACAAAAAATCATTCAAAAAGGCATTAAAGCGATTGTTTTAGATCGGCCTGAGTATGCCAAAGGAATTAATATACCGGTATTTATGGTAAACAATGCCTTTTCAGCCTTTAAAAAAACGGCGATTAAAGTGCGTCAAGAAGTCGATTGTATGACCATATTAGTCACCGGTACTGAGGGTAAAACCGGTGCTAAAGTCCAATTACATCATTTGCTGAAATATCAGGCGCAAACACATGCAGTGCTTAATAGCGCCAATACGGAGATACCTGTATTAAGGTCATTAATTAATCTAAACAAGTGCGACAAAATCGAAATTAATGAAGTCTCTGTGGGTTCCGATGAAGCTTATCGCGTTGAACGTGCCAAGATGGTTAATCCCAATATTTGTTTGTTTACCAATATTGGCCCTAACCACATGGACATGCACAAAACCATGGATAATTTACTGGCGGCTAAATCTTCGGTGGTTGAAGGCTTGCGTGAGGGAGGATTTTGCATAGTCAATGCCGCTAATGACTATTATTTAGGCTTAGTGGCAGCCATTCGACTTAGAAAACCTGGGCTGACCATCTTAACCTATGGCAAAGCAAGTGCTAACCACGCCTATTTGGAAAGCGCCAGCATTAATCAAGAACGTCTAGGCTGGGACTTGTCCGCCGTCATTGACGGCGAGCGCGTGGACTATTTTTTGCCATTATTTCAGCAGCATGCGCCCTTGATGAGTGTGGGGATATTATTAACCATAAAAAAATCGGGCTATGACATCCAACAAGCGGCTAAAAATTATGCAGATTTAGAACCTTTTGAAACCATGGGGCGATTACTCAAGCTCACTAAGCAAGAGGGCGAGGTTTTATTTTACGACCAAAGTAGGCGTGGCGGCATCCAAGGAATGCGTTCAGCATTTAATGACCTTAAAAATTTTAACGTAAAGGGCAAGATTGTAGCGCTGGTAGGTGGTGTTTCGGTTAAAAAAGATGGTGAGTGGACGCAGGAAGTCCATAGGCAATTAGCTGAATTAATTAATAATAGCCCAATAGCGCGACTTTACACCACCGGTAATTATATGGAATATGTGCATCAGCAGCTCACTGATAAAACACTTTTAGTGACGCATACAGACGATTTAGATGCGCTGACTGACTATTTGATGAGTGATATTAAAGCGGGTGATTTATTATTTATTATTGGTAGTGCTTATTTATATTTAGGCCGTGTTTCTGATAAATTGTTAAATTATAAGGATAAGGATAAATTTGATCCTGCGATAAAGCAGCTAAAATTAACCGAAAGTGATGTGTTGCAATATCGGGTGTTGCTGGTTTTTGAAGCGGTAGCGAATGGATTGCCCGTGTTGGCAGCCTGTAATCGTTATGCAATTAACGAAGCAGACTATCAAAAATGGCATGAACAGTGTGCTAATTATCGAGAATTAAGGGCGGCGTTGTTAATGTATTTTTTTTCTAATGTAGATGTGGTTATTGAAAATAAGCTTATTAAAAATATTAACCATTCATTAGCTGTAAGTGGCCATCAAAGTTATATTTATTCAAAAGAGTTTTGTCATCAGTGGTTTAATAATCATGACAATATTAAAAATCAAGAAAAAAAGCAGCTTTTTGGTAGCTTTTATCACTTTGGCCATGATGAATATATATTGCATATTGAAGTTGCCACTCAACATTTACATATTGGCTTAGTTAAATATACTAAAAATGATGAAAATTATAAAATCATTAAAATGCAGGAAGCAATGCTTGCTGATATTAAGCAACAATTTATATTTCCTGAATCCCTCGATATTAAATATCGAAACTGGGGGCTGGGATGGTGTTCCGTTGATTGCGGAAATTTTATAGAGCCGTGTAATGCCGCTATTTATCATGCCTTAATTGACTTTAAAAATAGTCGTCTATTCAAAAATAAAATAGCGCTTTTTTTAAAGGCCTTAACTATTCACTAAACGATAAAGAACATGCCCATTGCACCTGAAAAATATTTGTTTGTGCCAGGCCCTGTAAAAATGTCACCGGATATTTTAGCGTTAGGTGCTGTGCAACCGCCTTATTTTCGTAATCAGGCGTTTTCGGAAATATTGCGTACATGTGAACGCCATTTATTGACCCTAGCGCATGCACCTGAAGGCAGTCGCGTTATTTTTTTAACGGCCTCTGGCACCGCGGCTATGGAAGCTTCGGTCATTAATTTATTAACGACTCAAGAGCAGAGTATTGTTATTAATGGCGGGAGTTTTGGGCAGCGCTTTGTGGATATTTGCCATTTACATCAAAGACCCATTTATAACGTTAAAGTAAATGCGACTAATTTAGCCAATACTGATAGCTTAGAAACCTTTAAAGAGGCTACAGCATTATTGATTAATGCGCATGAAACTAGCATTGGTTTATTGTATGACTTAAAAGCGATTGGTGCGTTTTGTAAAAAATATAAGCTATTAAATATCGTCGATGCGATCAGTCTGTTTGTTACTGATGAGATTGATATGCAGGCGCAAGCGATTGATGCTTTAATCTTATCATCGCATAAGGGCTTAGCTTTGCCGCCTGGCTTAGCCATGGTGATTTTATCCCCTAAGGCATTACAAAAAGTAAAGTCCGGGCAATCGTATTACTTTGATTTTCAGAGTCACTTAGATGACGGTTTACGCGGGCAGACGCCATTCACACCCGCGATTACCATTATTCTACAGTTACATTTAAGATTATCGCAGATTATGGCGCGTGGCATACAGGCGGAACAACATCAGGTCAAAGTCATTGCCGATTACTTTCGGGCGGCCATCACACCGTTACCCCTAAAACCCTATTCCCCCTATATGCCGAATGCCATGACTGCCTTAACACCATTAGACGCTATTAAAGCGTCTGATATAGTGGCTTTTCTGGATAGCCAGCATAATGTGATAGTCGCGCCTAATGGGGGGGATTTAAAAGAAAAGCTATTTAGAGTTGCGCACATGGGTGATATGACAGAGGCATATACCGATATTTTAATTAACGCATTATTTGATTTCTATCAGGTGCAACGATGAAAGTTTTAATTATGGCCGCAGGGGTTGGCAGTAGAATTAGCCGACATCTGCAAAACCAACCTAAATGCTGTGTGGATGTACAAGGTAAGCCGTTAATCAAAAAAACCTTTGAATTACTTAATCGTAAGGGCTTAACCAATATCGCCCTGGTGACGGGCTATCAGGAAAAATATATTCATCAGGCATTGGAAGGCTTTCAATATGCCCGTTATTTTAATCCGTTTTACCGTGTCGCTAATTCGATTTCTTCAACTTGGTTTGCGCGGGATTTTTTGACCGGTGATGACCTGTTAATTATGAATGGCGACGTGTTTATGGAAGATGCAGTTCTGGATGTTATTTTGCAAGAAACGCATTCACCCGTGTTGTTGAGTGATAGTAGCCGTATTGCAGAGGCGGATTACCGCTTTCAGTGGCAGGGCAAGCTGTTGAAAAAATATGGCAAACAATTGACTAATGAGGAAACCACCGGCGAATACGTTGGCATTGGCAAGTTAAATCAGCAAGATTTAATGTTGTTTAGGCAGCAGGTGATTGATGCAGTTGCCGGAGAAGATTATCACTGTTGGTGGGAAGATATTATCTACCGGACCATAGAAACCGGTAAAGAGGTATATGTAAATGATATAGCCGGGCGTTTTTGGGCGGAAGTGGATTATATTGAAGATTATGAACGTATTAAAGCGTTCGTCAATAAAATAGTGTGATGCGTATAACGAAGCAAGCAATTTTAGAATATGGGCAATTACTGGCTCAAGAGAATACAGACCATCCGTATGGTCGGGTATTTATATACCAACAATTCCGCTTCTTTTTCACGGTTAATGGCAATCGATATTCGCCTGCTGATTTGACCGACAGTGATGCTGACGGCATGCCAGACTACATTATCCACCTTTTGCAAAAACTGCTAGTGGCGTATGCGATTCTGGTTGAAGCGCTTGGTTTTCGTGATTTATTCACAGGGGGCATTTTTCATGCCCAGGGCGCTCGGTACATTGATGTTTTTCTGGATGATATTGCGGTTGAGCATGGCATAGCTTCCGCAACGGTTTTTTTAATTGAGCCTGCGATTTTGCAAGATACCAAATTTATTGGTAAATCGTTAAGATTAATCTTGCATCGCGGTTTGCAGGCATCGACGGCAACGCCGATGCACGAGTTAGTGCATCTATTCCAGTTTTCTTATGTGCCTTACAACAATATGTGGTTTATGGAAGGTGTGGCACGTTGGGGGCAACGGTTAATGCAAACTGGCAATGGCAAAATGGAAGCTTTGCCTGCAACGCAAACTGAGCTGGAGGCACTTTTAAGAAAATGGCACGATGCGGAATTTTTTTGGAATAGGTTGGCCGCCTTATGCCGCTATCGAGCAGATTTCCCCCTGCCTGAAAGTCTCATGAGCTGTGAAGTCCCCGTTAACACGCAGTGGACTGACGGGGTTTTTATGCGGGTTTTTTTGCAACAGTGCGAAAACAACGTGGCGCAAATGCTTAAAGAGCAAAGTTCCAGAGAGTTGCCCGATCACGGCAACTGGAATCGTGAAGAAAAACGCTCTGCCAATAATA
>JABFRM010000149.1 GCA_013141155.1 Methylococcaceae bacterium | reverse complement strand
CCATAAAATCTACAATGACTGCATTTAACGATGACGAATAAACCGGCGCTGAAACGAACGCTTTTGGTGCATCAAACTGATGCACCCGCACCAAAACCCAATCGCCCATCCGCCCCGCGAAAACCCCGTAAAAACAAAACTAAAGTTTCCGCCGTATTTCTAAAATATAAATGGCTGATGCTTGGCCTGGAAATAGCGGGATTAGCGGTTGTTGCGGTAATCGCGATCATCGTCATGTTAGGCTATTTCGGCAATTTGCTTTCAGGGACAGGTTTTTTTGCCCATCTACTGCCATTTGCCATGAGCCTGCTGGCCTTCATTTTCATGGCATCTGCGGCATTACTGTCCTGGTTAAACCTCCGCAAAATATTAAATCTAAAGTCACCCTGGCTAATGCCACTACTGTCGCTTAGTTTTGCCCTGATTATTGGCGGGTTTGCCTTACAGGATCAATTTAGCCATTCTTTTGGACAGTTTCGTACCTTAGTTGGCGGCAAACAGGAAGCGGGTCGCGTAACGCTTAGCCATCAAGTTTATGCCGCCTACCGCCGTTACAGCTCGTCACAACTGCATACTTTAGTGAGCAGGGCCCAGCCCTATGAGACAGTCATCATTGCGGCGGCTAAAGCATTTAACCTCGACGCCAACCTGTTGCAAGGCGTAGCTGCCACCGAATCCTCTTTTTTACCCAGAGATAGCTTTGATGGCGGTCACGGCTTATTCCAGATTACCCGCGTACCCAAGGCCGTCGAGGACATTGCGGCCAAACACCTGAAGCTGACTAAGCTCTCGCTGGATGACGCACAGCATAACACTTACCTCGCCGCCGCCACGCTCAGCTATTATCTAAAAGAAATGCACGGCGATTTGTTTTTAGGCTTGCTGGCCTACAACATCGGCCCTACCAATGGGGGACTGCGTTTTATCATGCAAAAATATGGTGTAACCGACTTTATCACCATCCAACCTTATTTACAGCGATTACCACGCGATTATCCGATACGTGTACTTTCTTACGCCTTGGCTTTTAGGCTTTGGCAAAAAACCGGCAATATCCCACCTTATGAAAAAGGTAAAAATGCGCTGTTAATACAACGCATCGGCGTTCCAGGATTGCAAAAAGGACTTTAGGCTCAAGTAACGCGTGTCAAGGTACTACCTTGGCACGCGTTACTTGCACACCATCAATTATGATATGCCGACTCGCCATGTTCAGTAACATCCAGACCTTCTCGCTCAACTTCACCACTCACGCGCAGACCGATCACAATATCGACAAATTTATAGGCGATAAACGAGACCAAGCCCGACCAAACAATACACACCAACACGCCCCAACTTTGACTGATAAATTGCGTCATAAAGCTATATTCGGCAACGCTGTTAGTGACATAATCCCACACGCCAGTGCCGCCCAAGGCTGGATTGGCAACTACCGCTGTCCCCAAGGCGCCGATAATACCGCCGACGCCATGCACACCAAATGCGTCTAAAGAATCATCGTAGCCCAGCTTAGCTTTCAGACTGGTCACCGACCAAAAACACACCACACCCACCACCAATCCCAAACCAATCGCGCCCATCGGCCCTGCCCAACCACACGCGGGCGTAATCGCCACCAATCCAGCGATGGCACCAGAGGCACCCCCTAACATACTGGGTTTGCCGCGTATCAACCACTCTGCACCTGTCCAGGCTAACGTTGCCGCAGCACTTGCCAGCAGCGTATTGACAAAGACTAAAGCCGCTAAGCCATTGGCTTCCAGATTAGATCCCACGTTAAATCCAAACCAACCGACCCATAATAACGAAGCACCCACCATAGTCAGGGTAACGCTATGTGGCGCCAATGATTCTTTTTTAAAACCAATGCGTTTACCAATCATTAAGCAACCGACCAAACCTGCAATACCGGCATTAATATGCACCACCGTTCCGCCAGCAAAATCCAAGGCACCTTTTTGAAACAAAAAGCCCGCAGTAGCCGCCGCCGCTTCACCCGCTTTCGCATCAGTGTACGCATCAGGGCCTGCCCAATACCAGACCATGTGCGCCATCGGCAGGTAAGCAAAGGTAAACCAGATCAACATAAACACCAATACTGCGGAAAATTTAACCCGTTCCGCGAAGGCACCAATAATCAAGGCAGGTGTTATCGCTGCGAAAGTGAGCTGAAAAGCCACGTAAATATATTCAGGCACGTATACACCCTTACTGAAAGTTGCCGCCATTGAATCTGGCGTAATACCTTTCAAGAATAATTTATCCATGCCGCCAAAAAAGGCATTGCCTTCAGTAAAGGCAATGCTGTAGCCATAAATTGCCCACAAAATCGCCATCATTGAAAAAATCACAAACACCTGCATTAACACCGACAGCATATTTTTAGCCCGCACCATACCACCATAAAACAGCGCCAAACCGGGAATAACCATCAAAATGACCAAAACCGTTGCCATAATCATCCAAGCAGTGTCGCCTTTATTGGCAACGGGTGGAACAGGCGTCGCCGCGACAACTGCGGCTATTTCTTCGGCACATACTGCCCCAGTAAATCCACCTGTCAATAACAGGAGGCTTACACCCCATAAACTGATTTTTTGCTTATTCATCCCAGGCTCCTTTAAATAGCTTCTTCGCCGGTTTCACCGGTACGAATGCGAACGACATGTTCCAAATTGGTAACAAAAATTTTACCATCGCCGATTTTGCCAGTATTCGCGGCTTTGCAAATAGCATTAATAGCGAGTTCTGCTTGCGCATCGCTAATCGCAATTTCCACTTTCACTTTCGGTAAAAAATCCACCACGTATTCCGCGCCACGATAAAGTTCGGTATGACCTTTTTGGCGTCCGAAGCCTTTCACTTCGGTTACGGTTACCCCAGAAACCCCTATATCAGACAACGCTTCACGCACATCGTCCAATTTAAAGGGCTTTACGATTGCTGTTATCAGCTTCATATTGACACTCCTACACGGATAAAAATTAAGTATTCATTTACCTTAAAGCATAGAGCGTGCCAACTTTCAGGAAATAGCTATTTAGGCGGATTGTGATAGAGAGATGCTGAAAATTGCACCAGAATGGGGCATCTTGAACATTGGACGCACCAATGAGAGTAATGCCAATAACTAACTGGGGATTATTGAAAAGGTGTTTGAGGAATAAGGAAACAGTGATTTATTTTAAACTTAACAGTCAATAGCAGCGATAAAGAGCAGAATTTCCAATAGCCCTTAGCCAAACAACTCTCTTAAAAAATGTTGCATCGCACACCAAGCACGTTGATCAGCCACGGCGTTGTACTTATAGGTGGGAAGGTCATTGGCGCGCGGATTGGTAAACGCATGCACTTGATGCCCATAGACATGCACCTGCCAGTCAACGTCGGCTAAGGTCATTTCCTGCTGCAAGGCTTGCAGCTTAGCGACAGGTGCCAAGGGATCTTCATGACCGTGAAGCGCTAATACTTTGGCTTTAATCGGTTGGTTTTGAAGGTCTTCAGGTGCATCCAATAATCCATGAAAACTAACCACCCCCAACACATCCGCACCGGAACGCGCCAAGTCCAACACACATAAGCCCCCAAAACAATAACCAATCGCCGCAATCTTGCTAACATCGACCCACGGTAACAAACGCAATGCCTGCAATGCAGCATTAATCCGTTTTTGGAGCATGCCCCGATCATGCATAAAAGGCTGCATTAACGCGCCATTCTGTTCAGCATTGGTACCCAGCACGCCTTTACCGTACATATCCAAAGCAAAACCAACATACCCTAATGCTGCCAGTTGTTTAGCTTTTTCTGCGACGAAATCATCCCGACCCCCCCACATGTGGGCAATCAACACCGCAGGCCTTTGGCCAACGATTGCCTCATCAACAGCAAAAAAAGCTTCCAGCACGGTTTCACCATCCAGATAATTAACCGTATTCGATACTATGCCCATTTTCAAACCCTCTCTCAAATCAAGATTATGCTGCCTAGATAGCGCGTTCTGCCTTGACCACGCTTAAAAAACCCAAGGCAGCAGCAGCAGTCAGATCCAAAACCTTTTCAAAGCCATATTGCCCGCCATAATAAGGATCAGGGACATCACGGGTTTTTAAACTAGGTTCATAATTTAAAAAATACTGTACTTTGTGCTGCTGCTCTACTGGGCACTCTTCCATAAGCAAATCATAATTATTGCCATCCATGACCAGAATGTAATCAAACGTTTCAAAATCTTCGAGCCTTACTTTACGTGCGCGCTGCTTTGATAAATCTAGTCCTCTTTCATTTGCCGCTTTTTGCGCGCGCAAATCTGGCGGCGCACCCACATGATAAGCATGGGTTCCGGCTGAATCAATCTCAAAAAAAGCTTGCAGCTTTTGCTCCGCCACTAACTGTGTAAACACCCCTTCAGCCGTCGGTGAACGGCAAATATTGCCCATACACACAAACAGCACTTTTATTTTTTGCATAACCTGCCCTCACCCATAAAATTATTACCATAGCCCATACATAAAAAAGGAGACTTAAAGCCTCCTTTTTATACGCATTTAACGATGCTCCTAACCGTCTGAAGCCGCCAATTTTTGCTCATTAACATAAACCAATAATGGCTTGCTGTGACCCAATATCACCCCCTCATCCACCACAACTTTAGTGATATTTTCATCCGAGGGTAGCTCATACATGGTATCTAACAAAACATTTTCAACGATGGTCCTTAATCCTCTGGCACCAGTTTTTCTTTCCATAGATTTACGGGCAATCGCCGATAACGAATCTCCCCTAAATTCAAGCTCTGCCCCTTCCATTTCAAACAAATGCTTATATTGCTTAATAAGTGCATTTTTAGGCTGGGTTAAAATCTGAATCAAGGCTTTTTCATCTAACTCTTCCAAGGTTGCCACCACCGGCAAACGACCCACAAATTCAGGAATAAGGCCATATTTAATTAAGTCTTCCGCTTCCACTTCCGCAAATAACTGCCCGACATTTTTACTGTCATCTTTGGTTTTTACTTCTGCTGAAAAGCCAATACCGCCTTTCTCAGAACGAGCCTTAATCACTTTATCTAAGCCTGAAAAAGCACCGCCGACAATAAACAGAATATTCGCCGTATTCACCTGCAAAAACTCTTGCTGCGGATTTTTACGCCCCCCTTGCGGCGGCACCGAGGCAATCGTCCCCTCAATCAATTTCAGCAACGCTTGTTGCACACCTTCACCGGAAACATCCCGAGTAATAGAAGGGTTATCGGATTTTCTGGAAATTTTATCAATTTCGTCGATATACACAATCGCAGATTCCGCTTTTTCGACATCATAATCACATTTTTGCAAAATCTTATGAATGATGTTTTCAACATCTTCACCGACATAGCCTGCTTCAGTTAACGTAGTGGCATCGGCAATGGCAAAAGGAACATCCAACAAGCGCGCCAAAGTTTCCGCCAATAACGTTTTACCTGAACCGGTAGGCCCTATCAATAAAATATTACTTTTACCCAGTTCAATGTCATTTTTAGTCGATTGACTGCGTAAGCGTTTGTAATGGTTATAGACGGCAACTGCCAGGATTTTTTTAGCACCTTCCTGACCGATCACGTATTCATCCAATACGGCCTTAATTTCTTTGGGCTTTGGCAATTGTGGGTTTTCGACTACAACTTCATCCTGTAGTTCTTCTTTGATAATATCGTTGCACAGTTCAACACACTCATCGCAGACATAAACGGATGGGCCTGCGATTAACTTTCTGACTTCATGCTGACTTTTTCCGCAGAATGAACAATACAACAATTTCTCTGAACTTTTGCTCTTCTTGTCATTACTCATACATTAGACTCCCGCAAACACTTTGATGTGTGATATTTTCGTTTATTTAAAGCCAAAATCATCATTGCTTATTTATCGGTATTAAGTTCACGACTGGTCAATACTGCATCAATCAAACCATAATTAACCGAATCTTGCGCACTTAAAAAATTATCCCTATCGGTATCTTGTTGAATCTTCTCGATCGGCTGGCCGGTATGATGCGCCAATACTTTATTCAGTTTATCGCGGATCGACAAAATTTCGCGGGCGTGAATATCAATATCGGATGCTTGCCCCTGATAACCACCCAGCGGTTGATGAATCATCATACGCGAATGCGGCAAACAATAGCGCTTGCCTTTAGCGCCGCCCGTCAACAACAACGCGCCCATGCTCGCCGCTTGTCCGATACACATGGTGCTTACATCGGGTTTAATAAATTGCATCGTATCATAAATAGACATACCGGCTGTTACTGAACCACCCGGTGAATTAATATACAAATGAATATCTTTATCGGGATTCTCTGACTCCAAAAATAATAACTGGGCAACCACCAAGTTCGCCATGTAATCTTCCACCTGGCCTACCAAAAAAATGACCCGCTCTTTTAATAGTCTTGAATAGATATCATAAGAACGCTCGCCGCGCGCAGTTTGCTCAATCACCATCGGCACTAAACCACCAGCAGCTTGCGGTGTTACTGCTTTATTTATGCTCTGTAAATTGTACATTAAGACCCCTTAACTAATTTTGCTCTTTATTCATCGCCGCATCAAAATTGATGTTCTCATCGGTTACCGTTGCTTCTGCAACCACCGCATCGACAACCATATTTTCAAGCACCATTTGCTCAATGTCAGCCAATCTAGTCTTATCTTGATAATACCAAGTGACTATTTGCTGTGAATCTTCATAACTTTGCGCTAATTCTTCAACGGTTTCGCGAACTTTAGCAGGATCCAATTTTATCTCTTTAGACCGAATGATTTCGGCTAAAATCAACCCTAATGCAACTCTCCGCTTAGCCTCGGTTTCAAAAGCTTCTTGCGGCAATTGCAAATCTTCTAACTTAATATTCTGCTTTTTAGCATTTTCTGCATAAGGTTTAATTAACTGTCTAATTTCATTATGCACCAAAGCATTCGGCACAGAGATTGGGACTGCTTTATTAATAGCGTCCATCACCCTGGTTTTCAATTTATCCTGCAAAGCCCGTTTCAGCTCGCGCACCATATTTGCAGTGACGTCGGTTTTAAATAAGTCAACATCGCCACTTTCTATACCATAAGCTTTAACAAACTCAGCATCTATTTCGGGCAATACGATCTCTTCAACGCTTACTACCTCAACATCGAATTTAGCCAATTTACCGGCCAATTTTTCGTTACCATAATCTTCAGGAAACGTAACTTCAAAGGTTTTATGGGCATTTGCGGCCAAACCCAGCAAATTAGCTTCAAATCCAGGTACCATTTTGTTAGTACCAATTTCAACCTGAAAGCCCTCAACTTTACCATTGGTAAAGCTTTCACCGTCCACTTCCCCCGTAAAATTAAGTGTAATACGATCAGTATCAGCCGCATTACGTTCGACCACTCGCCAAGATTGTCGCTGCTGCCGCAACCTAACCATCATGTTAGCAATATCAGCGTCTTCTACCGCTGCAACAGGACGAGCAATATTAAGCTTCGTCATGCCCGCCAATGAAATTTCAGGATAAACTTCAAACTCAGCCGTGTATTTAAAGCCACTGTCATCATCCTCTGTCGAATGAATCTGTGGATATCCCGCCGGTTGTAATTTTTGCTCGTTTATCGCTTCAGCATACGTGGACTGTATCAAATCTCCAGTCACTTCATTGCGAACTCGCGCAGCATACATTTTTTTAATGACATGGGGAGGCACTTTACCAGGTCGAAAACCATCGATTTTGACATCACGGGCTAATGTTTTTAAACGTTCAGCGACCTTTTCCTGAATAATAGCTTCTGGAACGCTAACGATCATTTTTCTACTTAATTCTGATGTCTTTTCGACAGAAACTTGCATTTCTCTACCTCACACGTTTAAAAATATTAGGATTGCATTATAGATAAGATACCGAAAGTTCGGCTAAACGAATTGGCAAATTAACACAAGATTGCGCTAATTTTTTACTTGATACTAATGGTGCGAGCGGAGAGACTCGAACTCTCACGGATAACCACTGGAACCTAAATCCAGCGCGTCTACCAATTCCGCCACGCTCGCTTATTAGTGTAACTCGGCATTATATCTAAATAACGCAATTAGTCAAAACCATCTTGTGAATAACTGTCGATTATTTCAATATTTAACCAACCATTGCGCCAGCAGCGACATTCTAACACCCGCTATAAATCAGGGGATGTTTTTAACAATTGCCTTAAAAAAGGCAGCGTCAGCTTACGTTTAGCGGCTAGCGAAGCTTGATCTAACCGGTCTAACAGCGCCCAGAGCGACGGCAGGTCACGGGAAAAATGCGTTAATAAAAACCGCCCCACCTGCGGACTAATCTCAAAACCCAAGCTATCGGCTTTAAAATGCAATGCTCCCATGCTATCGGCATCGGTTAAGGCTTTTAGCTTTAGCGTTAAACCCCAGTTTAAACGGGTTTTTAAATCCGCTAATTGCACAGTTAAATAATTGGGCGGACTGGCAGCAGATAAAATCAACTGTTGATCATTATCCCGATGGCGATTAAAAAAATTAAAAAAGGCCTGCTCCCATTCGCTCACCCCAGCAATTGCATCAATATTATCGACACACACACTGTCTATGGCATCCAAATCGTCCAGAATACTACTGTCGGGTAATTGTTCAGGATTTAAATTAATAATGAACGCACTATGCCCTTGCTCGTGTGCAAGCTGGCAACTGGCGTGCAGCAAATGGCTCTTACCTAAACCCGCAGCCCCCCATAAGAAGATTAATTGCTCGGTGCGCTTAATAATTGCCGCTTGCAAATGCGCGATAATTTCTTGATTACCGCCAG
>JABFRM010000214.1 GCA_013141155.1 Methylococcaceae bacterium | reverse complement strand
CGCCAAATTGCGGTGCATCCATTCAATCTGATCTGCATAAACATTAGGCGTAGACATTTCAACCGTACTCGGTAAATTTAAGATGACTTTGTTCTCAGGTGTTGCACCCCAAGCTTCTGTCACCGCATTGCAGATCGTCAAGGTAAAATCGAGTTCAGTCGCCGAAAAATGCTCTGGACTATATTGGAGCTGAAATATTGTTTCCGGTTGTGCCGCCGCCAACTGCTTGACTAACAGCACGGCATTCACTGCCATCGCGATCACTTCCGCTTTAGTCATGCCAAATACGACATCGCGGAATGGCTTTGAAGTAGCGTTATATACATGCACAATCGCCCGGCGCGCGCCTTTAAGCGATTCCATGGTGCGACAAATTAACGGTTCACGCGCAGCGGTCAATACCTCAAGACTGACGTCTACCGGAATGTGTTGGTCTTCAATCAATTGGCGCACGAAATCAAATTCGGTTTTCGATGCCGATGGAAACGCCACTTCAATTTCTTTAAAACCAATCGCGCAGAGCATCTGAAACAAACGCAACTTCGCATCCCTGTTCATCGGTTCAAACAACGCTTGGTTGCCATCACGCAAATCGGTACTCATCCAGATAGGCGCATGGGTGTTGGTTTTGCTAGGCCATTGTCGATTTGTAAGATTAATCGGTGGAAAGGCGGGGTATTTGTGTTGAGGGGTTTGCAACATAATGGTAACTCCTAAAAGATGACGAGCTGATTTAAGGCGTTATGTTAGGCTAAAACTGCCCGCAAGTGCTTGCGTATATCAGTGCATTTAAGCGATTATGGGCAATAATATGCTTTTAAATAGTTACTTATTGGCATAATATATCTTATATATTAGCAATAGAGAATACTATGCAACTAGACCGCTACGATTTACAAATTTTACAGATACTTCAGGTAGAAGGTCGCATCAGCAACCAAGACTTGGCGGATCGGATTAGCCTGTCGCCATCGCCTTGCCTGCGGCGGGTACGCATACTGGAAGAATCGGGCTTGATCGCAGGTTACCGAGCGCATTTGGATGCCAAAAAGCTGGGGTTGAGTTTAATGGCGTTGATTCATATTTCGATGGATCGGCATACGCCAGAACGCTTTGAAAATTTTGAAGCGAAAATTACGGAGATACCGGAAGTGTTGGAATGCTTACTGATAACAGGACATGATGCTGATTATCAACTGAAAGTATTGGTGGCGGATATGGAGGCGTATCAGGCGTTGTTGCTTAATCGTATCACGCGCATCAGCGGTGTAGCGGGGGTGCATTCCAGCTTTGTGATGCGACGGGTGGTGGATAAGACCATGTTGCCAGTTATGCTGGGTTAAACGCCTATAGTGTTTTCATGTCAGGGTGCTTGCATTGTGACCTTAATATAGGGTTTATAAGTAATTACTGGTATAAACTACCCACCGAGTTGTTTAAAATTATCACCTGATAAGTTTAAGATTATTCATACTCCGATCATAATGACCCAGTGAAATTTGACACCTACGTGCTGAGGCGCCGTTAGGAATCATTCCACTAGAAACGATGGATTTAGTCGTTGATCCGAGGCAGCAAAAATCCTGATTATAAAGAGGCTTCAGTAACATCGTCATCTCGGCAGGGATTGCCGAGATGACGATGTTTTGGCTTGGCTTGAGCATCTTTATAATCAGGACAAAAATTAACCGTTAATCCACAACATCCCAACTATCCTGTGGCTTTAGCCAAGTAACTTTTATAATCAATGGAGCAAAGTCAGTGAAACAAACATCATTATTCGCCTGTTTACTGTTCATGGGCACAGCGACCGCAAGCCAAGACCCTTTAAGCCAATCCACTTATGATGCTGCCAAAAACCTATTGACCATACCCGTAGTAAAAGCAGGTCGCGATTATTTATTAGCTGAACTGGTTGATCAGGGCGGTTATCAATTTAAATTACAAAAATCGGCTTCTTACGCCGGTATTGTTCCTGATATTTATCCCAGTTTTGACGCAGCCAGTAGCATTCTAACTATTCCGAACTTAAGTGCTTTAGGTAAAGTATATGCCGTAACTTTAGTGCATGACGGAAATTGGGTCTTCAAGCTGGCAACCGCTACGGAAGTTGACACCGCGCTAAAAACTGATCCCTTGGAAGCTGTTACTCCGAAAGAACGTTACACCATTAATAACGACGGGACAGTTACCGACAAGCAAACGGGTTTGCAATGGACGCGGTGCAGTTTTGGGCAAACTTGGAATGGTAGCGCCTGTACCGGCCTCGGCTCTGCAATAGGCTGGGAAAATGCAGCGCGCATAGCTTATGAATTAAGCTTTGCAGGACATACAGACTGGCGGTTGCCCAGTATTGACGAATTAAAATCGTTGGTTTATTGCAGCACCGCCAAGCCTAATTATTGGAATATCAGCGGCAATGCTTGTTATGGAGATTATCAAAAACCTACCTTATCTAAAGAAGTGTTTCCGTTTACGCCAGGCGGCGTTTATTGGAGCAGCACTAATCTTGGCCGCGATCCTGGCCAGGATTATAACTTAACTGTATCCTTTAACTATGGGCATGTTTACTATAGTTATTTCAGTGAAGCTTATGAGTTGGCTCGGTTTGTACGCGGGGAATCAACCATTGTGCCAGGCCCTGAAGCGGTCGGTGGTTTTAAAGAATAGCCGCAGAATCGAACTGTGCAGCAAAAAAGCTAAGCTTCGGCTTAGCCGTTTTTTAAAACACATAACTACCGACACATCAGCTAACCTGATTATTAAGATGCTTCAGTAACAACGTCATCTCGACAGGGATTGCCGAGATGACGATATTTTTGGCTTAGGATTTGGCTAAAAATAACTTCCTGATTTGTGAATGTTCTTGCTGGGTAGCCACTCAGTTCCCCTCTTTGAAAAAGAGGGGGGTAGGGGAGATTTATTAGATGCAGCCCCCTCGCTTTGCTCTCCCCCTCGATCCCCCTTTTTCAAAGGGGGAAGTTATTTTTGACGGAATCCTTAGCTGGAGCAGCTTTATAATCAGGTCAGTTGATGAGCAAACAGTAATCAAAACTCACCTAATTTCCAATTGTTGATCAAGTTGGAATTTGAAATCACCGGTATTATGCAGTACCGCTTTATAGTATTTTCCTTGTGCCTGTGCTCTGGGAATCGTTAAATTCAGGGTGTCAGTATCATACGCTGCGGGTTGGTTATGCTGTTGCGAGATCAGGGGTTTAGCTGATTTCAAAATGAACTGATTATCTTGAAATAGTAATTGAACCTGATAATGTTGATTTTGTACCTGTACATCCTGAATGTTCAATAATAAGGTATTTACATCGTACACAGCATTTTCGCCAGCAACAATGTGCAGTTCATTAGAAAAGCCACTTGCGCTTTGTCCTGCAATGGCTTTTACCGCGCCAAAGACATTCATATTATCCGCCAGGGTAAAGTTAAACGGTGAATTGACGTTTAAGCATGCTGTTGAATAATTACCAGAAGCAATGCCGTAACATAATTTATAGGACACATCGGCTTCTTGGGTGAACAGTATCGTCATTACAGTGCCGGCCGTCGCTATAGAGCTTGGTGTTACTTTAATAACCGGTATATTGGGTATTGTAAGTATGGGTATAGATGTCGGCACAACGGTTGGCACAACGGTTGGCACAGAGGTTGGCACAGAGGTTGGCACAGAGGTTGGCACAGAGGTTGGTGCAGAAGTTGGTATAGAAGTTGGTGTAGTGGCTGCAACAGTAATTGATAAGGGAACTGCATTCATCGTCCCCCCCCGCGGCCCAGTGTGTCCCGTCATACAAACTTTCCCCATCATTCCGCCCGGAGTGCAGTCTCCGTATGATAATAGACTGAGGCTGGTGGCTCCTAACGTAGGGTCTTTGGCGTTAAAATCTAGGGTGACGTAGGCATTAGCGTTACCGGCTGTTTTTTCGCTTTGAGAATAATCATACCCCCCGCCAAGAAAAACGTCAGTTGTATTTAACGCAAAAACACTGGCATGAATGCCGCCATTCCCATCGCTTCCTGAGCTAAGTTGAAAATTCAGAGGTATTAGGGTCTGCGGGGGGCCGGTCATGGATTCGGATAATGAACCTTTCAGATTTGATATTTGGTTGGTACTGGAATCATAAGTGAATGACCCTGTGAATATCGTCGTATTACCAAGCTGAGGTTCGTTAAAAACTTCTGTAATGTCATAGTTGACTGGGTTTGCCTGTGCCACGTCAACATTGGTGATTGTTAGGAGCAATGCGCTAAGCAATAAGTGGTTTTTCATTTTAATAGCTCTTTTTTAGGGATGTCTGGTTAACGGGTAACTCAAAGATTTTCCTGGTGAGCCAGATGCTTCAGCCAGCATCAAAAGGTTCGTCATTCCGGCAGGGATGCCAGAATCCAAAGCCATGGAGGGTAACTTTCCAGTGCCCTGTCGCTCGATGCCAAGTCGTACATTCACATCCATGTGACTGGATACTGGCATCCCTGCCAGTATGACGGGGTTGGCTGAAGCATCTGGCTAATCAGAAAGGTTTTTAATGGTCAACCCAGTCGCAGTGAATGTGTTGTAGTCCACTCATGCGTCGACGATCTTAGCATGAATAGACTACAACACTCATCAACTGAGGTTTTTAGGTTTATAGTTTTACCTAAATGGGATTAGATTTTAACCATAGCGAATTTTTTTCGGACTATTCCAGGAAACTTAAGTTGCACGTAGTTCGGTCATTATCTAGCGCTGGTCTAAATTAATGCCATCCAAATCAGACAAAAGTACATTGTTTTATTTCCAATTGCACTAACTAACACCCTGCGGTGGTTAACCAAGTGGATAATTGCCCTGCATCCAGTAAATTACCATCTGGCCCTAAGTAATACACATGATTATTGTCCGAAGAGATGCCAACATACGCATTAGTATTTTGGTAATGGCGATAATAATAGGGTGATTGCGTTTGCGAAGCAGCACCTGCGGGAGCAAATAATTGTGGGTAATTTTTTTCGGCCCAATTTAACAAACAATCGGCAGGTGCTATTGGATTGGATGTTTGCGGAGGCTGTACAGGTGGCACTTGGTCACTGGTGGTGATTGTTTCCGATAGCACGCCTGCTCCCCCTGCCATCGGAAACACTGGGTCATGCCAAGCCAAGTCGTACATACAAACCGACCCCATTAGTGCCTGTGCAGTGCAATCCATATAGGCTAATTGAGCCAGATCGGTGGCGCCTAACGTTGGATTCGCGGCGTTAAAATTTATAGTGACGTAGGCGTTGTTATTTATCGGGGGGTTAGTGCTGATAGCCGTTGTATTTAAAGCGTATACGCTTGCATTGATGCCCCCTTTCCCGTCACTGCCTGCGTTTAGCTGATAATTGAGGGGTTCCACATTTCCCATCAGGACATCGTCTAGTTTTCCTTGCAAGTTGCTCACTTGTTGGTTAGAGTAATCATAATTGAATGATCCGGTGAAGGTGGTGTCATCTAAAAAAACGATTGAAACGTTGTAGTGGGCAATACTTGCTTGTGCCATGTGAACGTTAGTGATAGTGATTAATAATGCGGTGAACAATATCAGTGATTTCATTTTAATATTCCTTAAATTTAATGGGTTTTAGGTTTGGGCGAAGGCGACCAAGGGCGGCATCAATTGAGTGGCTGATCTGTCGGACACCGTTGCGTTCGACTTAGCAGTTTGTAAATTGCACCTTGCCGTTTTTTGTTAATAAAACATCAATATTGCTTAGAAAGTAACTGTCATGCCTACAAACACTGATCTTCCTGTGCCAGGTAGGTTTTGGTTGTTGAGTCTTGACCCATTTAGCGTCATAGCATTTTGGTCGCCAATATACGCACCCGCCAAAGGATAATAATATTCTTTATTGAGGATGTTATCTAAGCCGACATCTATGCTCACATGCTCCCATTGATACCCTGTTTTGGCATTCAACAAAATATAGGAGGATGTTTGCAATTCGTTTCGAATTGCCTGCACATCATTTTTGGAATCAACAAATTGCATTTCAAGGGTGTTTTTCCAGCCCGCTAATTTATGATCCAGGCTCAGTTTAATGTTGAACGGCATCATGTGATAAAGGTTATTGCCATCTGTACGTTGACCATTTACATAACTCATAATGGCGTGGGTCGAAAACTGCCCCAACGTTTTATCTGTAAACAAATCGGCTCTGCCGGTAATATCCACACCCCAAAGCCGCGCATCATGATTAGCAAACTGTAAGTAGTAGAAACCATTCTTGGGTTGTTTACAGGTACTGCAACGGTCAGCATCAATGAAATTTTCAACATAGCTAAAATAAGGGGTAACTTTAAGACTCCAGGCATCCGCTTTAGGGTCATTAAAATTTGCTGTAAAGGTAATGTTATGTGCGGTTTCCGCTTTTAGATTGATATCGCCAACATAGCCATTACCATCACCAAACCAGCCATTCATTGTCATTACCATCGGATTTGTACTCCATATATAAAGTTCATGTAGCGATGGGGCGCGGTTTTTACGTGCGTAACCAAAATCATATTGGCTCCATAGGGTAGGCGTAAATTGCATTAATGCCGTAACATCAAAAGTATCAAAGTTTCGTTGGTGGTTTAAGGCATTAAAGGTATTGGCTTGGTTATAATCAGAAAGTTGATTATTGTATGTTTGAGCATTTCCAGTATCGGTCATCGTGCGGTCATATCTTAGCCCCACCATGCTTTTCCATTCGTCCGACCAATTCGACTCCCATTCAGCAAATGTTCCAAGACGGTCCTTGGTTGCATTGTTGAGGTTAATAAAGGTATTCGGTCCCATCATGCTTGGCATATTGGAAGTAGGCGGCCAAAAGTCGTTGATAAAATTGCTATGAAATTCGTTGCCGATACGAAAGGTATCCTGTTCGCCAAATGGTAGCTCGGCTTGTATTTTATAGCCAAAATTTCTACCCCGTGTTTCCATGGGCATCACTACTATGGCCTGTCTGTCTGAGCCATAGTCCATGGTATGGCTGGTATTCTCAAGATATAGCTTACTGTCCAAGTTACCCCAGTCAAATGTGCCTTTATAATGGATATTCCCGAAAATACTGTCATTATTGGTCAAGTCCATGCGGGCAGTTGGGAATCCTTGAAAGGGAATATGCTGCTGTCCGCCCTTAATTTCTAAAAAGTGATCATCAAATTTGAATGACAGGGTTGCTGCATGATTTTGGTTTTCATACCCGGTTGATTTAATAGTATTACCCTTACCATCAGTGTAATTTCCGCTTTGGGTATCTGATCCCGTGTAATCTAATCTAACATGTTCGTTAGCAATCCCGGCTGCAATACTGCCACCAAAAGCATCGCCATTACTGCGATAGAATGATGAAGCTTTACCGCTAAGTAAAATATCTTTGCCGGGTTCAGCAAAAGCGGGTGCAGCTGACTGCACTGAAATGGTTCCGCCAATACTGTCGCCACCCATACTGACTGGCGTAACGCCTTGTAAGATTATGATCTTACCAATATTAGTACGGTCAATATAAGATAGCGCTGGATTCATGTGGTTAGGACATATTGAATTAACGGTCATGCCGTTAACATCAATTTTGACCCGGGTATCGTTTAAGCCGTGAAGTATTGGCAATGACGACACGCCGCCGCCAGCCTGAAGACTAACCCCGGCGGTATCCTCTAATAATTTTGCAGTGTCAGAGACTTGCGCTTGTTTTGCCGTAATTTCTTCACTGGTAATTTCATCTTTGACTGACATGTCAGAGACTGGACTTGTGCCAGTGACTATCATTTCTTCAAGGACTATGGGGGCTTCATCAGATACGCTTTTTCCGGTTTCATCTTTGGCAAAAGCGGCTTGGTGGGCTGTCAGTGCTAATAGGCTTAACATAAATAAGGGTTTGTTGTTCATACTGTACTCGGCGCTTTGATGCAATCATCTAAAATTAGGCGTAACCAAGGGTTATTCGTGGCTCGACAAGTCATGCGCAGTAAAACAAAGGGTGAGATTGAAAGCTCACCCCTTATTACTGCTTTAGCTTAAGCTGGATATTAAGCGGCAATCGTCAATTTACGACGCCTAACAACACCCAAACCCGCCAGCGCAGTGCCAAATAGCCAGACGGCGGCTGGAACAGGAACCGCTGAAACGGTAATGGTTTCCGATAAAGGCACTGCATTCATCGTTCCGCCCATAGGCCCCGTGTGTCCAGTCATGCAAGTCGGCCCCATCATTCCGCCTGCGGTGCAGTCTCCGTAAGATAATTGACTAAGGCTAGTGGCGCCTAAAGTCGGGTTTAAGGCATTAAAGTCAATGGTGACATAGGCATTAGAGTTGCCGTAAGTTTTTTGACTGGTAGCGTAATTGAATCCCCCACCCAAAAAAACGTCAGTTGTATTTAATGCAAAAACACTGGCACGTATGCCACCGTTGCCATCACTGCCTGAACTAAGTTGAAAATTCAGGGGTATCAGGGTCTGCGGCGGACCCGTCATGGATTCGGATAATGAGCCTTTTAGATTTGATATGGTGCTGGTACTGGCATCATAAGCGAATGTCCCTGTGAATGTCGTTGTATTGCCAAGCTGAGGCTCGTCAAAAACCGTTGTAATGTCATAATTGACTAGGCTTGCTTGCGCCACATGAACATTGGCGACTGTTAAGATTAACGTGGTAAGTAATAACTGTTTTTTCATTTTAATATTCCTTTTTTTAAGGGTTTCAGATTGGGGGGTAAATAAAAAATTTCCCATAGTATTTCCTTAATAGTGTCGTTATTGAGCATAGTTTGTAACACAAACTACGTTATGCTCTAAAACGGATAGGCTTGCCATTTACAA
>JABFRM010000103.1 GCA_013141155.1 Methylococcaceae bacterium | reverse complement strand
CAACTATCGACGTTAAAAATTATTTTTAAATTACCCATCATAATAAGGAACAACCATGAACACTTTACATTTATCAGTACCTGCAATATTTTTATTAATGCTCACGAGCATGAACAGTTATGCCGCCGATCCCCAGCAACCGCCAGCAGTAGCAGACCACATGGGCATGATGGGCAACATGACGGATGCCCAAAAAGATCAGCATTATCGAGCCATGCAAGAACATTCGCTGATAATGCACGACCTTTCCAATCAAATTCTGGCTGAGAAAGACCCTGCTAAAAAAGAGCAACTTAAAAATCAACAATTGGATCTCATGAAAGCCCATCATGCTCAAATGAAAGAACATCATCAAGGCAAGATGAAAAATCACCCATAACTCAAGTTTTGTTGGGGGCAAAAAATTCACCGATTTGCCCCCTCCCCTCATAAAAGCGATTAATAGCAAACATGTGCTTCGTCCTTAACATGCCATGCAACGCTATTAGCCAAAATTAAGAACGCTATGAAAACACTTGGAATCTTTCAACATGCTTAACGAAATCAAGCAATTTTTAGAACAACATTTAACTTTTACCACCGCAGAAGATACCGAAACACAATTAAAACTCGCCAGCATCGCTTTATTTATAGAGATGATCATTATTGATGGCAAGGATGATCCAACAGAACGCGAATTGGTTTTATCGATGGTTAAAAAAAGCTTTTCCTTAACCGAAGAACAAGCCATCCCTTTGATTGCAGACGCCGAACAACAAAGAAAGCAAGCGACAGATTATTTTGAATTTACCTCACTTATTAACAATCAATGCCGCCTGGAACAAAAAATCCAGTTAATTGAATCACTCTGGCGGATTGCTTTTATTGACGGCGTATTAGATCCACAAGAAGAATATCTGGTACGCAAAATAGCCAACTTACTGCATGTCCCTCATGCTGATTTTATTCTGGCAAAGAATCGAGTTAGCACTCCAGACAATGCATCTGTTCAGTAATCAACATAATCAGGCCATTCAATATATCTGGAAATTTTATTCAGTTCAGCCGCCCAAAGCTATTTTCCAAGCGAGCTTACCCTAAAAGTCTATCAACCAACATCATCGTGAAGATAAACCCATTAACGAAAACACCCTTCATGAATATCTATAATTCCAAAGACCTCACGCATCACATTTTGCCGAATTCGGCAACAATGGTAGGCGTGTGCATCATGGTTATCAGTATCGTTAAAAGCATGTCGCCCGGGATGGCAAGCTATCTAATTGATAAAGCATTGGCGATTGATAGCGTTATGTTTATGGTGAGTGCCCTGCTGTCATTTTTATCCATCCGTTTAGATCGGTCTACCGTAAATTTAGAGCGTTGGGCGGAAATGATCTTTCTATTAGGCTTGGTTTCGATGACCCTGATTACAGTGGTTTTTTCATTTGAAATCGTTTAGCGGCTATCCTCAATGCGAACGGGTTTCTTCACGCCCAACTGATTTTTTTAGGATAAATGGATGGCCTAGCAAGTGATGGATCCAAAACAACTTGATTTAACCCAACATTGGGCTGGCTATTTGTCCTTGTCGATCATGGTGCTGGCTTATGCTGCCGCAATGCTTGAAGAAGTGACTGCACTCAGAAAATCCACGCCGATGTTGTTGGCAGCAGGGTTAATATGGACGATCATTGTCTTGGTGTATCAACAACACGGAGACGCACATCTAGCTGCGGATATGTTTGACCGCAATTTATTGACGTATGCCGAGCTATTATTTTTCATCATGGTCTCTATGACCTATTTGAACAGAATGGACGACATGCAAGTGTTTGATGCTTTGCGGGTAAAGTTGCTCAGTAAAGGCATGAGTTACCGGCAGTTATTTTGGGTAACTGGCGTGTTGGTTTTTTTCATGTCGCTGTTTTTAAATGGCTTGACAGCGGGGTTATTAATGGGGTCTATCGTGATCGCGGTAGGCAAAAAAAATGCCCACTTTGTTTCCCTGGCCTGTATCAATATCGTGGTGGCGACCAACGCAGGCGGCTCAGTCAGCCCTCTTGGCGGTATTTCGACCTTATTTGTCTGGCAACATGGCATGTTGCAGTTTACTGATTTCTTTAAGTTGTTACTGCCTTGTTTAGTAAATTTTTTGGTGCCTGCGTTGTTCATGCAATTTGCTATTTCCAAAGACTATCCTGCCATTGAAGTTGAAAACATTATCATGCAGCGGGGCGCCAAATTTGTGGTGTGCCTGTTTGGCATCACCATCCTGCTAACCGTATGGGTAGATATGTTTTTGGCCATGCCGCCCGCATTCGGCATGATGGCGGGATTATCCTTATTGAATTTGTTTAATTATTATTTACAAAAATCTCCCGACACGTCCTATCGAAGCTCCAAACAGTTGTTTAAAAATTTGGTCAATGCCAATATGTCGACCGGCATTGCCAAATATCAACATCTCAATATCACCGATGAAGTAAGTTCCTTATATTGGGATACCCTGTTATTTTTTTACGGCGCCATGATGGGCATAGGCGGACTGGGTTATATCGGCTATTTGGATGCGGTATCACACATTCTTTACGGGCTACTAAGCCCAACGACCGCCAATATTCTCATTGGCCTTTCTTCCGCATTTATTGATAACGGCACGCTGATGTTTGCGGTGTTGACCATGCACCCAGATATTCCGCCAGGCCAATGGCTATTGCTGACCCTCACCCTTGGCGTAGGCGGTAGCTTGCTTGCCATCGGGTCTGCGCCAGGGATTGGTTTGCTCGGTCTGGCTAAAGGTCAGTACACCTTTAGCGAACATTTGAAATGGTTTCCGGTTATTTTGTTGGGTTATTTTGCCAGCATCGGCGTGCATTTCTTGGTTAACGCCCGTTATTTTTAGCTTCATGATGTTTTTCAAACTATTATTTTTCATTATCGCGCTATTCACTAGCGGCGCTATTCTGGCTGAAACGCCCGAAGAAAAATCACCCGCAAGAAATGAATTTTCCATGATGGGCGCTTTATCAGATTGGGGCTTACATGATTTGCAAGACGAAAGGTGGAACGCCTACGCCCAGGCGACCTATATTTCCGGCTGGAAAAGCGCTTTTCCAGCCGCTTACACCAATTTGAATGGCACGCCCAATTCCTTGTCGCCTAACGCCGAACGCAGCTTCACCGCCACTTTTTCAGCCTACATGGGTTTTAAAGGTTGGCAAGGAGCTGAATTTTATGCCGTGCCGGAAATGATTTCAGAAGAACCGCTGTCGGGATTAAAAGGCTTGGGCGGCAGTATCCAAAACTTTGAGCTGCAAAAAAATGGCACAGTCAGCGCCACTTGGTACCGCGCCCGCGCCTTTTACCGGCAAACCGTGTCCTTAGGGGGGGCAACACAAGCAGTGGCTTCAGGACCGTTACAATTGGCGGGAAACCTTGACAGTCGTCGCTTTGTATTTACCGCAGGCAATTTGAGCGTGATCGATATTTTTGATCAAAATACTTATGCTGGCAACCTGCGGCAACAATTCTTCAACATGGCCTTTATGACCCATGCGGCTTATGATTTCGCGGCAGATGCCCGAGGCTATTCCTGGGGTGTGGTCGGTGAATTTTATTATGATAATTGGGCATTTCGTTTAGGACGATTTTTGACCCCTAAAAACCCGAATGACTTGCCGCTTGATTTCCGGTTTTTTCAGTTTTATGGCGACCAAGCAGAATTAGTGCATAAGCACACCCTCTTTGGACAATCTGGGGCAGTTAGATTATTGGCCTACCGCAACCGTGAAAATGTCGGTAGTTGGCAGGATGCGATTGCAGCTTTTCAAGCTAATCCGGCGCAGAATGCCACGACCTGTACGGGGTTTAATTATGGGTCCGATAATGCCGCCGCCCCCGATTTATGCTGGGCACGTAAGCCCAATATCAAAATGGGCGTGGGACTTAACTTGGAACAAGCGCTAACCGAGGATATAGGCGTGTTTTTCAGGGGTATGTACGCTGACGGTAAAACGGAAGTTTATTCCTACACTTCTTCAGATCGTTCCCTGGCTTTGGGCGTAACGATGACGGGGCTGCGCTGGGGCAGGCCACAAGACGGCTTAGGCATCGGTTATGCCCAAAGTTGGATTTCCGAGCAACACGCGCAATTTCTGCGCATGGGCGGCATTGATGGCTTTATCGGTGACGGTTACCTTACCGTAAAACCAGAACAAGTCATTGATGTGTATTATAAATTACACCTACTGCCCTCAATTTGGCTATCAGCGGATTACCAGCATATTGCCAACCCCGGCTACAACGCTGACCGGGGGCCTGTCGATATTGTCAGTGGCAGGGTGCATATTGAATTTTAAACAGCCGCGTTGACTTTATCATCATCCAATCCACTCACAACGGTTGAAATAAACCTGCTCTAGGTTTATTTCAACCGTTCGTCCCTACTTTTTCTGATTAATGTCATTGTGAATATAGCCAATTACAGTTGATTAACTTCATATTTTATCGCCTATTGCCTTGTGGCATAAAATTTGCTTAATTTAGTGTGTTCCATTAAACCGTCAATCACTGCTTATACGTTAGTGGTACGAGATAGCCATTACAACAATCCATCACGCCTTATGTAAATATTTTTGATAAAACAATTATGATATTAAGCATTTATTCCCATCAAGATGACAAGACGTGAATGGTCTCTGTATAGGGCAGTCTTGCTTATGTTTGTCATTTTCAACAGCAACAGGAGTTTTGCACAACAAAATTTGTTCAACGTACCATCCGCTGAAATTACCAAGCAAAAACAGATTTTTGTGCAGCAGCAATTTAATTTTTTAGCCACGGCGACTTCAAATACCACGATAGATTACGGCTTGGGGAATAATTGGGAAATAGGCATCAACGTGTTTAATGTCGATTTGTACAGCCAACAAAATCAGTGGAATAACCCTTTATTTTTGTTGAATTTTCAAAAAAGTTTTGAGCTAACCTCCTTTTGGAAAATCGGCATAGGCAGCCAATCAGGCCCAACACTGCCTGTTTACGATAGTAAAGTCCAATTGGCTAGTTTTAATTATTTGAATAATGCGCTTGATTTGGGTGGATGGGGGAAATATTTTTTGGGCGTTTACTATGCCAATCAAGGCTATGTCGGAAACGGTACCAATGTTAATCTAATGGCTGGCATTGAATTACCGACACCGATTGATACTGTACACTTCATGGCCGACTACATTGGCGGTAATAATGCTATCGGTGCGGCGGTTATCGGCTTGGTTTGGCAAGCTACCGCGCAGTGGCAATTGTCCTTAGGTGCCCAGGTGCCAACCCCTGAAAGTGCCAGCCACGAATATGGTATAGTCGTCGAGATTACGCATTTATGATGTAGCTGATATTTTAGATGCACTATTATTGCCGTGGACTTCCCGTCCTTCAAATTAACCCAATTAATCTGCTGGTTATTTGCACCCATTAAAGGATTTTAAGAACATGAAACCAATAACTTTATCCGCTCTGTTATTTACGATCACGCTACAAGGTTGCGCAGATGGGGAACAGGCCACCCGCAAAAACGGCGATAATCGTCCTTGTGTAGCCAATTATTCAGCCGAAGGGAGCTTTTGGAGCGGTAGGCAACTTAAAACCTTTGAAGATTTCCCCAAAGCCTTGAAAGTCAGTACTTTTGACAACTTATTAGAAACCATCGCCTTTAGTGGCTACCAGATTATCAGTAGCGACCAAGAAAGTGGCGTAATCAGCGCCAGCCAAACCGTTACGGGCGGTCAAGGTAAAGCCGTGCCTTTAAATGCAGTCGTTCAAAATAATAGTGCAGGGGGTGTCCGTGTTGAGCTGGTTGTTACCTTATTGGGTGGTTTTATCACCTCTACTGATTCTCTTCAAGATGAATTTTGCAAGATTTTGGCATCGGTAAATCAAAACAAAAACTAACGTTATTTTTCACTAAACTTATTTTAAAAACAGGATTGCGTGATCGGTAAATTCATTACTTTTGGGCTAGTTGGCGCCATCGGCACCTTGGCACATTATTCGATACTCTATACATTGGTCGAATACCTAAACTTCACGCCTGTAATAGCTTCCGGCTGGGGAGCTTTGGTCGGTTTGTTCGTCAATTATGGCTTAAATTATACATTAACCTTCAAAAGCCAAAAATCACATAATCAAACTTTCCCAAAGTTCGCCTTAATCGCCTCGTTGGGTTTATGTTTAAACCTAGCATTAATGGCATTGTTGACGCACCATTTATATTATCTTTATGCTCAAATTGTCACTACGGGTGTCGTTGCGATTTGGAATTTTTTTGCCAATAACTTCTGGACGTTTCAAATGCGTCTTGCAGACAATAAATAGCGGATACCCATGATACAAAAAATCGTCACTGGCTTTGGTTTGCTCGTAGCTATATTCGCTATACGCCTCATTACGTTGGGACTTTATCCACTCTATGATCCTTCCGAGTCACGGTATGCGGAAATGGGGCGTAAGATGCTGGAAACCGGAAACTGGGTGACGCCCCTGATTGATTATGGTGTACCTTTCTGGGGAAAACCACCGTTATCGGTGTGGCTGACTGCATCGAGCTTATGGTTAGGGGGCATCAACGATTTTTCTGCCCGATTGCCCTCGTTGCTATTGAGCTTGGGTATGACTTGGATTATTTTTCATCTAGCCAGTGTGCAGAGTGGTCGCAGTACCGCCTTGAATGCGGGCATTATTCTCACCAGCTGCGTGTTATTTTCCTGATGTCCGGCACGGTGGCGATGGATCCCTGTATGAGTTTTGGCATCACGCTGGCACTCGCCTCATTCTGGCTGGCATTGCGTGCAGATAAATCTTTATGGGGTTATTTGTTCTTTATCGGTTTGAGTATCGGCATCATAGCAAAAGGGCCTATTACCTTGGTGCTGTCTGGAATAAGTATAGGGCTTTGGACGGCGATTTCAGGCAAATGGATGTGTGCCTGGAAACGGTTGCCTTGGTTAAAAGGGACATTGCTGCTGCTGTGTATAAGCGTCCCGTGGTATTTAATTGCAGAACAGAAAACTCCAGGGTTTTTAGAATATTTTTTCATTGGCGAACACTGGAAACGATTCACTGAAAGCGGTTGGTCAGGTGATCTCTATGGCAGCGGCCATCCTCATAAACGCGGCATGATTTGGGTTTATTGGTTGGCGGCTGCGTTTCCTTGGTCATTGTTTTTTTTGAAAACAATCGTAACGGCTTTGATTAAAAAACAGCCCCGTGTGTTGCTACAGTCAAACGATCATTGGCGTCTCTATTGTTTACTTTGGATGCTGTCGCCGCTACTATTCTTCACACTTTCGGCGAATATCATCTGGACTTATGTTTTGCCAGGACTGCCGGGATTTGCCTTGCTGCTTTCCGATTGGCAACCTTCATTCAAATACCGATCGGCTTTTGCTGTCTCTGTGCCGTTAGGTTTTTTAGGTTTAGTCATTGCCTACCACAGTCCCAATGTCGATTTTTTTAGATCGCAAAAAACTTTAGTGACCGCTTTTGTTCTCTTTGGTGTTAGAACTGGCTCAGGAATATGCCATCCCTCATGTACGACTCACCCAAACCGATTGGTTGGCACCTTTTGGTGGCTCGGCGTTGATGCGCAATACCCTGATACAAGCCATGCAAACCGTCAATAGACCTCGCTTTATAGCACAAACGCAAGCAAAATCGCCGATATTTTTAGGGTTAAGCCGAAGCGGAAAGCTCGATTATGCGTATTTAGCAACACTGTTTTCAAGATTTAAGCCTGGGGAATACTATGAGCTGATGTGCCATCCTGGACGCTTTAATCCCAGTGAAATTCCAGACCTTAAGATTAGGGCATACCATGATTGGGAGGCAGAACTGGCGTTATTACAAAGCCCGCATATCAAAGCCTTATATGAAAAATTTGGTATCCGTTTAAGTCGTTATTAGCAACATACTCAATGATGTTACGCAGATTGGAAGTCGGGCTTTAACCCGGCATATTATCTTGGCCATGCGGTGCGTAAAGATGAAGACGTGCAAAGAATGGCGCGATATTGTGGCGAATCCGCTGCGGGCAAGCGTGCTTAAACGGGTTGGCGATTATTTCTTATGGGATGCCATTTGGCTGGGCGAGTTATTGTCGGGCTAAAATCCGACTTCCGACCAATCCGCGTAACATCAGATACTCATTGAAAATTGAACACTTATTCCCTAAATCACTCATTGTTGAAAAGCTCGTAGGGCGGAATAGCGGCAGCGTACTCCCGCCGCATGGAATGTCAAACATGCCTATATTGACACAGTGGCATGATGTAAAGCGCCCCAACCGATACGCCGTACCGTTGCCATTTAATTTTCTATTTTTGTTATGCTCGTCACAGTACTGACTTGAATTTATAACAATTTTGTCTACACTAAAATAATGTAGTGCGCCTACCTTAGACTTACGCTATTTTTATTTTAAACTGACTTTTTAGAAAAAATTCATGAACAACATTACACGCACAAAAGCGAGCCTTATTCATTTTTGCATAAGCTTGGCTGCTTTTTCGATTATCTTTTTTATCTTATTTACCCTTTGGTACCCAGAACCTTACTTCACTGCTTCTGGAGGATGGCAGGGGTTAAAAATCGCCGCCTCAATTGACCTGGTATTAGGACCATTATTAACGTTAATTATCTATAATCCCAGCAAATCAACGCGTGAACTCAGTCTTGATCTGTCAGTTGTTGCTTGCATTCAAACAGCGGCGCTCATTTGGGGCGTCATGACCATTTATAACCAACGCCCGGTAGCGGTAGTGTATTGGGAAGACAGTTTCTTTACCGTCGCCGCCACTGACCTAAATCGTTACGAC
>JABFRM010000316.1 GCA_013141155.1 Methylococcaceae bacterium | reverse complement strand
AACGCGCAGGCACCAAAGCGGGCAACAAAGGTGCGGAAGCAGCCATGTCAGCCATTGAGATGGTCAATTTATTTAAGAATCTGGAAGCCTGATGAGTGTAGCGCGAACCAATGCCCGAAAATGTGCGGTGCAGGCTTTATATCAATGGCAAATGACCGGCCAGAATTTGAGCGACATCGAGCTGCATTTTCTGGAAGAAGAGCGTTTTAAAGGCGCACAACGCAGTTATTTTGATGAAATATTTCGCGGCGTTCCCAAGCAATTGGATATCATCGACCTGGCACTGAGTGAATTTGTCGATCGACCGGTTAATAAAATTGATCCGGTTGAACGCGCTATTTTAAGGATCGGCGTATACGAATTGCTCAACCGCTTGGACATCCCGTACCGCGTTATCATCAATGAAGGCGTGGATTTGGCTAAATGTTTCGGTGCCGATGGCAGCCATAAATATGTCAATGGCATCTTGGATAAAGTCGCACAGCAAAAAAGGGCGGTAGAGATTGCAGCCAAATTAAAGAAAGCACAAAACGCGCAATAATCATGGCGGTTTCAGAGTTCGGCCTGATTGAGCGGTATTTTAAGCAACAAACAGTCAATAACCCTACTACCCGCTTAGGCATAGGCGATGATTGCGCGTTACTGAGTATTCCAGCAGGAGTCGAACTGGCGCTTACGACTGATACCATGGTCGAAAATATACACTTTTTAGCCAATGCTAATCCCGAATGGTTAGGGCATAAACTGCTCGCTGTCAATTTAAGCGACCTTGCCAGTATGGGCGCTAAGCCGTTATCGGTGTTGTTGGCGTTAACTTTACCGAGCGTGGATGAACAGTGGTTAAGTCGCTTTGCACAAGGTTTTTTAAATCTTGCACGGCGTTACAATGTTGATTTAATTGGCGGTGACACCACTGCTGGCGCATTAACCCTGACGGTGCAAGCCTTGGGGCTAGTGCCTGCAAATACCGCCATGAAACGCTCGACGGCGCAGATTGGGGATTTAGTTTGTATGACGGGTTTACTGGGTGAGGCAGGCTTAGGCTTAAAAATTGCCCAGGGGCATTATACCTGTGCGGATGGCGAGGCCGCTTTAGCGCGATTGCACCGACCCGAACCGCAAATAGCCGCAGGGCTGGCGTTGCGGGAATTCGCATCGGCCTGTATCGACATTTCCGATGGCTTAGCCGCTGATTTAGGGCATATCGCCGCGCAAAGTGGCGTCGGGGCTTGTCTGGAGTGGGCGTGTTTACCACTCTCGCCGCAAGTTAAACACTATATCGCTACGACGGGCGATTGGCAGATGCCCTTAGGTGCCGGTGATGATTATGAATTATGTTTTACCATTAGCCCTGCCAAGCTCAAATCACTAGCCATCCCCTACACGCAAATCGGTATTATTGACCAAGGCGACGGCGTACGCATCACCCAATCTGGCAGCACCCAACCCCTGAGCAGGCAAGGCTATGAGCATTTTTCTCAATAACGAAATCGGTCGGCATAAACTCACCCCACGGCAAATCCTATCTGATCCGGTGCTGTTTTTAGCATTCGGTTTTGGTTCTGGCTTGGCTAAAAAAGCGCCGGGGACTTTTGGCACTTTAGCCGCCGTGCCGCTGTACTTGTTGTTAGCGTACACAGGTCAAATGACCTATTGGATTTTAACCCTGCTGGTTTCCATAGTTGGCATCTGGATTTGCGGCAAAGCAGCTGAAAAACTCGACGAACATGATTTTGGCGGCATTGTGTGGGATGAAATTGCAGGGCTGCTGGTTACCTTAGCCTTCGTGCCGTTTTCATGGCAAGCCTTAGTGGCTGGATTTGTATTGTTCCGGTTTTTCGATATTATCAAACCTTGGCCAATTCGTTGGATAGATCAACAAGTGACTGGCGGTTTAGGCATTATGCTCGATGACATTATCGCCGGATTTTTTGCGGCGGGGGTGATGGCTGTTTGGTTTTAGGGCGCTACTGTGATAGTTTTTAAATCGAATCTTGTGGAGCGAAATTGCTTTATAGCGCAAAGACTGCCTATTTATAAAAACCATCGTTTTACGATAAATTTAGATTTAGACTGAAACTCCTCTGCCGTAAGTCAAAAATAACCCTAAATCGCTTTTTCTGCACTCCAGCGCTTGGGAACCATAAAAACATCAACGTCTAATCTTTTAGAGGACGCTATCATGACTACAAATCTTGCAATTGATGATGCACTCATTAATGAGTGCGTTAACGTTAGGGCATTTTAAAACTAAAGAAGATACCGTTGTTGGGCATGAAATTTCAAAACTAAAGTCAAATGCGTGGTTCGCAGAAATTGTGATATAAGTCTGATTTTATGCAAAAAAATGATATATTTCATGAAGGTTTTTTGCGACAATTACCAAATAATCAACTGATTTCTCATTTTATGAACACTATATTCCCCTTTAATGTTTACAGTCTGCTTATAGCGCTGTGCTTCGCTACACTTTCCCTGTCAGCAGTAGCCAATGGTCGTCTTGCATTGGTCATCGGTAATGCGGATTACGATACCGTACCGCTGGCTAATGCGCTGCATGATGCCGAAGACATCGCTGCGCAACTGACCCGGCTGGGGTTTGAAGTCATGCCGCTTAAAAATGGCACACAGCAACAAATGGAAGAAATTATTGAGCGCTTCAGTCAACGGCTCAGTCAGCAGCAAGAGGCGGGCTTATTTTACTTTGCGGGACACGGCGTGCAAGCTAACGGTGTCAACTACCTGATTCCGGTAAAATCTGATGTACATGGCTTGAGTGATTTGAAGTACAAGGCGGTTGATAGTCAATATATATTCGACAAAATGGAAGCGGCGCATGTAAAAACCAGTATTTATATTCTGGATGCCTGTCGAGATAACCCTTTTCGCGGTATGCGTGGTAGTAATCAAGGCTTGGCAAACATGAGCGGCCCCAATGGCGCCATCATCGCTTTTGCCACCGCCCCCGGCAATACTGCCGCTGACGGTAGCGGACGCAATGGTTTGTATACGAAACATTTATTAAAACACATGGTCACCCCTGGCATCAGCATTGAACAAGTTTTTAAAAGAGTACGCATTGATGTTGATAAAGCCAGTGAAGGACAGCAAGTTCCCTGGGAAAACTCATCCTTAAGGCAAGATTTCTGCTTTATTAACTGTGCTGCGACCGCCACCTATGTTGAAACTACCAAACTGGACGCGGTTGAGCAGGAAAAAGAGCAGCTCGCCAGAGAATTAACGCAAATTAAAACCGGCTATAAAAACAAGCAGGAACAATTGCAAGCCTATGAACAGTTGCGGCAAGAAAAAACCAAGCTTGAACAAGCGCTAGCCACTTTGCAACAAGCTTATAACACCCATCAACAAAATACCCGCGAACTGCATAAACTCAAACAACAAGAAATCAACATAGAAAAAGCCTTGAGAAGCAAACAGCAAACCGAGGCCGAAAAAGAGCGGCTGGTTGCTGAAAAAGACAAATTGTTACAGGATAAAATCGCCTTAACCAGCCAGATCAGCCACTACGATGCCGAGCAGCAACAGAAACTCGAAGCGTTGAATAAATTACAACAAGAAAACACGCGCTTAACGGTGGCCTTACACCAACAAACAGCCGGGAAAACGCATCTTTCCGCTGATCAGCTCAGGGGTGTTAGTGCGCAATTGGCGCAACTGGAGATGATTAAACATGAAAAAGAAGATTTGCAAGCGCGCCTAGAAACCAATTTGAGAACCCATCAGTCCCAAACTGCTCAACATTTAGAAGCCCTGCAAAAAATAGAAAATGAAAACGTGGCTTTGCAATTGGAATTGGAAACGCGGCAACATGCGCCAGGTTCAGGCGGCCAGGCGCCACAGATGATTGGGGGCTTTTAGAGGATTTTTAAGCCGCTAAGTATTTAAGCTTAAGTTTTCAAGTATAACGGTGCAGGCTTAGCCGTTCGTGGTGAGCCTGTTGAACCATGATCGGCTTAACCTCTTTCCTGACTTAAAACAAATGCCCAAAACTTTAGCCTGGCTACTTATTACTACAAAAACCGACTTATTTTGATTTTAAACTTGAAACTAGAGCTACAACAACTTGGAGAAGCTATATGAAAAAACCGATATTCAAAACCATTGCCCTGCTCAACATGGTGTGCCTTGCACCTGCCTACGCCGACGATGCCACTGAGTTGGCACGCTTGCGACAAGAAAATGCCGAACTTAAGCAGCAACTGGCAGTCGTTAAAGAAACTAAAGACATCAAGGATACCCGAAAAGAAACCACGCGCGATTTTGCCCCCATGCTGGCGCCGAGTGAAAATCAATCCAGTTGGAAACCGGAAGCGTTGAAAGATTTTTCGATCTCTATTGGCACTAAAGTTTGGGTAAATCGGTGGGACACCAGTGCTGCGGGTTATGGCTTCAGTAGCAGTTTTCCAGGATCAAATCCAGGCAGTGGTGTGGCAGTTGATTCCAATATCCATGCGCCGGTATTGTTGCACAGTGATGAACAAGTTACTGCTATACCCACCCTTAACCTGCGGTATAAAAATTTTTTACTGGGGGGGAGTTATTATGCCCAAACCAGTTTTGGGTTTGACTCCGTTGAATCGAACACTAGGATGGGCATTGGCAGTAATGGACAACTGACCAGTGATCGCCAGTTCAATACAATCGATACATATAATGCCAAACGTGAAGAATGGGATATTAACGTTGGCTATGCTATCACCCCTAATATTGCTTTTCTGACCGGATACAAAAGTGTTCGGCAACAAATTGATACACAACGCAGTGAGAGTACTTTGGATTTCTTTACTGGTCGAACAACCTTTGGTGATACACAAAGCGCGCAATCCATTTTTGACCTAGACGGCCCCTTGCTCGGTTTGGCTTTATCTGCGCCTATGGCGCATGGTTTTGGGACTTATTTCAATTATATGCACGGTTTCATGACCGAGCATCATAGCGATAATGCCGGACACGGTATCAATTCGGCTGCGGATTACAATCTGATTGAAGGCGGTTTATCTTACTCGCTTGATGGCAATTTTATCCCTGCGGGCACGCCTATTTCGGCTGCTGCGATTTATGCCGGTTACCGTTACCAATGGATTGAAGTGCAATCGGGTAGCAACAGTGGCAACAAAGATATTACTCAAGGCTTTGCGGCGGGCCTTAATCTGGCGTTTTAGTTTGCAACAATTCCATTGCCGGATAGGTTTTGCAAATACTGTCCGGCATAAATGCCATACCGCAAAGGCTATTTATCCCCCATAACTTTAACTAAACCTAAGCTAATATTTTTATTGGATGATTAAGATGTATCAATTTTCTACACTTTTACTTACGCGGTCAACAGTATTCACTGCCAGTCAAGCAACTGCGGTAAACATCCCCGCCGCACTGAAATTCATTTACACCAAGGAATCTATCATGGCAAAGCAAGGCAAATACTCTTTATGGGATATGTTAGCTACAAAAAAAATACGATTAGTTTTTATTTCTATTTTGCTTGGCTTAGCTTCTCAACTTACACAGGCGGGTTTTATAGATGGGATTCCTACTGGCTGGAGCTGCACTGGTAATTGCGGCGTAGCAGGTGCGGACGGTGTTGTAACAAATTCTCCATTGGGTAATAGTCAATATGGATACGTCACTACTGCAAATGGAGTATCTGGAGTTTCACCTTTCAGCTTTGGCAACGAACAAAATGGCTCTAAACTTGTTTCTACGCCATTTACAGCCGTTGCGGGTGATAAAGTAGAGTTCCATTTCAATTATGTTACTAGCGATGGTGGTGGCTTTGCTGATTACGCTTTTACGCGCCTACTTAATGCTGCTGATAACAGTCTGGTGGCTATATTGTTCACCGCTAGAACCAAACCTTCCGGCAATATTATTCCGGGTCAAGACATGCCAAGTCCTAGCGCTACTGTCCCCGTTACTCCAATTATTGGTAATGCGCCTTCTTGGTCTGGTTTAGGTCAATCAACTGGATCATGTTATGGGCTTGGGTGTGGCTATACCGGCTGGGTGCTTTCTACGTATGTTATTCCAACAACTGGTAGTTATCGTTTAGAGTTCGGTGTAGTAAATTGGAACGATGGCAGTTATAACTCTGGTCTCGCTTTCGATGGTATCACCGTGGGTGGAAAACCAATTGACTCCGTATGTGGAATTGATAACGCACAAACCTTGATTACCCCACCCAGTAATCCGTTATGTACACAGGGAACACCATCTGACGTTACTACAACTAACAATAGTTATGCTTGGAGCTGTAATAATAGTAATAATAACGGCGCAAATGCCAGTTGTTCGGCAACCCGTAACTATGGAGTGACTACCAGTGTCAGCAATAGTAACGGTACTGTCAGTGCCAGCCAAAAGGTTGCTTATAATGCTACACCGACGATTACCTTGATGCCGAGTGAAGGATATATAGTTGGTTCGGTTACTGGGACTTGTGGCGGGTCGTTGAGTGGTAATACATACACCACTAATGCAGTGGCAGCTAATTGTACGGTGACTGCAAGCTTTGTTGCGGACACACTTATTACATCCACACCTACGCCTACCGTTACACCGATTACTGTTACACCTACCACTACGCCTATAATTGCACCCACCCCTATCCCCATTAGTAATAATATACCGTCCATCCCTGCCAAAGGTGTTGCACCGTTAACGGTCACGCTGGATGCCACCCATTTTATTGACAATGCCAACATTTATAAATTTAAATGGAGCAGTGTGCCGGAAGTGATTCCCGCGACCAAAGCTAAAATAACCGCCAAAGCCGCACAACCGCAGACTGCTGAAGGTGATAAAACCAGCATGACTTTTAACGATCCAGCGACTTACATAATTACCTTAACTGGGGTCGACAGACTGAACAACAGCTTTATTCACAGCCAAAAAATAGTTGTTGAAGGCGCGGTTACCCCAAAATCTAACAACGCTATCAGTTTGCTGGTTAATATACCGAAAGAAGAGCGGGTGTTAGTGACTAATCAACCGGACTGGTATCGTTTTTATGGCCAAAAAAGCGTTACGTATCAAATAGAAGTAAAGGTGGGCGTGCAAGTAGATCCACTGGTGCAGTTGTATGATGATAAGGATGCCGAACTGGCGACGCTACCCTCTACCGGTAAAACAGTGTTGGTGACGAGTGAGTTACCTGCGGATGGGTTTTATAAAATTAAAATTACTAATAAAACCCCTAAAGTTATACGTTCTATTCCCGCCGTAAGTGGTGATTATGCTTACGCATTGGCAGTTTTACGCCTTGATCGTCCACAAACGATAGTGGGTATGGTCCGTAATAGGTGTACCGGAAATCCTGTATATGATGTGCAAGTCAGCGTCGGCAGTGATGCCAGCAGTTTTACCGCCAGTTTATACGATGGTGCATTTAGTTTACCGTTTGATCCTTTGAAGGTCAAACAACTGCAAGCGCGTTCGGTAGGGCGCATTACTTTTAGACGCAATGACTTTAGTGTAGCGGAGTATCCAATCAATACGGATACGTTAGAAAATGTAGAGATTCAATTGACCCCTACCAACGGCTGTGAAACTGTTAAAGCTACGGCACTGTTTAACTGCGCCGCAGAAGTGTTCAGCGATAGCTTTTATAATGCTAGAGAAAGCTATGTAGAGGATCAATATGTCCGCGAGTATCCTAGTGGCTGGTCATTAAAAATCAAAAAAGATGATAAAGGCTTCGCTTACAAAACCCCTGATATGCAAGCATACGACGCACAATATTCACAGGATTTTATGAATGAGCTGCATTGTAAGCCAAAAGGTAAGGGTTATTAACACTGCCATAAAGTAATCTGAGTATAAAAATTTATCAGCTAAGCCAAAATATTGTCATCTCGGCAGGGATTGCCGAGATCCCAAAGGCCACGGACGGCAAGCGTGAACACATCCTGTGGTGAGGGTGTAACCGCTTCTTTTCGTCAGCACATCCTATCTCGCCGTATTAGCTGAAGCTGTAAAAATCCTTCTCAGGCTGAGCATAGGTATCTACACAAGTTTCAAAGCACGTCATTCCGGCAGGGAAGCCGGAATCCAGTCACATAGATGTGACAAATGGTTTAGCACCGAGTATAAATCAAACACCTACCTGATTACTTACAAGCCTCAGTCAAACCATGTGGCCGCGAATCCTGAGACACTTGGTTTCCTTGCCAATAACTAAAAACGCAGGATTAGATCAGGGTGGAATAATGGTCAAATTCCAAAATTGAAGAATGCTCACCAATACCGACTGTCAAAAAATCCTTGTAGGCTATTGATTATAAAATAATAACATTCATCGACTTTGACTGAGACTCATACGTAATCAGGTAGTTTTTTACGTTTTCTAACTTTCAAGTAAGCACTTAATTTTCACAAAAAACTGTGTAATTATTTTTAAACCAATTACTTATGGTGTGAATTTTCCAGGGGATGATACCCAATATGACCAGAATTGAGAGCGAATCTGTAGTTGAAAAATCTACCGGAAGCCCTAAGCACAAAGCTTTTTAAGCTATAATCACCCCTTTTAACCGCCAGAGCTTTCCCAATTGTGACTACGAATAACCACGACATATCAACTTTTCAGGGCTTGATCTTGGCTTTGCAGGAATACTGGGCTAAGCAGGGCTGTATTTTATTGCAACCATTGGATCAGGAAGTGGGCGCGGGGACTTTTCATCCGGCGACTTTTTTACGTGCGATAGGGCCTGAGCCCTGGAATACTGCCTATGTGCAGCCTTCGCGCCGTCCGACCGATGGCCGCTTTGGCGAAAACCCCAACCGCTTGCAGCATTACTACCAATTTCAAGTGGCACTGAAGCCTTCTCCAGACAATATTCAGGAACTGTATTTAGGTTCACTGCGCTATTTGGGGCTGGATTTATTGGAGCAT
>JABFRM010000154.1 GCA_013141155.1 Methylococcaceae bacterium | reverse complement strand
ATTGCATGGTTTTCAGCAGCCCTTTATCTCGTTGTGTACAGCTTGCTAGAACGTTTTCAGCCAATGTCATCACCGATGCGCGTTTACTGGAAATTAATTTTGGTGATTGGGAAAATCAACGTTTTGATGCGCTTGACGAACACGATTTACGGCACTGGACAGAACATTTTGTGCAGATACCACCACCCAATGGTGAAAGTTTTAGTGATTTAGTGACGCGTGCCGGTAATTTTTGGCAGGATTTAATCGTTAATAATGCAGCACAAGTCCTGATCATTACCCACGCGGGCGTTATTCGCGCGTTGTTAGCGCATATATTGGGACTACCACTCGCCAACGCTTTTCAATTTAAAGTCGATGTGGGTTCAGTGCATAAACTTCAGACCCTCAATAATTACACTTACATTCATTACCTAAACCATTAACATGAAACACGGCGGCAATATCGTGCAGTTTGCACGGCAATTAGGGTGTTCACCCGCAGCCGTGCTAGATTTTTCGGCGAATATTAACCCGAATCAGGCCGTTGATTTGAATTGTTTGCAACTGGTGGCCTTAAGCCCTTATAGCGACCCTGATTACGGCTTGTTAAAAGTTGCTATCAATCAGCGTTATCCGACAGCAGACGGTGTAGACCTGGAAGTCTTTAATGGCGCAAGTGCGGCTATTTTTGCGCTATTGCGTTGGTTACAACCACAGCAGTTAGTGTTATATGCGCCTTTATATGTAGAATATGCACACATTGCCGCGCCGCTTGGCTGTCAGATACACACCATCAATCGCTTTCACGATAATTTGACCACTGTGCCCAAAGGCAGCACCGTGGTGTTTGTGAATCCTGCCACGCCTGACGGTCAACTATATGATTTACAGGATTTGTTGAGCGTTTGGCAGGCAGCAGATTGCACGATTATCATCGACGAATCCTTTTTGGATTTTTGCGAGGCAGAATCGGTTGCCAATCACATTGCAAACTACGCTAAACTGTTCGTCATTAAATCGTTAAGCAAATTTTACGGCTGTGCAGGCATTCGGATTGGCTTTGTGTGGGGTACGGCACTGGCAATTGCGGCACTTAAACAGCTTGAGCCGGCCTGGAAGCTATCCAGCCTCGATATGGCCTACATGCAGCAAGCTTTAGCCAATACCGACTTTATCGTCCAAACCCGCGCGCAAACGATAGCTTTACGCGCCTTACTGCATGAGATTTTAGACGCATCCGGTTTGTTTGAGCAGATTTATCCGGGGCAAGCCAATTTTCTGCTGGCGCGTTTACGTGATGAGGGCGACGGCTATCTGCTTCAGCAACATTTAGCGAGAAGCCGCGTTTTGATCCGCGTCTGTGATAATTTTGTAGGTCTTAACAACACTTACGTCCGTTTTGCCGTCAAGACCGAATTCACCCTCCATCAACTCGCACGCAGCTTAAAAGGAAGCCCTTTGTGAAACCCTTAGCCGTTTTCGGCACCAGTTCAGATGCGGGCAAAACCTCAGTGGTCATGGCGTTATGCCGTATTTTTGCAGATCGGGGCTTAAAAGTTGCGCCATTTAAAGCCCAAAATGTCTCCAATAATTCTGCCGTCACCGTTGAAGGTCGAGAAATTTCCAGGGCGCAGTGCTTACAAGCAGAAGCGGCTCGAGTTGAACCCTGCCACTTGTTTAATCCGGTATTGTTGAAATCGCACGGTCAATCTTCCGTACAAGTCATCGTGAATGGCTTGGTGCGTCAAACACAATCCATTGGTGCATACTATGCCGACATTGATAATTTAAAATTAGACGTGGAAAAATCTTTTGCGCAGCTCCTGGAAGATTATGATTTGGTGATAGCAGAAGGAGCAGGCTCTCCTGTTGAACTTAATTTGTTGCATAAAGATCTCTCCAATACGTTTATTGCCAATACCTTTAACACCAAAAATATACTGGTGGCTGACATTGAACGTGGCGGCGTGTTTGCCTCCATTTACGGTACGTTGGAATTGATGGATCCAATCATGCGTCGTAACCTTATCGGTGTGGTGGTGAATAAATTCCGTGGCAATCGGCGTTTTTTTGATGAAGGCGAAAAAATTATCAGCGAACGCTTTGGCGTGCCGGTATTAGGGGTTCTGCCGTTTCAACCGCTAAACATCGACATGGAAGATTCACAATCTTTGCAAAATTATCAACAACGCCTCAATGCGGTCAAAATTCGCGTGGCGGTAATTGCTTATCCTGGCTTAAGCAATTATAACGACCTGGATGCGCTGATGGCTGATCCTGAAGTTGATGTGGAATTGATCCACAGTTACAGGCCATTGCAACCTTTTGACATGGTGCTGTTACCAGGCAGCAAAACCGTGATTCGGGATATGCAATGGTTGAAACAACAGGGTTTATTTCAGGAGATTAAACGCTTTAATAAATCGCTGTTCGGTATTTGTGGAGGCTTTCAGATGCTTTGCACTAAACTCAATGATCCCGACGCGCTAGAGCATGACACGGCAGGCACAGAAACGGGTTTAAATTTTATTTACGATACCGTCACCTACGAAAGCCCTAAAATTCTCCGGCGCGGCAGCTATCCGCTATTTTCCTATCCTGCCATCAAAGGCTATGAAATCCACAGTGGACGTATGGATAAATACCCTTTGTATTATCAACGCGATCAGGTGGCGGGTACCCATGTACATGGCGTATTTGATGACAATGGCTTTCGCAGCGACTACTTTAAAGCCATCAATCCTGATTATCAGGGCTATAATTACGCACAGTACCGAGAAACGCAAATCCAAGGCTTTACTGATATGGTGCTTAACAACCTAGATATTGATGCGATATTATTGGGCTTACTAAGCTGATACGATAAAAAACTATAGCGAATTAGCACCACCCTTTATCTTTAACAACAAGACAGAAAAATACATGATACAAATTGGCATTGTAGGCGGAACCGGTTACACCGGCGTCGAACTTTTACGTTTATTGGCGTTGCATCCTAAGGTTGAAATAGCCGTGGTAACTTCACGTGCAGATGCCGGTACGAGAGTGGATGCGGTTTACCCCAGTTTGAGGGGCTACTGCAATGTCGTTTTTACGCCGCCAGAAGTTGAAAGCTTGGCAGCATGCAACGTGGTATTTTTTGCCACGCCCAACGGTACGGCGATGTTAATGGCTGAACAGCTCTTGCAGCGCGGCGTGAAAATCATTGATTTGTCGGCTGACTTTAGATTGCAAGACGTCAAACAATGGGAACATTGGTACGGCATGCAACATGCTTGTCCTGCTTTAATCAACGAGGCGGTATACGGACTGCCGGAAATTAACCGTGCAGCGATTAAAGCAGCCCGCTTGATTGCTTGTCCTGGTTGTTATCCAACTGCTGTGCAATTGGGTTTTTTGCCGCTGATTGAACAAGGGTTGATTGATACTCAGCGCTTAATTGCCGATGTAAAATCTGGCGTGAGTGGGGCAGGGCGCAAGGCTGAATTAGCCACACTCATGAGTGAAACGGGTGAAAGCTTTAAAGCCTATGCCGTAGCAGGGCATCGGCATGCACCGGAAATTACCCAGGGATTGTCTAAATTTGCAGGAGCGGCAGTCAGCTTGACTTTTGTGCCACATTTAACCCCAATGATTCGCGGTATTCACGCCACATTGTATGGACAGTTGCAAACTGACGTTAAGGATTTGCAGGCACTGTATGAACAACGCTATAAAGAAGAGCCGTTTGTCGATGTATTGCCACAAGGGGCGCATCCAGACACCCGTAATGTACGCGGCAGCAACCGCTGCCAGATTGCCGTGCATCAACCACAAGGCGGAAATACCGTGGTAGTGTTATCAGTGATTGATAATCTGGTAAAAGGCGCTGCGGGGCAGGCAGTACAGGCGATGAATTTGATGTTTGGATTTGAGGAAGCGCAGGGCTTACAAACGTTGGCGTTGTATCCGTAAAGAGTCGACCCACCGCAACAATTTGCGGGTGGTCGAAGAATTCCGCACGTTTGCATGCTCCCTGAGTGTATTATCTATCTGGCACCCGCTGCTTTATCCTCTGTGTCCATAATACGGTTTAGCAGGTTGGTTTGCTGTGATACTCTATCAGCTTGAGTTAAGTCGAGCATACCTTTAAGTTCCTCAAAACGTGTTTCAGCTTCAGCTAGGAGTACGGTTGCTTTAGCCAAATCACCCGCTTTTACAGCCGTTCGTGCATTTTTCAAAGAATCATTAGCCCGATTACGGTTACGGTCAACCTTATCATTAGCATTGATTTCTTTAGTTAACTTCAATGCTTCTTTGATATTGTTTATAATAAGTTCGTCACTTTCTTTGTCACCGCTTGCTAGGCCACTGCTTGTTCTTGTCTTGACGATTTTCAATGTTTCAGCAACTTTAGCCACCGTCGCATTAATGTTTTCAAGTGGCGTGCCATGATTATACATACAGGCCATACCCAAACAGACGGCAACAGCAGTAGTCGAAAAAGACCCTAAAGAAAGTGCTACTGTAGTAGCGATGACTGCGCTTTTTAATAATTTCATGTAATGTATTCCTCATTGGTAGTTATTTTTATTAGGCCTGCAACTGCATAGATATTAAACATATTTAATTGGTTACATGACGATGCAAACTGTATCATAACTCTTGTGAATATTAAACTTGAACATCAAGTTTCTTTAGTTTTAACTGGGGAAAGCCCCTATATATCAAGGGTTTTTGTCAATGGCATTAAGCGTTACAGGATCGCGTTTATGGCTGTAAGGCTTGATTTGCTCGCATTCCCTAAAATCTAAAATTAAAAACTTGCATATCGAATGAAACAATTTTAATGCGTACTCAACTAATATGGATATAACCTTGAACCAACCCTTGATTATATTTATCCTCGGCGCGTGCCTTTGCTTATTGTTTTTACTGCCATTATTTTGGTTAAGACTGAAAGCCCTTAAGGCCGAATCAAGCTTGTTGCTACAAACCACTTTAACGCCTTTACAACAAGCGCTCACTGAAAAAAACTTGCAAGTCGAGCATCAACGCCATTCACTTGAGCAAACGCAAAGTACGCTGCTGGATAATACCGAACATATTCTGCATTTAGAAAAACAAAACTCGGCATTTATGGAGCGCGTGACTCAGCTCACGCCATTGCAAGCAACTATTACCGCAAAAGAGCAACAAATCGGGTTATTGCAAGAGACCACCAGCAAGCAACGCGCCTCGATTGCCGAGTTGGAAACGCAAATTAAAGCCGAACGCGAGCAAACGGCAGAGAAAATTCAGTTGTTGGATGTGGCTAAAAACTTGATGACTAGCGAGTTTCAGCATTTAGCGCAGCAAATATTTGAAGAAAAAAGTGCTAAATTCACCCATCAAAATAAAGAAAATATGGGTTCCTTACTCATACCTTTACGTGAACAACTATTGGAATTCAAAACCAAAGTTGAAGATATTTATAATAAAGACTCGAACGACCGGGTATTACTGCTCAATCAAATCTCAACTTTAAAAGCCTTAAATGAACGCATTGGACAGGATGCGCTTAATTTAACCAATGCCCTAAAAGGACAAGCGAAAACCCAGGGCAACTGGGGAGAAATGGTTCTGGAACGGGTGCTGGAGCAATCCGGCCTGGTCAAAGGACGTGAGTATGAAATTCAAGTTAGCACCACCAATAGTGAAGGGGGGCGCTTGCAACCGGATGTGATTGTGCATTTGCCGGAACAAAAAGACGTCATTATCGACGCGAAAGTTTCGCTTCTGGCTTATCAGCGGTACTACGAAGCCGAAACCTCAAGCGCGCGGGATATTGCCATCGCTCAGCATGTCACCTCTATTCGCAGTCATATTAAGGGCTTAAGCCAAAAAGATTATTCGGCGCTCAATGGTTTTCGCAGCCTGGATTTTGTGTTGTTATTCATCCCGATTGAGGCTGCGTTTATCACCGCTGTTGAGTTCGATCAAAGCCTGTTTAATGAAGCCTTTGCCAAACACATTATCATTGTGAGTCCCTCGACATTATTCGCGACCTTAAGAACCATCGAACACATTTGGCGTTACGAATATCAAAACCAAAATGCCCAGGATATAGCGCGTAAAGGCGGGGATTTATACGACAAATTTGTTAATTTCATCAGCGCCCTGGATGATGTCGGGGAAAAGTTGGGCAAAGCGCAAGAATCCTATGATATTGCTTATAAACGCTTAAACTCAGGACGCGGGAATATTGTGTCTAAAATTCAGGAATTAAAGCTATTGGGTGCGTCCACCAAAAAATCCTTGCCCGAAAACCTGCTTGAGCAGTCACAGTTAGAGGTTTTTGATCAGTCAAGAGATGCTTAATGGTGTCAAAAATTTAGCTTTCAGGTTTGAAAAATAAAAATATTATTGGCACCAGTAAGCATCAATTAAGTGCTTTTTTTGATCAATTGCGCAATAGGCCGAACTAGCTTCTCAATGGCGGCTAAAATTCGCGGACAGTTCATTTTTTACTTACTCTATCGTCTAAGGAATCCGGTTTGACCAGCTTACAGGTTACCACCACATTCTGCATAAAACACTGATGCAATCCCTGCTCATCGCCATTACAGGGCTTACAAACTGCTGTGCCGTTGGCTTTGCGCTTATCAACATGCCAACCAGCACCCAGCGATTTACAGAAGAGTTTATTGAAACGATCCAGGTTATAGCGATCAGCAGTAAGGTCGGTGGCTTTGTTGATGGGGTAACAAAAGCGCGTGGGCAGGGTATTGGCGGTGACATCTTTATATAGATAGTCAACTGCCTGAGCAGAAGGTAGCCAGAACCCAAGCAGCAGCATTAAACTTTTCAATGTTGACGGCATCTTAAAATTACGCGCCGACCCACGTCGTGCTTGCGGCTTGCACAAAACTAATCGAAACTACAGTTATCCGTAATGCCGTAAGTAGATGTTTAAAATTCATCAAAGTATTCTCGTTTATTTGGATAAAGGTGATTAAAGCATCGTAAGCAAGCGCTTTGCTTCGATTGAGCGGTTATTGCACCAGCGATCTCCGCGACTATTCTACCTGATTATTTTTTTAGGACGCAGTGGATATATCAGCAGTTTATACAATTTTTAAATAGTTGGCACCATGAAATTATTGATAGGACAGACACACAGCGTTAAGCAATTATTAACTTAATCCCCCAAAATACTCACTAAAATGGATAGAACCTTCTCAGTTGCGCCAATGCTGGATTGGACAGATAAACATTGTCGCTATTTTCACCGCCTATTGTCGCAACATGCGTTGTTGTACACTGAAATGGTGACCACGGGGGCTATTATTTACGGCGATGCGCATCGCCATTTAGCCTTCAATAGTGAAGAAAATCCGGTTGCGTTGCAATTAGGCGGCAGTGATCCACAGGACTTAGCCCGTTGTGCACAAATGGCGGTTGATTATGGATACCAAGAGCTTAATTTGAATGTTGGCTGCCCCAGTGATCGGGTGCAAAATGGTCGTTTTGGCGCTTGTTTAATGGCAAAACCTAGCTTAGTCGCAGAATGTGTGGCAGCTATGCAGCGGGTCGTGAGTATTCCGGTGACGATTAAGTGTCGAATTGGTATTGATGAGCAAGATTCTTATGAGGAATTGGTCACCTTTGTGCGCACTATTACGGATGCAGGCTGCGCTACGTTTATTGTGCACGCGCGTAAAGCCTGGCTAAGCGGTTTGTCCCCCAAACAAAATCGGGAAGTGCCACCGTTACGTTATGATGTGGTGTATCAACTTAAACAGGATTTTCCGTACTTGACGATTATTCTTAATGGGGGGCTGACGACTCTGGCTGAATGCGATGTCGTATTGCAGCAAGTGGATGGGGTGATGCTGGGGCGGGAGATTTATCATAATCCCTATCTGTTAAGTACGGTTGATCAACATTGCTATGGCGATAGCCATGCGATAGTATCTCGAACGGCGATTGTTGAGGCTTTTTTACCGTATGTGCAGAAACAATTAGCGGCAGGGGTGCGTTTAAACAGTATGACTCGGCCTATTTTGGGCTTATTCCATGGGCAGTTTGGCGCACGCGCGTGGCGACGCTATTTAAGTGATCATGCTTGTAAGACGGACGCAGGCCTAGAAGTTGTGGTTGAGGCGTTAAAGCTGACACAGGGATGAGTGTATAAATAGTTCGTCTTTATATCAAGAACCCAGCTACTGGAAAAATCGAGATTATTCTGACCATTCCGGGAGCTGGATGGATGTTATAGGGGTCTATAATTTAAGCGCCAATTTAGCACGGCGATAAGCTTGGGTAAGCCAGTTGCCGTCTAAATGATAATGTTTATGCAAGGGTTGCTTAACTTCCCAACTGCATGTCATGCCTGCGGGAAAAGTCACTAAATCGCCTTTGCCAAAAGTTGTTGCCGTACCGCCGGTAGGCGTGATAACGCATTCGCCTTCTAAAATATAGGCAATTTCTTGTTCGGGAAATGTCCAAGGGAATACCGAAATTTCTTTCTCCCAAGTGGGCCATTTGTTTACATCTAGGGTGTTGAGACGTGTTTGATCAGGGTTTTTTTCGACGATTATTGGATTCATACGGATGTCTTATAAAAATAATGAATCGCCATTTTAGCTTATGGTGACTGGATTGATATATATAATACTGAAATCCGTAAAATGAATTTTGTATGCTGTACTCAATGGATGCCAAAAAGAGGGTTTTGCGGCGGGCAACAAAAAAAGCCGTACAATCTGAAAAGCATTGTACGGCCGATTAGGAGGAGATCAAAAATAGTGCATGACCGATTTTGCAGTGGCAATTGGCTCATGCTCAGGCGGTTATGAATTACCAGCGATTGCCCACAAAAGCGCCCGCGGCGGCACCTAAGCCAGTGGCAACAGGATCGCCCCGACCCATTTCATAGCCAAAGACGCTGCCGACAACCCCCCCTGCTAAGCCCTGATG
>JABFRM010000215.1 GCA_013141155.1 Methylococcaceae bacterium | reverse complement strand
ATACAGGACGCAGGCGAGGATACCGCCTATAAAAGAAGGCACCATAAGACCAAGCCAAGAAGCGGACAGTTGGATTATTTCAAGATCCGAGAGATTGGCTAAGTTTTTGTGGATGCCAACATACCCGCCGATATTGCCTGCAATAAACACCAATTCCAGTACAGTGAACGGCCCTGACTTAAGGGATACGATGGCTGACAAACTGAGCAGCGCAATAAATATCACCAATAACTTACGCCAGATGACAGTTAATGATTCTTGACGATTATTCATGCCACGCTCCCAATTAAAATCGGTTCTCGACTCTGTCCAAGTTGCCTGATACTGTAATGCCATTTATTCTGTTTGTCTGTGAACTATTTCACATGTTTGAAACTTTATAAGTGAGCTGGGGATGCGCGACGTGAACATAAGCGCTGTTCGTTTCGATGTATTGGAAGTCGTTGCCTCGCCCTGCCACCGCGAGTATCTCCACAAATTTAGTTAACCGCCATTCCGGCAGGGAAGCCGGAATTCAGAGACAAGAATGGTAATGTGGTTAAGCATAAGCGTTTGATTTATGCTCGGTGCCAGAGCATTTGTCAAAACCCTCGCTATGCTCTCCCCATGACTGGATTCCTTCAAAATAACGTCCTGTAATAGCAAAATTGCCCGACACGACCGGAAAAATTTTTTCGGCTCCCAATCGGCAAGTTATTTTTGACCATATCCTTAATAGGTAACTGATGTTACGCGGATTGGTCGAAAGTCGGGCTTCAGCCCGACAGTAACTCGCCCAGCCAAACAGCATCCCATAAGCAATAATCGCCAACCCGTTTAAGCACGTTTGACCGCAGCGGATTCGCCACAATATCGCGCCATTCTTTGCACGTCTTCATCTTTACGCACCGCATGGTCAAGATACTATATCCGGTTAAAACCCGACTTCCAATCTGCGTAACATCAGTTATGTAAGTGAACGAAGTCACCGCTTTTATTTAGAAATAGTGCCATGCGTTTTAAAGGGATGGTAGGTGTAGTTAACCTGTCCTTATCTGAATAGTTCCCACGTTTTATGCCATAATATTTGATTACTTACATTCTTTGGCTTAAGCGTTAACATTCACCATCATGTCGAACCGAAAAATTCTTGTTACCAGTGCGTTACCCTATGCAAATGGCCCTATTCATTTGGGACATTTGGTTGAATATCTGCAAACGGATATTTGGGTACGTTTTCAAAAACAACGCGGCGTAAGCTGTTATTACGTGTGTGCTGATGACACCCACGGCACGCCGATCATGTTGCGCGCAGACAGCGAAGGCATTACGCCGGAAGCGTTAATTGCTAAGGTCGCGGTAGAGCATTTGGCGGATTTCACCGAGTTTGGCATTGAATTTGACAACTACCACAGCACCCATTCCCCTGAAAACCAAACGTTTTCAAATTTGATTTATGAACGTTTACGGGATGGCGGGCATATTAATTCACGCATCATCACGCAGGCGTATGATCCGGTTAAAGAAATGTTCCTGTCAGACCGCTTCATCAAAGGTGAATGTCCTAAATGTGGTGCGGCGGATCAATATGGCGATAGCTGTGAAGCCTGTGGTGCAACCTATTCACCCACTGACCTCAAAAATGCGGTGTCGGTATTGTCCGGCGCAAAACCTATCACCAAAGATTCCGTGCATTACTTTTTTAACCTTGCCAATTTCAACGAGATGTTGCAAAACTGGACGACTGCGGGGCATTTGCAGCCAGAAGTGAGCAATAAGTTGAAAGAATGGCTGGGACAGGGCTTAAAAGAATGGGATATTTCCCGTGACGCACCCTATTTTGGCTTTGAAATTCCTGACGCGCCAGGCAAATATTTTTATGTCTGGCTGGATGCGCCCATTGGTTATATGGCAAGCTTTAAAAATCTGTGCGACAAGCAAGGTTTGGATTTTGAGGCTTATTGGGGCAAAGACAGTGATGCCGAACTGTACCATTTCATTGGCAAAGACATTATTTATTTTCACGCCTTGTTCTGGCCGGCGATGTTGGCAGGCGCGAATTTCAGAACCCCAAGCGCGATTTTTGCCCACGGTTTTTTAACCGTGAACGGCGAAAAAATGTCTAAATCACGCGGCACCTTTATTAAAGCCCGTACCTATCTGGAACATTTAAACCCAGAATACTTACGTTACTACTTTGCCGCTAAACTCAGCGCAGGCGTGGATGATATTGACCTGAATTTCGATGATTTCGCACAACGGGTCAACGCGGATTTAGTGGGTAAAGTGGTGAATATCGCCAGCCGTTGTAGTGGTTTTATTCATAAGCGTTTTGATGGTTTTCTGAGCGATGTGTGCAGCGAGCCGGAACTGTTTCAACAGTTTGTCGATGCTAACGCAATTATTGCTGAGCTTTACGAAACCCGTGAATTCGGCAAAGCCATGCGCGAAATTATGGCGTTAGCAGATAAAGCTAATCAGTATATTGATGAGCAGAAACCGTGGCTAATCGCAAAAGCTGAAGGTCAAGACCTTGAGTTGCAACAAGTGTGTTCGGTGGGCATAAACTTGTTCAGGCTGTTGGTGGCGTATTTAAAACCCGTGTTACCGGTATTAGCAACACAATCCGAGCAATTTTTAGCGATTGAATCGCAAGCTTGGCCTGTGGCGGCTATGCCATTGCTTAAACACACGCTTAACCCGTTTGAACCATTAATGACCCGTGTTGAGCTGGATAAAATTCAAGCGATTGTCGATGCGTCTAAAGAAAACCTGCAAGCGACGGCAACCACGGTTAAACCTAAACAATTCGACCCGATTGCGCCGACTATTGAGTTTGATGATTTTGCCAAGCTAGACTTACGCATTGCCCAAATCCTCAAAGCCGAACATGTCGAAGGCGCTGAAAAATTGCTGCAACTCACCGTAGACATTGGCGATGAAACCCGCAATATTTTTGCTGGTATCAAGTCAGCTTATGCGCCAGAAGCGTTGGAAGGTAAGTTGACGTTGGTGATTGCCAATCTTGCGCCGCGTAAAATGCGTTTTGGTGTGTCTGAAGGCATGGTGTTGGCGGCAGGGCCTGGCGGGAAAGATATTTGGGTGTTGAGTCCTGATGCAGGGGCGGTTGCGGGGATGCGGGTGAAGTAATTAATGCCATGATTGAGCAAATAAACAACCTCCTCCCCCAAACCCAATGCGGCCAATGCGGTTTTAAAGGCTGCCGTCCTTACGCGGAAGCGATTGTAGCTGGGGCTGCTGACATAAACCAATGCCCACCGGGAGGTGATGAAGGTATTGTGGAATTAGCGCAATTATTGGGCGTTCCCCCTAAGCCACTTAACCCTACATTCGGCGTGCATAAACCCAAACAAGTGGCGTTTATCATTGAAGCAGATTGCATCGGCTGTGTTAAGTGTATTACTGCTTGTCCAGTAGATGCGATTTTGGGCGCTGCCAAAATGCTGCACACGGTCATTACCGATGAATGTACGGGTTGTGAGTTATGTATAGCACCCTGTCCGGTGGATTGTATTGTGATGCAACCAATCGCCACGCCGTTATCATCGACACAAAAATACGCTAAAGCGCAACATGCAAAACGCCGTTATGAAAATCGTTTAAGTCGTTTGCAAAAATTGGCAGAGGCTAAGTTGGAACGGGCGCGTTTACAAAAAGCGGCTTTTGCACAGTCAAAGGTTAAGTAAGTGAGTGTTTTCGAACTGCATCCGCAGTTGCAGCAAGACAGCTTTTCGGTGGGTCATTTTGACTTATGCGAGTTGCGTTTGATCAACGACAGCCAATATCCGTGGTGTATTTTAGTGCCCAAGCGTCTTGATATACGGGAAGTTTACCAACTCAATTCTGCCGACCAACAACAATTGCAAATTGAATCTTGTTATTTAGCAGAGCAATTGGCGGTGCTGTATAACGCCGATAAAATGAATATTGCCGCTATTGGTAATGTCGTGCCGCAACTGCATATTCATCATATCGTGCGCTTTCGGCAAGATAAAGCTTGGCCTGCGCCGGTGTGGGGTAAATATCCTGCAATTCCTTATTCGGATTCACACCGAACAGAAACCCTAAAACGACTGCAACAACAGCTAAAGGTATGCACCGAAATAACCTGAGTACCTGATCCCCTCTGCCCTCTTGTTAACGTAGATCATGCACGTTATTTACCCTCACTCAAACTTAGCATAAGCCAACATTAACCATTTCACCCCCACCGATTTAAACTTAATCTGCACCCGCGCACCGGCATCTTCGCCTTCCATCTGCAAAACCACGCCTTCACCAAATTTGGCATGGCTGAGTTTTTGCCCGGCTTTATAGCTTTTGGCCTGTTCAATACAATCAAAACTAGGCGCAGGTCTAACCACGCTAACCGGACGATTAATATTCGCCCGTAGACGAATTTCCTGAATACACTCGGCAGGGATTTCGCGTAAAAAGCGCGAGGGGCGCGGATAAGTTTCCCGTCCGTATAAACGGCGTGACTCGGCATAGCAAATGTATAATTCGCGCATGGCGCGGGTCAAACCGACGTAACACAAGCGCCGCTCTTCTTCGAGTTTTCCCGGATCCTCCAAAGATTGCTGCGAAGGAAACAAGCCTTCTTCCATACCCACCAGAAATACCCGTTTAAACTCCAGTCCCTTGGCGGAATGTAAGGTCATGAGTTGCACGCAATCATCATAGGAATCGCCCTGCATTTCACCTGATTCTAAGGTTGCATGGGCTAAAAACAAATCCAGCTCACTGAGATTTTCTTCATTTTCCTGATCAAAATCAAACAAGCGCGCAGCATTGACTAATTCTTCAAGGTTTTCTACCCGAGCTTCACCTTTATCGCCTTTTTCATTTTGATACAAGGCAATTAAACCGCTGCGTTCCACAACTAATTTAACTTTTTCAAATAATTCCAGATCGTTACAATCAGTTTGACACTGCTTAATCAACACCAAAAAACCTTTTAAAGCATTGGCAGCGCGGGCAGACAAGCTGTTTTGGTTGAGTAAATAGACTGCGGCCTCCCAAAGCGATAACGACTGATCACGGGCAATCAAGCGTAAATCGTCCAGGGTTTTGGCACCCATTCCGCGCGTGGGGGTGTTAATCACCCGTTCAAATGACGCATCATCGTGTTGATTAGAACTTAAGCGTAAATACGCCAACGCGTTTTTAATTTCCATACGTTCAAAAAAGCGTAAGCCGCCATAGACACGATACGGCGTCCCGGTACTCATTAATTTTTCTTCAAACTGCCGTGATTGCGCGTTGGAACGATAGAGAATAGCAATATCGCTCAGCTTTTCACCTTCATTCTTCCAACCGCGAATTTTTTCAACCACAAAATAGGCTTCATCCTGTTCATTAAAGGCTGTGTATAGCGAGATTAGCTCACCCTCCCCTGCATCCGTCCATAAGGCTTTGCCCATGCGACCCTGATTATTAGCAATTAATTGGTTAGCCGCGTTGAGGATGTGTCCGGTAGAGCGGTAATTTTGCTCCAGACGTACAACTTTATGATTGGGATAATGTTTTTGGAAATTATAGATATTTTCAATCTTGGCTCCACGCCAGCCGTAAATAGATTGGTCATCATCACCGACTACGAATAGGTTATCCTTACCCTCAGTCAATAGGCGTAACCAGGCGTATTGTATAGCATTGGTATCTTGAAATTCATCGACATGCACTTGACTAAAACGCTGTTGATAAAACGCCAGGACATCCGGGTTGTCACGCAATAATTCATGTGCCCGTAGTAATAATTCCGCAAAGTCAACCAGACCTGAGCGTTGGCAAATATCTTCATAGGCTTTGTAAACCGTTAACAATTGTTGCTGGTATAAATCGTAAGTATTATGAATATGGCTGGCGCGCAGACCTTCATCTTTTTGCGCATTGATATACCACTGAAACTGCTTAGGCGGCCACTTATCGCTGTCCAACTGCAAGTTCTTTAACAGGCGTTTAATTAAGCGCAGTTGATCATCTGAGTCCATGACCTGAAAAGTCGGCGGGAGTTTCGCTTGTTCGGCGTGTCTGCGTAACAAGCGGTGCGCCAAACCGTGAAAAGTGTCAATCCACATCGAACGGGCAGAAATATTCATCAGCTCCTCAATGCGTCCACGCATTTCAGTGGCTGCTTTATTAGTGAAAGTCACCGCCAAAATACTGTGTGCCGACACCCCCAGCACCTGCATTTGCCAGGCGATACGATGGACTAATACCCGGGTTTTACCACTGCCCGCCCCTGCCAGCACTAACATCGACTGGGCAGGTGCCGCAACCGCTGCTCGCTGTGCATCGTTTAAACTGTCTATGATTGAAGTTACATCCATACTATATTTTAAGTTAGCTCTTGCACAATTCTGGGAGTTGTATATATTGGCTTACACCGCGCATTACAACTTAATACGCGCTTTAAGTCACCATCACATTCACATAATACAAGGTTTTAACTATGAGTTTTGATTATAAACGCCTGATCAAATTTGAATTGAATATCAGCGAACAAGAAAAAAAATACCGCGTCATGGGCGGGGCGGTCTTAATACTGATTTCTATTTTTACCGCTAAAATTATTTTATTGATCGTCGGGATGGGCTTGGTCGCTACGGGCTATTCTGGCTGGTGTCCTGTCTATTCCGGCATGAATAAAAATACCCATGATACGGGACACACGCCGACTGCTCACTAAAACGTTAGGCTCTAGCCAGATTCTCCCGCAGCGCATTAAGGGAAAATCTGGCTGTTCGACGCATATTTGCGCATTTCATAATCATCCATTACAAAGCCCTCGCTAATCGCATTGACAATTGAGTCAGTAATAACAAAACCCATTTTTTGATACGCGGCTATCGCCGTTTCATTGTATTTATTGACTGTCAAGCGGATTTGTTCAAGCCCGTGCTGCTTAGCCAGCTTTTCCAGTTGCATCAGCGCAAACCGCCCTACCCCCTGCCTTCTCTCCTGTTGCTGTATATAAAATTTGCTTAAATATAGGGTTTTGCTGCTACTGTCAGATAACACACTGATATACCCTAAAGGCACCGCATCCCGCGCAATAAAAAAATACCGATACCCCTGTGCAAGTTGTTGCGTAATTGCTGCCGGACTTTGCAGGGTTTGCAGCATATAGTCAATCTGCGCCAAGCCGATAATCGACAGATAATGTTGATGCCAGATTTCATCGGCTAAAGTGACCACTGCCTGAATATCCGCAACGGATTTTACGGCTATTAACTGCATCATGATTTACAGTGTTGATTGGGCTGTGCATAATAATCCAAAAATTGCACAATATCAGTCAATACCGGCTCCTGCGCTTGATACGGTAAAGACAGCGCACCCAATAAAAAAGCATGGCCTAAATCCCTATACTCATGGGTTTCCACACAGCCGCCCTCTTGTTGGACTTTTTGGCGCAAACTCGCGATATTGACCGGCTTGACTGTCTCATCCCCCTGACCATAAAGCAATAATAACGGCGGTTCGGTGCCTTCCACAAAATTAACTGGCTGCGTCGCCGGATAATTGGCTACCGGCCCAAACACCACTTTTTGATATTCATCGGTCATCGGTAAAAAATCATACGGCCCTGCCAAGCCAATAAACCCTTTGATACGCTGATAAACGGCTGGTTTTAAATAACTTTCATTCAACGTAAGCATCGCCGCCAAATGCGCCCCTGCGGAATGCCCCATCAAAAATAAGGGTTCCTGGCCGCCGCTATAGTCGGCAATATGCTTATCTGCCCAGACCACAGCTTGCGCAGCATCCGCCATAATCGTGGCAAATTTAACCTCGGGATGATGGCGATAGTCAGGAATTACAACGGCATACCCTTGAGCAGTGAGTGCTTGTGCAACAAATCGGTACTCTTGTTTCGGCAATAATTCACAGCCGCCCCAACACCCCCCATAAAAAAAGATCACGGTGACGTGTTTGGATTTTTCTGCCGTCGGCAGATATAAATCCAAATGGTTTAAAGCCTGTTCGCCATAAGCAATATCGGCTATTAAGGTGTAATCATCCCATCGCGCCAAACCATTAATCAAAAATAACTTTGCTTGCATACACCCTAAGAGGGTTGCTAAAAAAAGACTGATTGTCATGCCACGAATGACGATTTTAATACGGTTATTGTTCAAAAAAACGCCCTGGCTATTCGCCCGCCAAAATTAACTATAGGCTAAGGTTTATCACCCTGCCCCCGCTTAATCAAGTAAAATACGCTCTTTTTTAAACAACCCGGATACCTAAATGGTTTGGAAACCCCGCGTCACCGTTGCCGCAATTATTGAACGAGACCAACGTTTTTTAATGGTCGAAGAGCAAACCGCCAATGGTCTGGAATTTAACCAACCCGCAGGTCACCTAGAACCCGGTGAAGATTTAATCAGCGCCGTGATCCGTGAAGTCTATGAAGAAAGTGCTTGGCAATTTGAACCCCAAGAACTGGTTTCCGTTCAGCTTTGGCGTAAAAATCCTAACGCCCTCACCTTTATGCGTTTTTGTTTTACGGGTCGCTGCCACGCACATAATCCTGAACAAATCCTTGACACCGGCATTGTTCAAACCCATTGGCTAACCCGGGCTGAAGTCGCCGCACAAGCGCATCGCCTGCGCAGCCCCTTGGTATTAACCAGTATTGATCAATATCTCAGCGGTCAACGCTACTCACTAAACCTATTACAGTCTTTTATTGATCTTGACCATGCCTAAAAACATCATTGTCGGTATGTCCGGCGGCGTTGATTCCTCGGTAACCGCCCTGCTGCTGCTCGAACAAGGTCATCATGTCACCGGTTTATTCATGAAAAACTGGGAAGAGGATGATGGCACTGAACAATGCACCGCGATGGAAGATTTGGCAGACGCCCAACAAGTCTGCGACAAATTGGGCATCGCATTAAAAACCGTCAATTTTGCCGCCGAATATTGGGA
>JABFRM010000268.1 GCA_013141155.1 Methylococcaceae bacterium | reverse complement strand
TGCTTGATCAAACTGGGCGTGTGCAAACCATTAACGCCAGTATGGCGAAATTACAGCAACAATTAAAAATAGCGCAAAAACAGATTGAAAATAAACAATTGCGCGCAGATCGTTTAACGCGGGTGCAATCTGAATGGGCGACGCTTTGTAATCGGCTGAATATTGCCTCCTCAGATTTACATATCGACAAAGTCGGGCCGATTAAAAAATTGTTGCATAACCAAATGGTGGATTTGAAAGATATTGAGCGTGTCATTAAAACGGTGCGGCAATATCAGAAAAAAATCGCCGCCGTGAATCTACAACTTGAGACGCAAGCCACTTCTTTAAGTAGCTTGCAAGGTGCGATGCAGACATTGCATAGCCCCAGCGTTAACGTTACCGAGAATAATAATGCCTTGAATCAAGCATTGGCGCAGTGCCTGGCGGAAGAAAAGCAGCTATCACAAAAAATAGCCACGCAATTGACGCAATTGGGCGAAAAGATGCCATCCAAAGGTAAAGAGGACAGCTTATTTGACCGTTTAAATAAACGCCGCCAGACCTATCAAACAAATGTATTACGCGACAAACAGCTTTTGGACGATCTTAGTCTGTTGCAGCAAAAAATGAGCGCGAGTCAAACGGAAGTCGCCACGCATGCCAAACGTATCGAGGAGTGCACCGCTAAATTGGGTCTGGAACAGGGCGTTGGCTTACATTTGGCGATTATTGAAAAACAAAAACTGATCAATGCGCAGGAATTAAAAATTGTCCAGTTACAAACCCAACAACAATTAATGCAGCAATCCTTGCAAGTGCAAGCTGCGCAATTTGGTATTGCCAGCTACGCCGAGTTAATCAGGGTATTGGCGTTATTGCCGCAACAAACAGCATTGCTGCAACAGCAACAGGCATTAACAACAGAATCTCAGCAGCAAACGTTGATTGCAGAAGATCTGTTGGCGCAAAAATACGCTGCACAAGCGTTCCTTAAGCCCGAACAAACCTTAGCTGACAGTGAAGCCGAACGGCACAGCTTGCTTGAAAAAATAGACATCACCCGCCTGGAAATTCAGCGTTTGGAAGATATATTGGCAAAACAAAGTAGTCGGCAGGAAAAATATACCTGGACGCTTGATAAAATTGCCGAGCAACAAGTGCTTTTTGAACATGCCAGCACTGAACTGCAACAAGCCAACGCGGAACAAGGCCATGTCTTTCGCCGTAAAGTACAGCGTAAAACTGCGGATAAATTATTGGCTAAAACCAATCAGATTCTGGAAAAAATCAGCGGCAGATTTTATGTGCGGCAAAATGACAATGAACACGGTTTGGCGTTGGAAATTGAAGATACTTTTCAACAAAATGCCCGACGGTTACCCAAAACGCTGTCGGGCGGCGAAAGTTTTGTGGTCAGTTTAGCCTTAGCGCTTGGTTTATCTGAAATAGCCAGTAACGGGCAGGCGATAGAGTCATTGTTTTTAGATGAAGGTTTTGGCAACTTAGATGCGGAAGCCTTATATACAGTGGTTTCAACCTTGGAAAGCCTGCAAACCCAAGGCAAAAAAGTCGGGGTTATTTCGCATGTTGAGGGTGTGCGTAAACGCATCAAAACCCAGATTGAAATGAGCAAAAAAACCAGCGGCTTAAGCGAGTTTAAAGTGCTGGTATAATCTAACGTTTTGGGTGAGCCAAGGCTTTAGCTCACCCGATTAATGTTTAAATCAGTTGGTAGGCATCTGATTAGTAGGTTCTTCTAAGTGGTGTTGCACACTGTAAGTGGTTTTAGTGTCAAAATTATCCCAGGCGCGCACGGGGCTAACCAGTGGATCAGTCGGAAATGGCGCAGAAACCAGATCAAACACGCCAGTGCCTAATCTGCCCAAGGTATTAAACACGCCCATGCCTAAGCCGCCAATCATACCGTAGATAATATTGGTTTCTTTAGTGGTTTTAACCACGTTTTTGGGAATTTCTAGCCAAGCTGTGCCAATATTGGTAATGCCATTTAGGCTTTTTTCACCCACTTGTGCGCCGTAACTTTTCTGTTTGACAGTGCGGGTAAGTGGCGGTAACGAATCAGCAGCAAAAGTCAACATTGGCGCCACAAGCGCAGTGCTGATCACGAATGCTGATAAGGCAGTTTTTGATAATGATGGCATAAAATTATCCTTTTTAGGGTAGTTGTTTAGCGGTTTAGGTAAATGCTTTTTAAAGAAGCACCGATAAGTTGATCCTGCTTAAAGCGTCAAAGGCGTCTTAAAAAACGGTATTAATGACGTTTAGTTCGTTAGTTTCGTCTGGAAAGGGCTTGTCTAAGAACGTCATCATAGATTCCTTCACTTGTAAATCATAGCATTATCATTATAAATAAAATATTAGTTTTTAGCGACGGCACTTTTCGGCGGGTTGGGCATTTTTTGAGGGTACGAGAATACTGTCGGCAACGCGAGGTAAAGCCTAACCACTTGGCTTGCCGTATTGCGCCATAGTTGATTTTCTATAGCGCAATACGCTTTTAGCCCGGCATGGGCTAATTGCATTTCATTTTCAGTGATTTGACTTTTTGGTGAAAGCCAAAATCACTTAAGTCATGAATCGTGGCGTTGGCATTAAAGATCAACTCCGATTCTTCCTTGATGTCTTTTTCGGTAATGCCCCAAGAGCGCATCAAATCAGGTGATTTTGCCATGTCAGTTGTTGATAGTCTAAAGTTCTCATTATCAAAAATAATGACTGTCGCTTTGGGGCCGACTTTGAGGCTACTAATGCGTATAGCCCAATTTTCACCGTTTACGGCATTTAAGTTGGCTAACTGAGCTGGTTCGTTTAGCTGAAAGTGTTTACCGGTATATTGCGTATCGTCAAAAAATTCCGCCCAGCAATCTTTATCTTTAGCCGCCACGTTTAGGCTCTGCGCTAAAAAAATCATTACAACCAATAGTGCTTTGAAAAGATGAAAGACTAATGAATTAGCGTTCATGGGTGTTCTCCTAACCTTTAGATTTGCGGAAATTTAACCATACGCTTTTTTTAGCAAAATGACAAAATTATTACGTTAGAATCGTTGTATAGTGTCCAATTTATGGTTAAACGTCGTTTTGATTATTTACAGGAAAATATTATGGATACTCTGCGACCGGTAGTGCTGTGTTTTTCGGGTCATGATCCTTGTGGTGGTGCGGGTATTCAGGCGGATATTGAGGTATTGATCAGTCATCAATGCCATGCTGCCAGCGTGATAACGGTTTTGACTGAGCAAGATACCCAAGATGTTAAAAACTTGTCACCACAAACTGCCGCGCAGTTCAGTGCGCAAGCGCGAACGGTATTGGCTGACTTATCGGTTAAAGCAATAAAAATCGGTTTAATTGGCGATTACGCTATTGCCTTGGCTATTCACGCACTATTACTTGAACACCCAACCATTCCAGTGATTTTGGATCCGATATTGGCGGCAGGCGGTGGCGCAAGCCTAGCTGATCAACGCTTAACAGATGCCATTGTTGAGCTATTGTTGCCGCTAAGCTTAATTATCACACCGAACCGACAAGAAGCACGCCAGCTATCGCAGTTAGTGGAGGTAAACGCCTGCGGTGAAGCATTAATCACCAAGGGTTGCCAGTATGTGTTGATCACTGGTGCAGATGAAGACACTGAACGTCCCGTGGTGTGTAATCGTTTGTATCAAGCAGATAAGCGGCTAGACAGTTTTAATTGGGACCGATTGCCGGGTCGGTATCATGGCTCTGGTTGCACCTTGGCAGCGAGTATCGCCGCGTTAATTGCACACGGGATGGATGCGTTTATTGCCATCAATGAAGCGCAGGAATATACCTGGAATACTTTAAATGCAGCCTATCAAACAGGGCGAGGGCAATTAAATCCTAATCGCTTATTTTGGGTGGAAAATGAAGGTTAAGAGGATTAAATATTTCCATAAAGATTGGGTGTTTTTTAGTATTTCATATTTCTTTTTCGCAACCTCTCTAAATATCCAAACCAGCCCCATGCAACCGCAGCCAAGTTTTACGCTCACAATAATCAGGCATGACTTTATCCACTTCATTCCAAAAAGCATCGGTATGATTCGCCTGATGCAAATGACACAACTCATGCACTACAATGTAATCAATCACTTTCGGCGGTGCCATCATACATTTCCAGTGAAAATTTAAAACGCCATTCACTCCACAGCTTGCCCATCTAAAGCCCATGTTCTTTACTTTAACGCCTGAAATATTCACCCCTACTTTTGGGGAAAAATAAGCCACTCGTTCAGCAAATCGCGTCAAGCCTTTCTCCGTAAAGTAATCTTCAAAGGCTTGCTTAGCCGCCTCAATGCCGCCTTTTTCAATCAACGCCCGGTTTAAGCAAAAGCGGCCTTCTTTTAAGAGCAATGCACAGGTTTGGTCTGACACTAAGGCCAACCGATAGCTGCACCCTAAATATAAAAACGTTTCACCGTTCACCCATTCACGGGCAACCGTGCTGGCGTTTAAGTCTTTCCATTCAGCTAAATTACGATAAATCCAAAAGCGTTTGCTTTCAACCAGTGCATCGACCATTTCGGGGCTGTAGTTTGCGGGGGGTCTAACTGTAATTACGCCATTGCGTTCAATTACAATATCCGTTGTTTTGCGTTCGCTACCGGCTAATAATAGGTATTCAATATCGCGTACTTGTCTTGGCGTTATGTTTTCTAAATTCATTTCGGTACCCCTTTCAGCAATTCATCGTGGCGATTTTTAGCCAGTTTCATAATCTCAATTGCAATACGTTCACGGTTGGTTTTTAATTCTGCAATATCCGTCAGTGTTAATGCGGTTTTAATGTCACTGCGGGTTTTCTTTTGCTTATCGCTATTTGTCCAAAAGTCGATGCTGCCGATGCTTTCCTGCAAGGTTGCCACAATCGCTTCCATCAATAGCTGCATTTTAGCTTTAGCTGCCATTGGTACTTTTCCATCTGCAAAAGCCTCATTGGCGATATGTGCAAAAAACGTAGTCGCCTCTTTGCTCATGCTATCCTCGCCTTGTTTACGCCCCGCCAGTGCTTCACCGCGAAGTTTACCAAGCTCATCCGCCAGTTTTTCCCATTGGTTTTGATGCTGGTCGATGAGGCTTTCAACTTTTTCTGACAAGCTTCTGTAAAACGCTGGATCTTCATCATGATGTACCGTGCAATGCTTTCGGATCGCGTGTTCCATCTCACTGGCTTTAGCTTCCGCATTGCCGTCAGCATGTTGATTCAAGCTGGCAATAAAATCGGCTGAGAGCAATTCCACAGGCGGCACTTTGGGGTTTATGCCCAAGCTAATTAAATGTTCGTTGATTAAATTACGCACCTTTTGACCGGCATCACCCAAGTCTAAACTATCGTCTTTGTAGCGTTCTTTTGCCACACGCAAAATATAGCCAAAACGCTTGGCTGGCACGCGGTAACCCTGTGCCGCTGGGCTTGGCAAAATAATATCCATGCTCATCAAGAATTTTTTGAGATACACATCAAAATCGGCGCGGATTTTTTCATCTTTCAACAGCTTCACGGCTTCATGCACCACCGCCGCCTCTTGTTCTAGGGTACTCAGTGTACCGGTTACAAATTCGCGCACCTTGGCAATTTTGTGTTCCGCAAATAACTGCAATAAACGTTGATAACGTTCTTCTAGTACGGGGATTTCGGAGCTGATATTTTTTAAACCCAGTGCTAATTCTTGTTGTTCATCTGCTGCGGCGTAAAGCGTGAGCGCACTGGTCAGATTTTCCGTTAGCCCAATATAATCCACCACATAACCGCGCTGTTTACCTTTTTTCACCCGATTGGTGCGGGCAATGGCTTGTAACAAGGTATGTTCACGGATTTTCTTGTCGATGTACATCACTTGCTCAATCGGCGCATCAAAACCTGTCAGCAACATATCGCACACCACTAAAAAGGCAATGCCGCTGTAGGGCTGGTCTGGGTCATCAAAGGCAAACGGTTTACAAAAATTATCGACTGCATTCCACGCTTTGGCTTGCCTGCGCGCCTCGGTAATATAGGCCGCTTCATTCGTGCCATCACCTGAAATCACCACGACCGCTTTTAAAAAGCTAACTTTCTTAACCAGCTCATCATCCACCACGGCGGCGGCTTTTAGCTTTTGCACTTCATCCGCCAATGCCACATGAATAGCCTGTTGATAGCGCACGGCGGCGAGTTTTGAATGGCACACCACTTGCGCCTTAAAGCCATTGGGGAAAATATTGGCCAAATAATGCCGCACCATGTCTTTGGCAATGGCGGCAATGCGTTGTTCGGCTTCCAGCAAATCCCCTGTTGCACCGTATTTTTTCTTTATGGCGATTAGCTCTGCTTCTGTGCGGTCTTTAAACAGGTTTTCAAATTGCGTTTCAAAGCCGTGTTTGTCATTTAGCGCGGCATCCGCGGTGCGGCCTTCATACAAAATTTGCAGCGTCGTGCCATCTTCCACCGCATCCATTAACCGATAAGTATCAATATATTCGCCAAAGCGTTTGTAGGTTTTTTTGTCGCCGTGGCGGTCGGTAATCAGCGGCGTACCCGTAAAGGCAATACGTGCGGCATTAGGGAACGCCTCAAAAATGTTATCGCCTAAATCTGAGCCTTGCGTGCGGTGCGCTTCATCTATCATCAACACAATGCGCTTAGAATCATTCACCACGCCAAAGGTGTTTTTACTCGGCATGGCTTGGTACGTTGCCAACGCCTCCGCCACTTTTAGCGGCAAGCTTTGGTCTTGCACCTGAAACTTATGCACCATCACCAAATTCACATCCGAGCTATCTCCGCTTAAATCATCACGCAGGGCTTTACGGCTGTTAATGGTATTGATGCGCCCGCCAATTAGGTTGGCGGTAGCGGCGAGTTGGTCTTCTAAATCTACGCGGTCGTTAATCAGCAGGATTTTGTAATCATTTAAATCGCTTGAAGCCCGCAACATGCGCGCCACAAATACCATCGTCAAACTTTTACCAGAGCCTTGCGTATGCCACACCACGCCGCTTTTGGCTTCTGCGCTTGCGCCGTTGCGCAGGCGTTCGACAATTTTATGTGCCGCGCGAAATTGCTGATAACGGCACAGCACTTTAATGCGCGGCCCTGCATCGGTATCCATAAACACACTCATGCTGCGTAACATGCTCAGCAAGTTTTGCTTGTTTAACATGCCATTGATGAGTTGCGCTTGCTGGTTCAACCCTTCTGCCACGCTATCCGCTTGCGGCCATTGGGTTTTCCACGGGTAAAAATGCTCTTCACCTGAGGTAATCGTGCCGTAATCTGCGGTTAAGCCAGCACTACGAATCAACAACATAGTGCAGTGAAATACCCTTGGCTCACCTTCTTTTAAACCATGTTGCTGCGTAGCGGTGCGTTGGTTCATATAGCGTTGCAATTGCTCAAAGGCTTCCGCCATTGGATTAGCGCACGTAGTGCCGCATTTTTTGCACTCTATTACGGCTAAGGGAATGCCATTCACAAACAGCACAAGGTCAGGAATCATAAATTGCTTTACGCAACCCGGTGTATCAATGCGGAACTGGTTTATCGCTAAAAAGTGATTATGCTCAGGTTGGGCAAAATCAATCAGCTTCACCACGGGGTCTTGCTCGCCGGTGATTTCATTCACATCTACCTGCGCTTTAAACAACAGCTTTTGTATCGCCTCGTTGGCTTCCAGCAACGTGCGATTCGGTTGGCGCAAAATTTGGTCTTGCAAGTCTTGTAATTGCTTGTCAGTGAGCCATGCTTGCCCATCGTGGGTGGTGTTGAGTTTACGCACCGCGTTGGCGAATACCTCAGGTAATAGCCATTGCCTGAAATTGTGGCGCAGGCTTTTAGCGGGGTCAGCCGGAATCTCTTGCCCTTGGTCAATGACCTGCCAGCCCAAGCTTTGCAATTGCGCTAAAAACGGCTGTTCTACTTCGGTGTATTCGCTCACGGCGCTTCATCCTCCTGAGCAAGTGTGTCGCCAGCCAACTCGCGTTCTATTTGTTCAATACTGGGCAAACTGCTTTGCAATTCTTCCGGCAAGGACTCCAGCAATTGGTATTCGGCAACGCCTAAGGGTTGGGTATTGTTGCGTAGCGCATATTCCGCCACCACTTTGTTTTTACTTTTGCACAGCAACAAACCAATGGTGGGATTATCTTGCGTATGTTTAACTTGCGCATCCACGGCAGTCAGGTAAAAACTCAATTGCCCTAAGTGTTCCGGTTTGAATTTGCCCGCCTTAAGTTCAATCACCACATAACAGCGGAGTTTGAGATGATAAAACAGCAAGTCGATAAAAAACTCATCGCCACCGACATCCAGCAAGACTTGCCGCCCGACAAAGGCAAAGCCTGCGCCTAATTCCAACAAAAATTCAGTCACATGCTTAACTAAAGCCGTTTCAATATCGCGTTCCTGTGCTTCGTCGGTGATGCCCAGAAAATCAAAGCGATAAGGGTCTTTAAGTGATTCTCGTGCCAGATCAGATAAGGGTTTTGGCAAGCGGCTGTCAAAGTTAGTCAGCGCATTACCGCTGCGTTCTAGCAGGCGGCTTTCAATCTGTATCACTAACATATTGCGCGACCAATTATGTTCAATGGCTTTGGCGGCATACCAGTGGCGGGTTTGGGCATCGGGCAATTTATCCAGCAACGCCAACTGATGATACCAAGGTAATTGTGCAAGCACCACTTGCACAAATTCAGCATCCGGCCAGCTCTCCGCAAACGCCCGCATATACTTGAGGTTGCGCGGTGAAAAGCCCTTCATCTCAGGAAACGCTGCGCGTAGATCATGCGCTAGCCGCTCAATCACTTTAGTGCCCCAGCCTTGCTCGGCTTGCCGGGTCAGAATGTCTTGCCCAATTTGCCAATATAACAGCACCAGTTCGCGGTTCACCGCCAACGTCGCTCGTTGTTGGCTGCTGTGGATACGCGATTTTAGCTCGGCCAGCCAATCCGGGTATCCGCTGGGTGGCTCAGTCAGGGC
>JABFRM010000295.1 GCA_013141155.1 Methylococcaceae bacterium | reverse complement strand
TTATGAAGCTGCTTTAGCCGCACTCGTGTAAACGCTATAAGCTTAAGTAACAAAGCTAAAGTTCTCAGGAATATATTGTGACTCAGGGCATGAGTGTCTAAAACAAGTTTTGAGTACCCGCATTCCGGCAGGGATGCCGGAATCCAGTCATAGGGAGAGCATGGCGAGGGTTTTGAAAAATGGTCTAGCAAATAAAATAAATCAAGCACTTATACTCCGCCACATTACCATCCTTGGCTCTGGATTCCGGCTTCCCTGCGCCGGAATGACGGTTTTTTTGACGTTAGCTGAAGCATCTTGCTAATCAGGTAACGTTTTAACTGTTCAGTGAGGTCTGCCTTAGTCGATTAGCACAGAAACACAGACTGCTGATCTTTCATAACGTTAACATTTTAATTAAAAATGTGTGAAATAGTTCACAGATTTATTTAGAAATTTCTTTAAACTGTGGCAGGAGTCGTTTTAAAAGGTTTAACTAGGGGGTTAATATGCAAAATAGATTGTGGTTTTTGGGTACATTTATATTTTTATGCCTTAGTTGTTCAGATGAATCTAAGCAATTGGGTATTAAATCACTCTCTTCACACTTAAAAGACCCCCATAGCAAACCGGATTATGTGGTTAAAACCCCCGACTATCTAGCGCAAAATTGGGATCATGAAACCAGAATGACTTGGTGGTACACCAGTCAGGGATCGCAAATATTGCCTTATAAGTGGTTTTTGGCGCTTGAGCAATCTGACAATACGCAATTATTCAGCACCAAAACAAACTTGGAGGCCTATCGTTTTATCTCTTGGCCGGCTGATCCCAAATGGAATCCAGACGGCCTGCCGATTGGTTTCGTAGCCGACACTGATCGCACGGGTAACCGTTATTTTGGCGTTACCTGTGCAGCGTGCCATACCAGTAAAGTTGCTTATAAAGGCAAGGAAGTACTTGTTGAAGGAGGCCCTGCCCATCATGATTTTGACCGTTTTATAACTGACCTTACATTTGCTTTACAACAAACGCATGATAACCATGATAAATTCAAACGCTTTGTAAAAAATGTCTTAGGTTTTAATGCCACGGTCGCAGCCATTGCAGATTTAAAGCAACAACTATCAAAAATCAACGTCAAACTGGGGCAGCGGGTTTCAGTTAATCATCCACCGCACGCTAATGGCTATGCGCGACTAGATGCTTTCGGCAATATCTTTAATGAGGTTGCCGTCTTTGCGCTAAATGAACCCAGCAATGCCAATGTAGCCAATGCCCCCGTGTCCTATCCGATGCTTTGGGATACACCGCAACATGACGTGGTGCAATGGAACGGTTCGGCAGTCAACGCAGGTATCGGGGCTTATGCGCGTAATGTGGGTGAGGTTGTGGGCGTATTTGGCGATTTACAGTTGCAAGCAGTCAAGGCTGGGGATAAGCCTGAAATTAAGTTGTCACACCATATCAATATTAACAACCTCAATCGCTTGGAAACTATTTTAACCACACTTTGGTCGCCGTTATGGCCAGCGATGTTACCGCTTATTAATCAACAACAGGCTAGTTTAGGTAAACAGCTATTTGCGGCTCATTGTGTGGGTTGTCATGAAAATATTAAACGGGATGATCCCAACCGTAAAATCATTGCTAAATTAATTCCTATCGACGCCGTTGGCACTGATCCATTGGCAGCGACCAATATTTTAACGCGTAAAGCTAAGACCGGTATTCTGGAAGGACAACCTAACGTCCCTTTAGCCGCATTAATCCCCGACTTACCGCTCTTTAATGCCACAACGTTTAGTGTCGAATTGGTTAAATACGGCGTCTTGGGTGTTTTGCGTGATGGTTTGGCGCAAAAAACGCTGTTAGAAGGTTTACCCGCTTTTAAAGCGGCGGCTACCAAAAATGCCTTAAAAGAGCACTGTGATCCTGTTAAAGTGGGTGCAGAATGTCTGCATCCGCCGCGTTATAAAGCCCGTCCACTTAACGGCATCTGGACCTCAGCGCCTTATCTGCATAATGGTTCAGTGCCTAATCTTTGGGATTTACTCCAAAAACCTTCGCAACGGGTCGCTAAATTTAACGTTGGTAGTTGGGAAATGGATCCGGTCAAGGTTGGATTTAACATCCATGCAGAACCTGCCAGCAGTGAATTCAATACGCTACTTCCCGGTAATTCCAATAATGGGCATGATTACGGTACTGCGCTCAGCGTTGAAGAAAAGTGGGCTTTGCTTGAATATCTAAAGACCCTTTAAGCATGTTTTTAGCAGGATGCAATACCACGCTTTATCCATAAGTTATCATTTCGATTAACTAAACGTTAGCCAAACGACAGGAGTTCATGATGTCCAATGATGCACCCTCTTCAGACACTACTGATAATAGAATTCACTATGTGATTGCTGTGCATGGTATTGGCAAACAACGGAGAAACGAAACGATATTACCGGTGATTGGTCAGTTTGCTGCGGTTCGTCACCATAATAAACAATTTCAAAATATGCTGACCTTAGGCGGCCTTACTTCACAGTGCAACGAATCGGGCTGGATTGAGTTGGCAGATATTCCGAAAGATTGTGCTACGCCGCTTGATAATGTCCAGTGGATTCCAGATATTGCAGATCCCGCAAGCGGCAAAAACTTTCGCTTTGTTGACTTTTGCTGGTCTGCGGGTATGTATAAGCAACATATCCTGGTAGCTGAAACCACCAAGGTTTGGAGCCAAACCTTGGTTAACCGACTCAACTTAAGAAATCTCGCTAATGCGCATGGCAAAGCGACGGCCTGGATTGTGTATTTAATGAAAAACCTCAGAAAAGGCATGTTATTTACTGAGTTCGTTATGAATCTTAGGATACCAAAATTATCCAGCGAAATTTATGGTGATTTTTTGGGCGATGTTGAATTGTATGGAAATTTCCCGCATACACGGGGGCAGGCTGTACGGTTATTCCATGAAACCATGGCGGCCTTACATCAGGCGCACCGCAATGAATTTGGAGATGATATTGATCCCTGCTATACCCTTATTGCGCATAGCTTGGGCACCATAATGACTTTGGATGCGATTACCTATGCTTTTGCCAATAAATCTTCACGCAGCAGTGATGTGGTGTCTCGTTCAGACCACATTGTACATTTTCCAGGCTATAACGGTTCTGATTTGAGCGATGAAATGGCGGGTGTTGGCTTTTTTAAAAACCATGACACCGATTCATTACCGCGATTGAATTGGGTGCAGTATCTGGACTCTTATGTTACGTTAGGGTCGCCGATTGATAAGTATTTGACGTTATGGACTGAAAACTACACCCATTTCAATAACACTGACTGGATGGACCGCAACCGGATTAACAATAAAAAAACTAAAATTCGCCATTTTAACTATGCAGACGAACAGGATCCGGTTGGTCATGAACTGGATGTGTTAATTACTACCCCAGTTTGGAATGAATTATTTGAGAAAGGTGAGGATGTGGTTTTTGCGCGCTATGCCGTGCCAGGCTTTGCGCATACTGATTACTGGCAAGATACGGAATTATTTTATCGCATTGTTGATTTGGCGATAGACAAGCGGCATTTAGCAATACCCGCGGATAAAAATCCTGAAGGTTACTACACGGAATGGTTTAAGTTGGATGTTTATTTAAAAGCACTTTTTATTTCTTATATCCTATTACCGATGCTAGGGTGGATGGTGACAACATTTTCCTTAACGGCAGTGCTACAAAGCCATTTTTTGTTGGACAACCTGCCTTGGATGAGTGCCAGTGTATTTTTGATCACCCTGGTTTTGACACATATAGTGATGAAATTAATCATTATGTGGCGCTTGTTATTGGTCATTAGCCGGAATGAAAACAGCATCATGCAAGAAAAGCCGGAACGTAAAACTGCGCGAAAATGGTTTCGGCGGGTTATCTATAGTTCACCTGTTTTATGGGCATTGCTCATGTGGGTAGATGTTTTATTGCCTAATGCTATTCCTGCATTGTTTCAAAATGGGTTGTTTATGGCCTTGGTCATTAGTCTGGATATTGCACTCATCTATAAAAAAACCTACAAAGATTGGAATGACTGTAAACCTTCATCGCTGCATTTTGCGGAGTATTTAATGAATGTACCTAAGGTATAGTCACACTACTTGAATATTTACGTTGATACTTATAACAATTATCTCAGAGGCACAGGTTATGGCAGAGCAAACACACGGTAACAATCCCATTATCGGCGGACATGCCGTTACCACAAATGAAACCGCACAACTAATGGTCGGCATGAATATGGCGGATCGCTTTGTGATGCCGCCGCAGAATATGGGCAGCACTAAACCTGCCGATGCTGCGGGTGGCCTGATGCAAAAAGATGCTTTTAAAGCTATAGGGCTCGACCCTAGCCATACGCTTCGTGATCAGCTGGGTGGGCCTAAGGGATTTGATTATACGGTGTTTGCCTCAAAGTCAAACCCTAAGGCTTTCTACCTCGAAATGAAGCCGGATCTGCCTGGGCAGTCTGCAATATGGCTTAAATTTACCGGTAAACCGGGGGTTAATTTGGAAACCGCTAAACCGCCGAGCGCTGAGCAAATTCAGAAAACCCAAGCCGCGATGGATAAGGTTTCAAGGTATGGTGATTTTGACGCAACCAATCCTGCCGATACCAGTATGGGGCGTTTGTATGCGGCAATGCAGGCTTATGCTGTTGAACCTTCGCATCTCGACATTGCCTTAAGGACTGGTGACCGTAAATTAATTGGTGCCGATATGGTGCGCATAAATAACGCTGGGCAACTACCGGCATTTTGCGATTCCGTGGTGAATGCCGCATTGCCAATTACCAAAAATCAGGATGCTTCTGTTGCTAGCCCTGAGCAAATCGAGGTTAACAAGGTACGCAATGAAATGATGGGTGATAATCTGCACGCTACTATCTTGAGCGAATTATTACTTAACCAGAAAGTGAGCACTAAAGACGGTCAGTTTTACAAAACACCTAATCAAGTGGCAACAGACGTTAATTTCAAGCTGCTTAAGTTGAATGCCCTACGTAAAACCCTACAGCTTACTGATCTGGAGCCACTGTATTACAGCGAAACCAAACAGCAAGCGCTTTTTAATAAAGGCGTTGCTTATAAACGTGACGATATTATTCGTCAGGATGTATTGGCGTTATTTGCTGATTGTGTCACGCCGGAAGATGGGCTTTCCAAACCTGAATTTACCTGGGGTAACAGCGTTGAATTTATGCCCGAGGGTGGCGCAGCTTTTCAAGAGCGGTTGTTGCAAATCGATGGCTTGATTGCACAAGCAACGGCAGGTCAAAAGGTCACCTATGATTATACGATCTGGAAGCATTATGCGAACAAACCAGTTGACGAGCATCAACTTGGCCCTAAATTGGCCAAAAAGCTGCTTGAATTGGCGAATGCGGGCGGGGATATTCACATGACCGTTGATCGCACCGTTGCCTTTCGTGATCCTGGTGTGGTTATCATGAGCCAGGGTAAGGCCGTTGCGGGTTTGTTGGCTGAGTTGGCTGCTAATCCGAATGTTAAGCTGTGCTTTTTTAACAATGATGAACGTGGCACCTCAGGCGATGCCAACCATTCCAAGTCAGCGGTTTGCAATGGCTACAGCAGTGAGGCAACGGCGATTGTCGGCGGTCGTAATATTCATGGGGATTATTTTTTTGGGTGGCTTGATACCGAGTTTAATGTTAAAGGCAAGCTGGCACAGTCGATTCAACGGGCGCAAGATGATATGTGGAATCAGCAGGCCAATTTGCACGGGCAACCGGACTTTATCCGCAGCAAACCGGTATATGTTGAACCTTCCAAACAAGGGGATGTTATCGCGTTGGCAACCCACGATATGCCGGGGCCAACCTCGCATTTTAATGGCTTGATAGGATTATTGGCTGGTCTGGAGATGTCTGGTTTTGAGTGTACGATGGTGCAGGCGTATGTGTTGCCACCGGTGCCGAATGCCAGTGTTGACCCTACCCTGGAGGCTATTAAGCGCGCCGTTCGACAAGGGAAAATTGTCAATATTGTCACCAATTCACCGCAAACCATTGACACCCCGCAAATCAGCAGCGCCATTGTCAAATATGCCGCGCATTTGTTAGATGAAGTGAATAATATGCCCGATGCCAAAGGATCACTGCGTATTTACATGAAAAGAAAATGGGATGGCATTGGCGGAGGGACCTTACATGCAAAAGTGTCGTTTGATAACCGTTGGTATGTGAGCGACACCAGTAATAACTTGCACGCAAATGGATTTTTGCAACATGAGGGACAACGGTATTATCTGGATGATGAACTGAATGACGCGGTGCGTTCCTGGTGTAAAACGCTCATGGACAAGTCAGATGTTTATGCCACTGCTGCGCAATTGAAATCCATGGCGGAGGCGATAGATGCCGCTAATATTGCCAATCCGGCGCTTAATGCGTTGATTAAACTGTTTCCTTACCAGTTATGATAAATCGTGCTGTTTAAATGAGAACCCAGCAGATGGGATGGCGGAGCATAATTCTAAGCATATTAATTTCAGGCATGCTGGGTGCGTGTGTTGATCGACATTCGGCAACTGCCGCTCGACAATTGTCTAGTCCTAAACAGCGCGCAGAGTGGCGCAGGTTGCTGGTTTGGGATGATGCCTGTGAACAGGCGTATCAGAACACTAAGCTGACTAACGATCCCGGCGTTGAGACCTACATACTGGCAAAGGCGGACGAATTGGTGATGGTGTTTTGCGCTGTGGGCGGCTATCAGCCGTCTTTCGTGCTGTACCACTTAAAAGAGCAACATCCTGAGCTGCTGTCTTTAGAAACTTACAGCGCAGGCGATGGGGTTAGTTTACAGCGAAATCAATCTACCGAGCTTTGGGGGGAAGTTTATTTTCGTGCCGAATCTCGAGTATTGACCATTGTCAATGCGGCAAGGCAAACCAAAGATTGCGGTACTTGGGCTGACTATGCTTTTAGTGCAGATACGGCGAGTTTACAGGCTTTATACAATAAATTTCCTTGCCCTGCGAGTATAAGCCCCCCCGTTAGCCCTGATGCTGTAAAACCGCCTGAAGATTGGCAACGCTTCAACTTAAATGCTGTAGATAAGGGCATTGGTGAGTGACAATAAAATTTCCCTGACCGCAATCGAGCTTCAGCTCAGAAAATAAAGGAGTTTTTCATGAACATTAATCATACACAATTTTTTAACGGCTATCGTGCCGCTTTTGGGACGATAAAACAAGACATGGTTACCGGTATTGAACTGCTTGGCCGTCAAATGGAAGCTGACCCTGAAATTAAAGATTTACGTTGGGCGGCCTACATGTTGGCGACAGTCAAACATGAGTGCGCTGATACCTGGCGGCCTATAACCGAGCGTGGGAGTAAAACCTATTGTGCAAAATATGAAACCGGTACGCCTATTGGCAAACGTTTGGGCAATACCACGCCCGGTGACGGCTGGAAATACCGGGGACGGGGTTATGTGCAAATTACTGGACGCGCCAATTATGAAAAATTAAGCAAAGCCCTGCATTTACCGGTGGGTGAAAACTTAGTAGATTACCCTGAAAACGCGCTGATACCGGCGGTTGCCTATGGCATTATGTCTTACGGTATGCGTAACGGCACCTTTACTGGGAAAAAACTACAAGATTATATGGGTGGCGATGCTTGCGATTATAAAAATGCGCGCAGGATAATTAACGGTGTTGATCAATGTGAGCTTATTAAAGGCTATGCTGAGAAATTTGAAAGTATATTGAAAGCGAGTATTGTTTAGTCCATCAAGAGCAATCAAGCGGCACGTCAGCCACTTAGAGCAACACAAGAACAGTTGTGTAGATACATGCCTGGATATTGGCTTCCCTGCCAGTATGGCAGGGCTTAACCAAGCATTTGGCTAATCAGGAAAGTATTTCATGCACGCCACTTAATAAAAAAATACGCTATTTTTTAATTACCCTGTCCGCAATTTGCGGTTTGATTCGTCTAAGTTAAGTACACGATTTCTGCATATTACTAAAAGTAACCCGCGTGCAGAAGGACTAAACCAAGCTAAAAGCTACGATAGCAGCCCAGCTTTAGCCGTTAATTGTTAACCCTTAATGAATCAAAGGTAAAGAAAATGCGCACTTTAAAAAACCCTAACCCTATACAGGTCAACATTAATTTTTTGGCGTTTAGTATTCTTTGTATCCTGTCGGCATCTGAGTCAGTTAGTGCGGCACAGGTGCGAGGTGTTGTGAAGATTAGTATTGATAATGCGGCATTAACCCCTATTTTTTTGGTTGCAAAGTCTTATACCCCATGGAGCCTCAATGGGTTTTACGATGCCAGCAAACAAAACGTAAGAGTTGGTTACGGCACTACTTATACTGAGCCGACAAGCAATGAAACCCAAAATCTGCCGTTTCCAGTCAACAGCAATACCATAAAAATTTCCAATCCCGTAGGCAGTGGTGAAAAAAGATACCTACAAGAAACTACGATGGACGCCAGCGATACCTCTGTTGGTCAGATCGGTTTAGCGGGCGCATTGAGATACACGTCTACCATTATCTCTACGGATTCTAAAACAGGCGTTACTACTTACCAAGATACCTTCCTCTCAAACTCCGACTTCACGTTGAGAAAAGTGAAGGGTGTTTGGAATTTAATTTCTACTGACTTTGGATTTGGTTCCAACACTATGTATCAATTAACCAATGTCCAAGAATCACTCAATGCCATGGGCGAATTGCTTTTAAGCGGCGATCTAATTTTTGGTGATAAAGCAACTTCTGTTTATGTAAGTGAACCTTGGTCAGTAGCTATAGGAGTAGCAGATTTAGGCAAAGAACACGTTATAGTTGGACATCTTAGTTTGGAACCGCCTGCACCAACGCCTACCCCTATCGTAACGACTACCCCAACGGTAACCACTACACCTACAGTTATCCCGACACCAACGGTAACAACCACACCAACGGTAACCACTACACCCACTGTTA
>JABFRM010000020.1 GCA_013141155.1 Methylococcaceae bacterium | reverse complement strand
CTGGCATAACGTTGTAATGAATGGGCGTAACACCCAGTTTTTCGACCCCTTCAATGGTCAGGGTATCACTACCAATACCCGATATTTTGGCACCCATTTTATTTAAAAAATGTGCCAAGTCATTGACTTCTGGCTCTTTAGCGGCGTTTTCAATAATCGTGGTGCCTTCGGCTAAAGCGGCAGCCATTAAAAGATTTTCGGTGCCGGTTACAGTCACTTGCGGCAATACTAAACGGCAGCCTTTTAGGCGTTTGCAGTGCGCATGAATATAGCCATTTTCAACACGAATCTCAGCACCCATTTTTTCAAGCCCATCTAAATGAATATCAACTGGACGGGTACCAATGGCGCAGCCGCCGGGGAGCGAGACATGCGCTTCACCAAAACGGGTTAATAAGGGGCCTAAGACTAATATGGAGGCGCGCATGGTTCTGACTAATTCATAAGGGGCTTCGTAATTTTCAATAAAGCTGGAATCCACCTCAATGTTCATTTTTTCATCCACCACCAGTTGAATACCCATTCGACCCAAGAGTTCCATGGTGGTGGTGATGTCATGCAAATGCGGCACATTGCCGATGCTAACGGGCGCTTCAGAGAGGATGGTGGCTGCTAAGATAGGTAACGCCGCATTTTTAGCGCCGGAGATTCTAATTTCACCGTTTAATGCTGTTCCGCCTGTAATAATCAATTTATCCATGGTGTTGTGTTTGTGCCTTATGGTTTGACTGTTCGTCAGTCTGAAGTGTAAGTGATAGGTTTTGATCAAACCCGCTTATTTTAGCCAGTGCTTGTAATTGCAGCGGAATATTGATGAAGCTAAGTTTGCCGCTATGTTTTTTGCTGATTTTTAGCCATTCGATCATTAAGGCGAGTCCGGCGCTGTCGGTTGTTGCAACTTCTTGGAGATCGATACGGATGGACACGTCGCTTAGCGAGCAATCAATCGCTTTTAGGGTGTGTTGATTAATGGTCGTAAAGGTTAAATCCCCTTTAACAGCAAATAGCCCAGAATTGACTTCGCTTATCGCGAGTGCATGGACATTGCCGGCTCTATAGGCACGCATTACTTATCAGCCGATTTTTTAAAGAGAAATTGCCCTAAGGCTTGCTCCAAAATAATGGCGGACTGAGTAATGTCTATTTCGCTATTTTCTTTTAAATAATCATCCATGCCACCTGGGTCAAGATTAATATATTGTTCACCTAAGAGACCTGCCGTAAAAATGCTGGCCGAAGTGTCGGACGGCAATTTGTTATATTGATTTTTGATTTTTATAGCCACGACTGCACGATGGTCATCACCCAACTGAATCGCACTGACTTGCCCAATCTTAACGCCAGCGACCGAAACGGGTGATTTTATTTTCAAACCACCGGCGTTTTGGAAGCGTGCTTTAATGGTGTAACCATCGTCTTCAATAAAAGAGCTTAGGTTGCTGATCTGCATGGCTAAAAAAAATAAACCAATAATGCCGGAAGCGACAAATAAGCCGACTAAGGTATCTTGGGTAGGGGATTGCTGCATGTTAATTATCTCCAAACATGAGTGTCGTTAAAATAAAATCCAGGCCTAGAATGGTGAATGCTGAATTAACAACGGTGCGGGTTGTGGCTCTGCTGACACCTTCAGAAGTCGGAATCGTATCATAGCCTTCAAATAAGGCGATCCAAGTCACGGCACATCCAAAGACGATGCTTTTAATGACGCCGTTTAAAATATCGTCACGAAAATCCAGCTTTGTCTGCATTTGCGCCCAAAAAGAACCATTATCCACGCCTAATAAGCCTACACCCACTAAATGACCACCTAACACCCCGATGCAACTAAACAAAATTGCCAGGATAGGCATGGCGATAATGCCTGCTAAGTAACGTGGGGCAATAATTCGATGAATAGGGTCAACCGCCATCATTTCCATGCCGGATAATTGCTCTGTAGCTTTCATTAAGCCAATTTCTGCGGTTAAGGCAGAACCAGCGCGCCCCGCAAATAATAAGGCACTCATCACAGGGCCTAATTCACGCACTAAAGAGGCGGCGACCATGACCCCCAGCGTTTCTTCGGCACCAAAATCGGAGAGTATATGAAAACCTTGAAAACTGATGACCATACCGACAAACAATCCAGAAATAGTAATAATCAAGAAGGATAATACCCCTACTGAATACAACTGATTAATCAGTAAGCGGGGGCGCAGCAATAATTTAGGGACGCCTGATAGCGCATGCAGCAAAAAGAAACTGGCTCGACCCAGTTTGCTAAAGCTGGCAAGGGTGGTGTGGCCTAAATTTTGGAATGTTTTCAGCATGCGGTGTGCCTGTTGACGGTATTAATTTGAATAGGATAACAGGTCATCCACATAGTCAGGTGCCGGATAATGAAAATGCACCGGCCCATCCATAGCCCCTTTAACAAACTGTTGTACCCATTCTGATTTAGAGTCTTGAATTTCGGCAGGGGTGCCGTGATCAATGATCTTACCATCGGCAATTATATAGATATAGTCAGCGATTGCGGCAGTTTCATGAACGTCATGCGACACAATAATACTTGTCAAACCGAGCGTGGTGTTTAAGGATTTAATTAAATGTAATAAGACCCCTTTCGAGATAGGATCTTGCCCTGTAAAGGGTTCATCGTACATAATCATCAGCGGATCTAAAGCAATCGCACGCGCTAGCGCCACGCGCCTAGCCATACCGCCGGACAGTTCGCTGGGCATTAAATCACGCGCGCCGCGTAAACCAATCGCTTGCAATTTCATCAACACTAAAGACCTGATCATGGATTCCGGCAAGTGCGTATGTTCTCTCAAGGGAAATGCCACGTTGTCAAAAACACTCATGTCCGTCAATAATGCGCCACTTTGAAATAACATACCCATTTTTTTTCGTAATTCAAAGAGTTGTGAACGTTGGAGTTTATGGACATTTTGGCCATTAACTAACACTTCCCCCCGATTGGGCTGTAGCTGTCCACCGATCAGCTTAAGCAATGTGGTTTTTCCGGTACCGCTAGGCCCCATAATAGCGGTTATTTTCGCGCGTTGAAATTCTAACGAAATATTATCAAAAATGAGCCGATTGCCTCGGTAAAAAGTCAGGTTGTTAATGGTAACGATAGTATTGCTTGATTGATTACTGTTATCCATGTACAAGAAAGCCGCGCAATTAAAGGGGGCTATTTTCTATGACTCGTTGTTGTAAAGTCAACACATTCGTCTGAAATCGTTTAATGATTTGCGTCAGGGCGATTTTGTGACAATGTATAAATTGTCCCGCATAAAAATCCAGGCTGCGGTTACACCTAAGATCGATTGCGGGACAGTTTTAGAATTGAAGCAGTTTTATTTGCCCAGTACGTCTTTTCTGACGCTTTCAGCAATAGCTGCGGCTTCTGCAATTAGCTCGGCAGGAACATTCAATTCTTGCATGGTTGCACCAAGATGCTCCATAACCGCATCAAAATGCGAATTATCCAGGCCTTTTTTTACTAAAGCCGCATGTGCATTACGCATGTCAGTGCCGGTGTAGTTATTAGGGCCACCAAATGCCATGGTAAAAAAAGCTTTTTGTTTAGCGATTTGCTCATCCATATTGGTGTTGCTAAAGTAACGATTAATGCGGTAATCTTCCAATACTTTCCGATAAAATAGCTCTACCGCTGCATTAACTGCGGCTTCGCCACCAATTCTTTCGTATAGTGATGGCGTAGTTGATTCTTCACTCATTGGGCATTCCTCAAAAATTAGGTTAAAAAACGCTCCAGTTTGAAAACTGGAGAAGTAGTGTAGATTCGATACCGAGGTTTTGCAATAATTTTGGGCGCTAATCAACAAAAAGCGCCAAAGTTGCATCGGGTTTTTCTAGGTGATCAGGCATAAATACGGTGAATAGGCTAAAGCTGACTTGCGCGCGCCTGCGAAGCCGAGGTATTCAGCGTCGTTAATTTCAAGTGCTAGAAATATTGTAATAACGCTCGCTGAATGTTATCCGTCCATTAGATATGTTTCCAAAGTAAATTCAATAATATGACGTATAATTGCGAGATGGTAACCGAAGAAAATGTAATGGTTTAATAAAAATTAAGATACTTTTTAAGACAGATTTTCTACTATGTCAAATACCACTTTTTTGTTATTGATTGTTTTGTTCGGAGGACTGCTTCAAAATCAAAACAAAATAAAACACTGGCTTAATCCGCCCCCACCTCGAATTGCTAGCGATTATAAGGTTATGCTTTATTCAACCACTTGGTGTGGTTATTGTGCCAAAACCCGCGAGTATTTTGCGGATAATAATATCGACTATCAAGATATTGATGTCGAACGGTCAGCAGACGGTAAGTTAGTCTATCAGCGACTGGGGGCAAATGGCGTGCCGATTATTGTCATCAACAACGGGAGGGTTATTCGCGGCTATGACTCAGATCAGCTTGACGCGGCCTTAGGCATTGAATAATCCATGCGTGGATAGAAAATGCTGTTTCCTGGTAGGTCGATGAGTGGCATAGCTGTACTATTTTAGAAGTTAATTAAGCATTGAATAATCGTATCTCACGTTAAATTGCGCTAGAATGACCCTTATTTAACCTACTCAACAACTCAAGATATGCAAATTGTACTCGCTAATCCCCGTGGATTCTGTGCCGGTGTAGACCGTGCGATTGAAATTGTCGAAAAAGCCCTAGAAGCTTTCGGATCCCCTATTTATGTTCGTCATGAGGTGGTGCATAATCGCACTGTGGTTGAAGGATTGCGTGAAAAAGGCGCGATTTTTATTGAAGATTTAAGCGATGTGCCTGTTGGTTCTACGTTAATTTTTAGTGCGCATGGGGTTTCTAAAAAAGTTCAGGCAGAAGCCAAACAACGCAAACTTACCGTGTTTGATGCAACTTGTCCGTTAGTTACTAAGGTACACATTCAAGTGGCTAAACATGCGAAAGCGGATCGGGAAGTTATTCTGATTGGGCATGCAGGTCACCCTGAAGTTGAAGGTACCATGGGTCAATATGAAAAAAGTACTAAAAATGGGGCGATTTATCTGGTTGAAACACCTGCGGATGTGGCTAAATTAGTTGTGAATAATCCCGATAATTTGGCGTATGTTACCCAAACCACACTGTCTATGACCGATACTAAGATTATGGTTGATGCGTTACATGCGCGTTTTACCGGCATTCAAGAACAGAAAAAAGATGACATTTGTTACGCCACGCAAAATCGTCAGGATGCGGTGCATGATTTGGCTAAAATTAGCGATATTATCTTGGTGGTTGGCTCTCCTAACAGCTCGAACTCTAACCGTTTGCGTGAAATAGCGGTGCAATTAGGTAAGCCTTCTTATTTGATCGACACGTCTAAAGATATGCAACAAGCTTGGTTTGATGGTATCGGCGTGATAGGCGTAACGGCTGGAGCTTCCGCGCCTGAGGTACTGGTGCAGGAAGTGATTGAGCAATTAAAACAATGGGGCGGCACCACCGCTACTGAGCATAAGGGCATTGAAGAGAAAGTGGTCTTTTCGTTACCGAGAGAATTAGTTAAACAGTGTAACGCCTGAAAATTTGGAATAATGGGTCATTATTGAGTTGGATTTAAGGGGGGCGGGGTAGTTACTTTAGCCCCGCATGATTAAATAAATGCCATTTCCATTTTTTAAATCAAGCAATTGACTATTTTAGACCTAGCAGCAACACGCTACTAACAGTCACCGCGTATATTTCACCTGCGTAAACCTCACACAGTTCGAAATGATTAAACAGCTTATTTCGTGCGACCTAACCGAGCCTATCTGTATGGATAATCCAACCGTTATAAAGTTAATTAATCCCGAAACCCAGTTGGCATTCGATCTGCCGATGTTAAGCGGTACTCTGGGGCCAGATGTTATCGACATTCGTGCTTTATACCAACAAACCGGTTTATTTACGTATGACCCGGGATTTACTTCTACGGCGAGTTGTTCGTCAGCGATTACCTATATTGATGGTGAAGCAGGGATTTTATTGTATCGGGGCTATCCTATTGAACAATTGGCGGAAAAGTGCGATTTTCTGGAAGTGTGTTATTTGCTGATGCACGCTGATTTGCCGAATGCCAAAGAATTAAAAAATCTCATTAAAAGTACCACTGAACATTCTATGGTGCATGATCAGCTCACCAATTTCTATAAAGGCTTTCGCCGCGATGCGCATCCTATGGCTATTATGGTAGGGGTGGTGGGTGCGTTATCGGCTTTTTATCACGATGCCATTGATATTAAACGTCCTGACCATCGCTATATTTGCGCCATTCGGTTGATTGCCAAAATGCCGACTATCGTGGCGATGTGTTACAAATACAGTATCGGTATGCCATTTATGTACCCTCAAAACAAATTAGGGTATGTTGAAAACTTCATGTACATGCTGTTGGGTTCCCCTTGTGAAACCTATCAACCGAACCCTGTGCTGGTAAGAGCTTTAGATCGAATCCTCATTCTGCACGCCGATCATGAACAAAATGCCTCAACTTCGACTGTTCGTCTGGCGGGTTCCAGTGGTGCTAATCCTTACGCATGTGTGACCGCAGGTATCGCTTGTTTATGGGGTGCAGCGCACGGTGGCGCTAACGAAGCGGTTTTAAAAATGCTGGAAGAAATTGGTGACGTTACGCAGATTGGCCATTATATTGCCAGGGCTAAAGATAAAAACGATCCCTTTAGGCTGATGGGTTTTGGACATCGGGTGTATAAGAATTATGATCCGCGCGCAAAACTAATGCGTGAAACCTGCCATGAAGTGCTAACGGAATTAGGTTTACACGATGACCGCCTGTTTAAGCTTGCGATGGAATTGGAACGTATTGCTTTGGAAGACGATTATTTTATTACTAAAAGGCTTTATCCCAATGTGGATTTTTATTCTGGCATCGTGTTACGGGCATTAGGCATTCCGTCCACCATGTTCACCGCTATTTTTGCGATGGCACGGTCTATAGGCTGGATAGCGCAATGGGATGAAATGATCGCTGATCCCGAGCAAAAAATCGGTCGCCCCAGGCAGCTTTACACAGGACCTATTCAGCGAGATGTAACGCCGATTGCGACGCGGAGTTAAGCGGCTATTCCCAATTCTCTCCGGCTGGATGGGGCGTAAGTTTTTTTTTATGACACATTAATTCAGTAAATTTTTAGGGCAGCCATAAGGCGGCTTTCCTTCGCAAATCCCCCAGAAACTGCCGGCATCGCCTTCTATATCGGGCTTCCAAGTTTCTGCAAAGGCTTCAAACACTACCCCCGTCCATTGTTTTTTAGCCAACTTTTTAAAAGTTTCCCGTATCACCAATTGTTGGTTTTTTTTAGACGGAACTCCACAATGCTGTTTGGTATGATTGTTAATTTCAGTGGTATTTTTGGGTCCACTAGGCCAACCAAATTCGGTCATGGCCACGGCTTTACCGGGGTAGGTACGACGCAGCTTATCCATTCTGGCAATATGGAAATCAGCGGCTTTTTTTGCTGGTGTGCAAGGATAAACACCGGAGAATTTATTCTCCCACCAGGGAAAAATATTGGTGCCGACCCAATCTACCTGGGTGCCAAAGAGCGTTGGTTGACAGGGTGTATGGCGGTTACACCATTCCCACCAAGTATCAATAGTGGTAATGGGTTGAGTGACACCGGCTTCTCGTAAGCCATCAATACAGCGGGTAATTTCACTGTCCAAGGCGTTGCCATGCCGGGTCCTGACTTCCGAGCCGCAACTGAGCTTGATAATCGTATCCGGGAATGCTTTGGCGACTTCAATACCGCTGGCAATAGATTGTGAATTGACGGCGAGATCTTTATCTATCCAGATGATGGCAATCACCTTAATGTGACGCGCCTCTGCGGCGGCAAACACATATTCTAAGCCATTTAACACGCCATAAGTCATGATGCACCGAAACGGTGTTTCGGCAATCAATTTGTCCATTAATTCATTAATTAATTCCTGGGAAGGTGGCGCGCCAAAATCTGGGTTTAAATTGCCAACATAAGGGCTAAAACCGGTGCATTGTAAAGCTGTTTCATGTCGCGTTTGAGCTATAACGGCTACCCTATCAATAGCATAAACGCTTTGAGTGGCGCTGAATAAAGTTAAAGCAAGCAACACTAACATTAAGACATGTGGCATGACGATTCGCCATAAAAAAATGTATTAACGGTAGTGGCGCATTATCCAGCACTAAGCTTAACTAAGGCTGAATAAGGATTTCGCTATAAATAACGTCCCCCTTTGAAAAAGGGGGCAGTAACTACCCAGTAAGAATATTCACATGTCGGGAAGTTATTTTTGGCCGTATCCTAAGTATTTGCAAACATACCCTGCAAAAATCGTATGATTTTTGACAAACCCCGCAAAAAAGGTATGAAAATAATGAGAAGCATACCAATTTTGCGGGGTCGTCGTGTTTGGTAACCGTTTGGTAAGAAAGGGTTTATGTATTATTCAATAAAATTATAGGGATAGCTATTATATTTAATTTGGCATGATTACTGCTTTAATTCAGTCAGGATCTAGCGCGTAATTATTCTGCCACAGGAGATACCAAACATTTAGTGAATCACCTTATTAGTTAGTTCACTATGTCGGTTTATATAGGGTAAATAAGTAACATCAGGAAAAACCATGCAAAGGCGGCACTGGTATGAATGTGGAGTTTGTCCCGAGTTGTACTAAAAATTAAACGTTACGCCGTTTGATGGAGCAATCACGTTTTGTTTGATTAATTTTAGGTTTTTTAGGCACTGTGGCGTAAGTAATTTAGGTGGTAAGGTGAAGGCATTTTTTTGATTCTGATGAGGGTAACAATATGATTATTATTAATACAGGGCGTTGTTTGGGGTTGCTTGCTAGCGTTAGTGTTTTATCTTTGCAAGTGCACGCGAGTAAGTTAGTTCCGGTAGTGGCTGACGATGCTAATTCGGCGGTTAAGATTGCTTATATGTTGACCAACGATAAACCGATTACCAGTAATACCTTTTTATCGAATGAGGCGATTAAGCTCAGCTTTTCGGTAACGGTGGCGGATAAGGATGTGGGGCAGGCGGGCAAGTTGTATGTGGTGGCAAAGTATAACGAGGCGATGTTTAAGCTAACGGCAGGTGGTTGGCAGGTATGGGATGGGCAATTGAAATCACTCGCGGGTTTTAAAAGTAAAGT
>JABFRM010000072.1 GCA_013141155.1 Methylococcaceae bacterium | reverse complement strand
GAAGAACGCCGGCCTCACGATCAAGGATGTCGATGCGGTGAAGACCCACAACCCGTTCGCCGTGAACGACATCGCATTCGCGCGCGAAACCGGGTTTCCGCTGGAAAAAATGAATAACTTCGGCTGAGAAAAAATGCGGTAGTAACAAAGCCGAACAACGAAAAAAATGCAACCTTAGCTAACAGCATTTCTTCCAACACATCAGCAGATAATACTTCACTGGCTTTTGGGGCATTAGACAATGTTCCTTTAAATAAAGATTTATTATGGTAAGCAACTTTATAAAGCATAACAAAAGTCAGCAATAAAAAAGACATCCACGTTGTAAAACCAATGATGCCAAGTTCTGCTAAAATTAATACATAAGAATTATGTGCGGTTAAAAAGTGATGTTCTGTAAAACCATTCATGCCCACACCGAATAATGGGTTTTGGATTAACATTTGAAATCCTTCATACCATGCTTCAATACGGCCGGCTGCTGATCCTTCTGAAGCATCAATAGTTCTGAATTTTGAGGCTATTATAGACAATACCGGTAAAAGGAAAAATGCCGCCACCGTGGTTTTTTTTAGACCGTATTTTTGTAGTGACCATAAGCCGGATAACCCTAGGAGTCCTAAAAGCGCTCCGCGGGAGTTGGTAAGAAAAATGCCATAGAGCAATGCCAAAACGGACAGTAACCAGATTACTTTTAACAAGGCTTTAGCACGGCTCATGAAGTAAATGGCTAGGGGGGTTACCATCACCAAAAACAACCCTAAATCATTGGGGTCGTTAAGTGTACCTACGTAAGTGATTCGCGTACCTTGACTTAACGAACTGCCAGCCCAACCTATGCCACTGGCAGATAACTTCTGGCTAAAGCCATTATGCACCATCACTAAAGCAGACAAGACACTGATTAACATAACTGTCCTGTGTTTTTTGGGGGTGTCGACTAATTTTGAAAATAAAATAAAAGGAACAACGGCGGCGGCGGCAAACTCGGGTATTAATTTTAAAATACTGCCGCTCCAGCCATTGAGTATTGCAGAAATAGCGATAACAACCAATAAAAACAGCAATATAAAAATTTGTGGGGAGCCAGCGTTTTTTTTGGAAAAGAAAAAAGGAATGGCTGTTAGGATCAGCGTATAAAGCACTATGGGTTGTTCTGCCATAGATTCAATTAATTCCTGAGGTCTTATTAAGACGAATGCCAAATATACACAGAGTAAAAAAAAAGCCATTTTATTAGCTATCTAATATAGATAGCCCCCCCACTCTTTTATGTGTTTTCATAAGTCATCAATTTTTTTTATATCAATAAGTAGTTGAAAAAAGCGATTAAGAAGTTGATTAAAAAATAGCGGTTTAGAATTCGTCAATGTATAGCTAAATAGAACAACTATTCTTTATGTATTTCCGGCATCTCTTCAATGTCCAATTGAATTAAGATAGCTTTGCGCAATAACGCTTTTTCCTTACCGACAACTTGCATTAGTTCATCAAGTTTATGCTCAAGGCTTTCTATACGCTTGTTAAGGTCTGGATACTCTTCAGAACTACTGTTGCCTTTTTTGTTGGCGATAGCCGTTTTTTTCGGGGCATTTGCCGTTGATTCCTCAACAAAATCTTTAAACACTTTTTGAGCGTCTTTTAAGTCTATGACTGTCAATTCTTCAAGAAAACCATACAGTAACAAACGATCACAAAAGGTATTAATTAATCTTGGCACCCCTCGCGTAAATTGATAAATGGCCTCAAAGGCAGCGCTTGTGATTTGTGGATTGTCATGCCAATCGGCTTTTGTTAGCCGGTAAATAATGTAATTTGTAGACTCTTCTTCAGTCAATGCTTTTAAATGATAAGTGGCGGTAACCCGTTGCTTAACCTGTTTCATGTCTTCAGCGTACAGCCTTCTACCTAACTCTTCCTGACCTATTAAAAATACTTGGAAGAACACATTGGGTTCGATTTCAAAGTTTAATAGCATGCGTAATTCTTCCAAAGACTCTTTGGGTAAATTTTGAGCCTCATCGACAAATAAAACCACACGTTTACCTTCCTTGGCCTTTTCCCGAAAAAACCTTTGCAGTTTATTTAATAAAGCCGCCTTGTTGTCTTCATATTGAATAGCAAATGTTTCGGCTAAAACCCTTAAAATATCATGCGCGCCCAGTTGCGAGCTTACGATTAAACCAAAAACGACATTATTTTTAAGTTTTAAATTTTCACATAACTCTTTAATCAACAAGGTTTTGCCCATGCCTGGGGCGCCTGTGACGATAACAAAACCTTCGCCTTGGGATAAGCCGTAATTTAAATATAATTTTGCACGTTTATGTTCAGCGCTCTCATAAAAAAATTCAATATCAGCATTCAGTTTAAAAGGCTTTTTAGAAAAATTATAAAATGCTTGGTACATAATTAAAATGCTATTAATAAGTTGGCGGTTAATCGATTTTCATCGAAACTGTTTTCAATGACATCAGAATCCTGGTTGCTATAGCGATACTCGAAAACAGCATTTACACCAGCATGAGTGCCAAATTGTATGGGAATAAATCGTGAAATGCCAACCGCAATATCTTTGCGGTTATCGCTGGAATTGAATCGCGACGTATGTTGCCATAAGGGGCTAATATAGGCAGTCATGGTATGCGCGAATTGCCAGTTCCAAGAAGCCAGTAAACCAGTCACTTCTTCCTTAAGTCCGGATTCTTGGAATATTCGACGTTCGTCATACAATTTTGTGCTGAAGGTGCTTTTCCCCGTAAGGTAGTCAAAACCTACATTGGCGAGCTTTCTAATATAAACTTCATTGGATAATGATGAAATATTGTAGTTTATTTGGTCTGGAATTTGATGTGCTTGTTGATATATGTTTTGCGCAGCGTAAGCTTGACTTAACAAAACACCTTGTGAAGAGGTCGTATCTTCAAAATAAGTGGCATTCACGGCAGCGTGTTTCAGTGTGTAGTTTAGGTTTGTTTGCCAAGTGTTGCCAATATTGCTGCCAATCCCCCTGTTTCTAAAAGTGGTTGCCCAATTAAAGTTTCTAAATGGCATCACGTTAATGGTTACATGGCTGTTTATGCCATAGCCAGCCTCAATATTAAATTGCCGCATGGGTTTCCATTGTGCGCCAACAGTGTAATAAACGCCGTTTTTATACGAATTATTTGTGGTTTGATATTGAATATTGCTCTCGCCAACTAAGGCAAATAAATTCAGGTTTTTGGTGATTTTAAACCTTGCTTCTGCTTCTGCGTTTTGAAATTTTATAGAATTGTTATTATTCCGCTTTTCTTCACGGTTAGCATAGGCAATTCGCCACATTAAGTTATTGGAAAATCGCCTGTCACTGGTAATGTTAATAATTTCCTCGGTTTTGGTGCTATTTGCGATCGCATTGCTACCGGTTTTAATCTCATCATAATTAAAACGGATATCGCCCACTGCATAACCATTAAAATGCGGCGTCCAGTGTGGGGAAAAACCATAAGAGGTAACATTGGTCCTATTTAAACTGCCGACGGCATTGCTATTTGAATTAATGTTATTATTAATATTTTGCTGATTATTGCCTGCTCTAGCTTCTAAAAAAAGTGAGTTATCAATTAATTTAAATCGGGAATCTAATTGCAGAAAATGATACAAATTATTTTGAGCATTTCTGGCATTAAATAAGTTTTGTAATTTATAATTTAAAGAAAATTTTATCCTATCGGTATTTCTATTTACCCTAATGCCTGGGCTAGTTTGGGTGATAAACGCGCTTTGCTTGTTTTTAGCGGATAAATTTACATTGTCTGTATATATTTGGCCAATACTAAGCGAAGGTGAAAAAAGCCACTCTTTTGCTAATAAGGGGCGTTGATATAAAAAAAATATCAAGGGCATATAAAATAATAATTTAAGGCAATAATTAAGCAACATTTTTATTACCGACTATTAGTTACCATAATTTCCATAACCATAATAGTTCAAATTAAAATTATTTCGGGTTTTATTTAATAAAGCGAGTACCACATCACAGTTTTTTAATTTTCTAATTGATTCCATGACATCATTTTGCTGCGTTTGATCAGCTTCAATCACTAAAACAACCTGTCCAACCATGGATGCCAAAACCTCACCTTGCGTGGCAGCAAGCAGGGGTGGTGAATCAAATATGACGATTCTATCGTTATAACGTTCACTTAACTCCATAGACAATTCCTGCATTTTATTGCTCGCCAGTAATTCTGTTGAGTATCCATGCCTTTTTCCAGCCGGTATCACACGTAAGCCTTCAATATCAGTTTGCAAAATTATTTCAGACAAATCATTGACACCCCCTTCCAGATATTCTATTAATCCAGGGCCGTTTTTTATATCGAACAGTTTAGATACCGAAGGTTTTGCGACATCGGCATCTATTAATAAGACTTGTTTATCCCGTTCATTGGCAATACTGATAGCTAAATTTATGGCTGAAAAAGTTTTACCTTCACCGGGCAAGCTGCTGGTCACTAATATTAAATTAGCACGGGCGATCCCTTTACTTTTGCCATTGAGTGCGTTGCTTACCAAGGGTCTTTTAATAATGCGATACTCTTCAGATAATTGTGAATTGGTCTGTTCTGGAGAAATAAATCCCGCAGCGATTAATTTTGCCCAATTAATTTGTATAGTATTGGTGGTTTTGATGTTCTGCGCAGTTAATTTAGGGGCAACAACCTTAATGACATCTTCAATAGCAGGCGTTACCAATGGCGCAATATTTTCTGTAACCGTATGCTGCACATTATTGACGTTATTTTCTGCGTTTTGTTTGAATACCGCAGTTTTTTGCAATGCTTTTTCAATGATACTCATTTTGTTCATTTATAACCTATCATAAACACTGTGTAACAAATTAGGGATATTTACCTGTTTTACGCGCATAAATTCAAAAATCATAATACCTACATAGGTAATAAGTAATCCCGATGAAATAGCCGTAAATAACATGACATGTTGTTTATTATTAAGGATACTATTGTTAGAATTAAAAGAAACAGAGCCTAATACAGGTAATCCGATAGCCTCCCTTAATTGTCCAGTGGTCATAAAAGTTGGTTTTATATAAAAAAGACCAAAAGCAAAGCTAAAACCGAGGGCTAATCCGGAAAATAATACAATAGTCGATAATATTAAACGATTAGGGGATGATGGCTTTAGCGGTTTATTAGGCGGTTCGGCGATTCTAAATTTCAATGCAATTGATTCGTTATCAACGCTTTGGGAAAGCGCTGCCTGTTCCCGGCGTTCTAGTAAAGTTTTGTAATTGGTGTGGATTGAATCATAATCGCGGTTTAAGTTTTGCATTTCTGTTTCAACGGTTAAACGGGTATTTAATTCTTCCCTTAAGGTTTTAATTTGCTGTTCAGTAAAACTGATTTTGGTTTGTAGCGAGCCTACTTTAGCTTCTGCTCGGTTCAAGGCCATCTTCAAGTCTTGGATATATTTATTTTCCATCATGTTTTTGCCCAGCACATGGCGAGCTTTTTTATTTAACTGTTCTTCGACATGTTTATTTTTCGCCAACTCCTTCAGTGTATCGTCAATGGCTATAATTTGCGGATGTTTATCGGTATATTTCGATAATAAATCGGCTTTTTAACGCGCAATTCTTCCATGGTCGTTTCTGCCAAGGATGCTTTGGAGGTTGGATCTTTGTATTTCCATTCATTGCTTGAGGCTAATACTTCCTGCATTTGGATAGCAAGCACTTTTCGCTCTGCTTCGGCTTCATTCAAGGCTAATTTTGCCGCATTAAATTGATCATCAAGTTGATGTACCCTGAGCATTTGATTATGTTCTTGATCCGGCAATAATCCGAAATTTAAGCGTTTAAAATTTTCTCTGGCTTTTTCAGCATTCCGTAATCGCACTTCTAACTCTTTTAATTGATTGCCAATAAATTGTTGACTGGAATCAGCATCTTTTAAAGTTGAGGCTTGAGTTTGTTCTGAAAAAACCGTTAATACTGCCAGGACGACATTTTTAGCCTCTTCAGGATTAACCGATTCATAAGCGATACTGAACAAGTCGCTTTGTTGCTTCATGCCAGAAATATAGACATCTTTTTTTAAGTCTTGAATCATTTCATAACGCTGAATATCATTTTTATTGGTGGTATTTAATTTTGCTAACGCGGCAATTTTTTCTAAATTTTGCTGGGTGAACATAAGTTGCTTCATGACGCTAACCAGTTCACGTATATCTTGTTCAACGGCTAATCCGTGTAACAGCGGCTGTAACATGCTTTTGGTATCCACATGTACTTGTGCCTCGGATTTGTATTTATTGGGCATAAACATTAGCGTCGTCCAGCCAGCAATACAAATAATCCACGCCAAAAAAAGCGCAATCCATTTATATTTAAGTGTTCCTTTGACCTTAAAAATCAGATCATTATATTGTTCTTGCATGTAAAGTGCGTTCCAATTAAGCGAATAAGTTTAAACTATCAGGCTTGGTGCTACTTTTTTAAAAGACAGCTTCAGGGATAATTAAAATGTCACCTGGCGCCATTCTGACATTAACCGACATGTCGCCCTCTTCAATTAAGGTATCGAGCTTAACGCTAAATTGCCGGGGCTTGCCATTAATATTACGAATCACACTGGCTCGATCACCATCGGCATATTGTCCGATGGTGCCTATTCGGATCATTAAATCCAATAAGGTCATGCCTTTTTCATAAGGAATGGTCAGGCCACTGTAACGGTTATTCCCTTGGCTACCTGATTGTGCAGCGGATGACCCGCCGGATAGCCCGCTGGATTGCCCAAATATTTGCCCACCGGATTGCCCGCCACCGGAATTGCTGTTAATTTGACCCACTACTCTAATTTGCTGCTGATCCAGCCCCTGAAATGAGGTGACCATCACCACAACTTGGGGTTCTTTTACAAATACTTTGTATTTTTTTTCTAATTCCCTGGCTAAATCGTAGGATGTTTTGCCGATGGCGACTACATCTTCAACCAGCGGCACGGTGATTTTGCCATCGGGTCTAACCGGCACCGCAGTTGAAATGTCAGGGTTCCCCCAAACAAACACATTAAGTTCATCGCCAGCACCGATCAGATAGGTATAGTCGGAAGATGGGATATCTCGATCCGTTAAGGGAGGATATTTAGTACAGGCCGAAACCAGTAATGTAAACAAGACTATTGCAAATCGTATGTCTTTTAAAAACTTCATTATTTAGCCTCTTCGTGTGTTTTACTCAAAATAACAACTGATTACACCATGATTTTATTAAGGTGTGTGCTGTCTTAGTGAGTCAATTTTATTTTAGCGAGCAATTGCTCCGCCTGTTTGCCTTCAGCAAACTGCCCAGTTTTTGCACCTAGGGTAAGCGCTTCTTGTAACTGTGCCGCGGCACCGGCATTGTTGCCTTGCTTATGATAGGCAACGCCTAAATGATATTTAAAAACAGATACTTGAGGTGCCATTATATTGACCTTTTCAAGTATTGCAATGGCTTTGTTTATATCACCTGTTTTGGCTTCAAACCAACCGTAAGTATCTAAAAAATAAGCTTGTTCAGAACTTTTAAATCGATCAACCATGGTTTTTGCCCGTGCAAGGCTTTTTTCATCACCGTAACGATCAATTAACAAGGTCGCCAAATTATTATACGCAACATCTAAGTCGGGGTTTTTGGCTAAAATTTTATCGTAAATAGTAACGGCGTTATTGAAATCATTGGCTTTTTCATACGCCAAGGCTAGGCCCATTTGTAAATCGGCATGGTCGGGTAAATTTTTTAAACCCTCTTGATACTGAATTAGTGCATTCTTAGAATCATTTTTACTAAGATAGAATTCAGCCAACGCGGCGTAAACTGCGGCGTTATGCTTGTCAACGACCAGTGCTGTTTTTAAAGTTGCCAACGCATCCGCGTCATTTTTATTGAGGGTATAAAGTTGACTTTTTATCAAATAAGCAGGGATTAGCGCGGGGTTTTGGCTGATAAAAGCCGAGAGGTAAGCCAGCATTTCTGCGCGTTGATGCTGCTGTTCAGCACACTGGGTCATGCTGTATAACGCTTCGGAATAGGTTGGTGTTAAGGTGAGCAAGTTTTTATAAGTACTGATTGCTTGGGTGCATTTATCTTGTTCTTGATCCATTTTTGCGCGTAGAAACAATACCAACGCCTGGGCATTGGGATTTTTTTCAAGTGATTCAATGGCGATTTTTGCACCTTCCCAGTCTTTTTCAGCAATTTTAATTCTTGCAAGTTGTTCAGCAAGCGTTAAATCGTCAGGCTTAAATTGTAAGGCTTTTGTCACTAATTCATCGACATAGCCATTGTTAGCCTGCGCTAAAGCCCGCTTCATCACTGGCCGTAAAGCATTCAAATTGGCCGGATTTATCTCTAAGGCTTCGCGAAATTTTTTGTCGGCTTTGTCTGGGTCATGTTTTAATAATTCAATTTCTCCCAGCATAACCAGAACCGAATCTAATTCAGGACTTTCCCAGAGTACTTTATTAAACAAATCAACCGCGGGTGCAAATTCTTTTTTAGCCACATGAATTTTTGCCTTCAAGATTTTAGCGGCTTGGTTTGTTGAGTTGTTGACTAATAATTCATCCACTAAATGTAAGGCGTTGTCCTGGTCGCCCTGAGTAAATTTTAATTCAACCAGCAATAATTTCATTTTTTCTGCCATTTCAGGCGCTTGTTGGCTCGGCAAATTGCTTTCAAGTAAGGTTTGCGCGGCATCGTACTGTTGGGTTGCCAGTAACCATTGGGCAATTGAGAATAATTGGCTGGGATTATTGGCGCTCTCTGTCGTATAAGTTTTCAGTTGCGCCACGGCTTTGGATTTATCCACAGTGTTTAAAAACTCTAAATACGCTAGTTTGGCATCAACTTTGTCTGGATGTGCGGCAATCATCTTATTCAATAACACATCGGCATCATTATTTCGTTTTGCCAAAATATAAATTTTTGCTAATGCAATTTTAATGTCATCACTGTCAGGCATTAATTCAATCAGCCGTTCATAATCTTTAACAATTGCTGCAATATCATTACGTTTGGCGTCAATTTGTATTTTTAGTAAGTGCAATTCCAGGTTATTCAAATCCATTTTGATGGCGGACTCAACTAAAGCCAACGCCTGCTCAAATGCCTTATTCTCCATTAATATCACAACTTTTAGGGCTCTTGCTGAACTATATTGGGGATTTTTTTGTAAAATAT
>JABFRM010000319.1 GCA_013141155.1 Methylococcaceae bacterium | reverse complement strand
AGCGCGCCGTAGGCTTGTGCCAGTAGGGCATAAAAGCGGGGCTGTGGGTGCGCTTTCAATAAGGGTTGCAACAATTTTCGCGCGGTTTCGGCCTGGCCTACTTTTAACAGCGTATTAATGTATTCAATCTGAATGGCTTCATTGTCGGGGAAGCGTTGCACGGTCGCTTTAAAAAGATTGAGCGCTTTTGGGTAATCTTTGGCTTCAAAGGCAGTGCGTGCCAGGGCGCTGGTGTATTGCTCTTGTTGGGGATGATCTTGAATCAACCCGTTTAATAAGCTTTCGGCTTTTGCGTAGTCATTGGACTTGAGCGCGAATAAGGCTAAGCCATAGCGTGCGACCGCGCGTTGATTCTCGGTGCCTTGTTTAGAACGCTGTTGAAAATGGCGCGGTAGCGTATCATCAACACTGTTGGCCACCTGAAGTTTTGCTCTGGCCAACTCAAAATCCTGAGAACTTGGATATTGCCGATAAGGGTAGTTTTCAGCGCGACCTCGGGTATCGGAAATACGTGATTCAGTCACGGGGTGGGTTCTTAAAAACTCAGGGACATTTTTGCCGTAATAACGACTGGATTGTTGCAGACGTTCAAAAAAAGTTGGCATACTGCGTGGGTCAAAATTAGATTGCGATAAGGTTTGCATGCCGACACGATCAGCTTCTTGTTCATTGGTGCGGGTAAAATTAATTTGAAACTGTACGCTGCCCGCCTGTGCCGCCATAATGGCGGCTTGCCCAAGCTCTGGGGATTTCATGCCTATTAAGATGCCAGCTAACGTTGCGGCCATCATCGGAATTGATAAGCGACCCTGTTCTTCAACTGCACGGTATAAATGTCGCTGCGTTACGTGCGCAATCTCGTGCGCCATGACTGAGGCTAATTCGCTTTCTGCTTCCGTAAGCGTGATCAGGCCGGAATTAACGCCGATATAACCACCAGGGCCTGCAAAAGCATTGATGTTGTTATCGGTAACCACAAAGAAATGAAACGGGTAGCTGGGATTATCGCTCTGCGCGACCAGTTTTTTGCCGATGGATTCAATGTAATATTGAATTTCAGGATCCTGGTTAATTTCCACTTGCGCATGTAATTGTCGAAAAAATTCTTCACCAAATTCTTGTTCTTGCGCAGGCGATAATAACGTGCCGGAGGAATCGCCTAAATCGGGCAGTTGAATTTTTTCAATCTCAATGGCGTGAGGAATCCCAGGATATAGCGAGAAGGTTAAGGCTAAGGCGAAAACAGTCAGTTTCATAAATCCGGTTGATTATGGCGAAAGGGGAGGCGATGAATCTTTATAGATTAGCTTATTGATAATATACCTTAACCCGTATAATAATTGAAACTAAAGAACCCACCGTTAAGATTGACCTAAAAATTGCCATGAAGTTCGCTATTCAAATTAATTGTAGTCCCACGCAATCCAATACCGCCTATACGGCCTATCAATTTGTCAAAACCGTTTTGACGATGCAGCATGAAGTCATGCGCGTATTTTTTTATCAGGAGGGGGTTTATCATGCCTTTGGCTTTACGACACCACCCGATGATGAGGTAAGCCTGACTAAAAGCTGGAGCGCGTTGGCTGCGCAATATCAGGTGGATCTGGTGGTATGTATTTCGGCAGCGCAGCGACGGGGATTATTGTGCGCCGATGAGGCGAAACGTCAGGGCAAAATGGATCAGGATTTGGCAAAGGGATTTAGGATTTCAGGTTTAGGCCAATTGGTGGAAGCCAGCTTGTTGGCGGATCGTTTTATCGTTTTTGGTTGAATTAAACTTATGCAGCGATTTTTATTTGTTATGCGTCACGCACCGCATCAGGGCACTGCGTTGCAAGAGCGGTTGGATGTTATTTTAACCACTGCCGCGTTTGATCAAGCGGTTAGTTTATTATTTCTGGATGATGGTGTGTTTCAGCTAAAAAAACACCAGCAACCGGAGATGTTTGAATTGAAAGATACTTTGGCTATTTTTAGGGTTTTGGAACTTTACGACATCAATGATTTATACGTTGAAATTGAATCGTTAGACGAGCGTGGCTTGCAAACGACGGATTTAGCGTTACCTGTAAAAACGGTGCTACGCAATCAAGTAGCGCACTTGACCAGGCAGTTTGAACGGGTTTGCTGAGGCTTGTTGTCATGTTGCCCTAAAAACCTTAGTTGAATCTACATGTTATAGTTAAGGTAGCGTACAAAAGTTCGAACGTCAAATTGCTCTGCGTAAGTTAAGGTGCTTGCGCGCCCTGAGAGCCTTTCTATAGTCTTTTCCTCTGCACATGACAAAAACCATCTCACCAATAAATTTTGTTTTGAATAAATAGGCTGTATACATGGTTGCAATGCCGTTGCAACTCCGCTGTTGCATATCAGGTAGCCTGTGCATATCTCTAAGTTTTCTTTGTTCATCCCAGAATCATACGCCTATTAAGAGCGGGGGGGGCGCGTAACATCAGATAATAACCCGAAGTTTGAACAGCCCCCTAGATTTGGGCGTGGTATTTAATGGTTAGAAAATATCATAGAGTTACAATATCGTTACCTTTGCTAATTAGCACTACATCTGCTGGACGTTGTGCAAACAATCCGACCGTTACCACCCCAGGAATGTCATTAATCAATTTTTCCAAAACTTTAGGTTCTAAGATCTTTAAGTTATGCACATCCAAAATTTCGCAACTGTTGTCGGTTATACAGTTTTCACGCCAAATGGGCTGACCGCCTAATTTAACCAATTCCCTAGCCACAAAGCTACGTGCCATGGGAATCACTTCTACGGGTAATGGAAATTTACCTAGCACATCAACATATTTGGATTCATCGGCAATACAGATGAATTTTTTACTGGCACCAGCGATGATTTTTTCGCGGGTTAACGCGGCACCGCCACCTTTGATACATTGACGTTGGGCGTTGACTTCATCTGCACCATCGACATAAACGTCCAAACCATTCACGGCATTGAGTTCCAACACTGGAATTCCGATTTTTTTAAGATGTTCGGTGGTTTTGATAGAGCTGGAAACTGCGCCTTCAATATCCATGCGAAAATCCGCCAACAGATTGATGAAATGCGTAACCGTTGAACCAGTGCCAACGCCAATAATGGCAACATCTTTAATGTAGGGTAAAGCAGCTTTGGCGACGAGCAGTTTTAATTCATCTTGAGTCATGGTGAGTAATTCCAAAGGTTAGTGAAAATGATTGGGGGATAATACCTTAAATACAGCGATTCTTCAGATGATTTTTTGTATGTACTTACAAAAGTTGTAGGTGTCCGGTCTCATGATACGGTTATTCCAAACTTAAAATAAATGCCCATTGTGCAGATGACACCGGCATAATTGACAAACGATTACCGCGCCTGACTAACGCTAAATCGCTTAAGGCGGGCTGTTGTTTTAATTCGGTCAGGGGGATGGTGCGCGACAGTTTTTTAACAAACGTAACGTCCACCCTAAACCAAGTTGGCTTGTCGGCATTACTTTTAGGGTCAAAATGCTTATCGTTGGGATCAAAAGCCTTGTCGTCAGGATACCCCGCACGCGCAATTTCCATAATGCCGACGATGCCCGGCACTTGACAATTGGAGTGATAAAAAAACACTTGATCGCCTATCTGCATGGCATCGCGCAACATGTTTCTGGCTTGGTAATTTCTTACCCCGTCCCAAGGTTCGATCTGATTGGGGCGTGCTTTTAAATCATCAATCCCAAACTCTTCTGGTTCGGACTTCATTAACCAATAATTCATAAACACACTCAGGGGGTTGTTAAGAAGGTAGCGATGCTGGTTTGCAAAAAAACGCAGCTTAAAATGGGGCGATCAGAAGCAACTTAAAGCGCTATGGCAACACCCGAGTCCACTGGCTCGGTTTGCGCGATAAATGACGTTAACGTGGTTGACTGCTCAATGCCCTTAGTGTCAAACCATTTAACTTCTATAGTCACCATTCGACAAGCTACTGTATTGGGACAGGGATCAATCTTCCAGCTTCGGGTAAGTGTCGAATTAATGCCTGCGCAAGGACTATCCGCTGCCTCTGGGTCACAGGGGTCAGGGTCTGCATCAGAAATCGCGCTGCTGCTCGGTGAGCCTAGTTGCGTATTAAAGTCGCTTTTTGATTTAAGGCTGCGTAAAAGTTCTATTTTTTCTTGCGCAAAATGCAGGGCCGCCATTTGCGTGCGGCTTTCACCGTTATTGCTGAAAAAACCGCTTTGTAGTTTCGCCAAGCCTAACATACCGAAACCAACCACGAAGGCGGCGATCAGGGCTTCAATTAGGCTAAAGCCTGTTTGGGATGAGTGTTTTGGTTTTTTCATGATAATTGTCCGCAATAAATTCTAGGGTGAGTAGAAATAGCTTACCTACTTTACCAAACCCAGCAGGTATTTGTTAGATTGTTATTGAACACCGAGTTAGCAGGCTAGTCTTAACTACACTTGGCTAGCAAGCTTAATCACCCCAGCAACCCTTTTATCGCCACTCCTAAATCAGTTGGCGCATTAACTACCTCTATGCCTGCTGCTTTTAGCGCCGCTATTTTCCCCGCAGCCGTGCCTTTACCGCCGGTAACAATTGCCCCTGCGTGCCCCATGCGTTTCCCGGCGGGTGCGGTTTGTCCGGCGATATAGGCAACCACTGGTTTAGTAACCTGCGCTTTAATGTATTCGGCAGCGTCCTCTTCTTCGCCGCCGCCGATTTCGCCGACCATAATGATACCGTGCGTTTGCTCATCCGCCTGAAAACGGCTGATCACGTCAATAAAATTCATGCCATGCACGGGATCACCGCCAATGCCCACACAGGTGCTTTGCCCTAAACCGGCCCGGGTGGTCTGATGCACCGCTTCATAGGTGAGGGTACCGGAGCGCGAGACGATGCCAATATTCCCCGGCAAATGGATGTTACCGGGCATAATGCCGATTTTACATTCACCTGGGGTAATGACGCCGGGACAATTAGGGCCGACCAGTAAAGCATTACTACCTGCCAAGGCGATTTTAACTTTGAGCATGTGCAAAACCGGAATGCCTTCGGTGATACAGACAATTAATTGAATCCCGGCTGCAATGGCTTCTAAAATCGCGTCGGCGGCATAGAAAGGCGGGACATAAATCATGCTGGCGGTCGCGCCGGTGGCTTGTACAGCATCGTGTACCGTATTAAAAATCGGCAGTTGCAAATGCTGCTCACCGCCACGGCCCGGGGTCACGCCGCCTACTAATTTCGTACCGTAAGCTAACGCCTGCTGAGAGTGAAAGGTGCCTTGTTTGCCGGTAAAGCCCTGACAAATAACTTGGGTGTCTTTATTGATTAAAATGCTCATGCGGCCTCCGCCCTTGTACCCTTTAGGGCAAATGCCACAACTTGTTCTGCCGCACCAGAGAGGTCAGTAGCCGCGACAATTTTTGAGTGGGCGTTATTCAGCAATGCCCGCCCCGCTTCGGCATTGGTGCCTTCCAGGCGCACTACGACCGGTACATTTACATGCACTTCTTCAATGGCCGCGATAATACCTTCGGCAATAATGTCGCATTTGACGATGCCACCAAAGATATTGACTAATACCGCTTTGACGTTATGATCGGATAGAATGAGTTTAAACGCCGCCGCGACCCGTTCTTTGGTGGCTCCGCCGCCGACATCCAGAAAATTGGCAGGCGCGCCACCTTTGAGTTTAACCAAGTCCATGGTTGCCATTGCTAAGCCCGCGCCATTGACCATGCAACCGATATTACCTTGTAAGGTAATGTAATTGAGTTCAAATTGTTTAGCCTGATTTTCTTTATCATCTTCCTGCGCGGGATCTTGTAAAGCCAGAATATCAGGATGCAGGGCAAGGGCATTATCATCAAAATTAATTTTGGCATCCAAAGCGATTAATTCACCGCTCTCGGTTTCAACCAACGGGTTAATTTCGATTTGGCTGGCATCTTTTTCTAAAAACAAACGGTACATGCCTTGCATAATGGTCGTCAGCGTGCCGATCTGTGTGGTCGTTAAACCAAAAGCAAAACCCACATCCCGGCATTGATAAGCTTGCAAGCCCAGCATCGGGTTGATAAAAACAGTCAGTAGTTGTTCCGGTGTGTCAGCGGCAACCTGCTCAATATCCATACCGCCCGCTAATGAGGCGATAAAAATTAATTGCGAACGGCTACGATCCAACAGCAAACTCAGATAAAACTCGCGTTTTATAGCCGTTACATTTTCGATCAACACTTTTTCAACCGGCAAGCCCGCCGCGTCGGTTTGATGGGTATGTAAACGCGTGCCCAGCATCGCTGCGGCAATTGTAGTGGTTTCGATAGCAGAGCTGGCGACTTTAACCCCCCCCGCTTTACCCCGCCCGCCTGCATGGACTTGTGCTTTGACCACCCACCGTGTGCCGCCAAGACGCGGCAATATGGCTGCGGCTTCCGCAGCCTGGCTAATCACTTCGCTGCTAGGTGCCGGTATGCCGTACGTTTTAAATAACTGCTTTGCTTGATATTCATGGATGTTCATTAACGTTGACCTCTGTATTCACTAAAGCATTGGGTTATACCGGTAACAGAAAGCAAGCGTTCTTTTCAAAGAGGGCGGAATGAGCGCTTACACAAAAGTATCTGGTTTATTTTAAAGTTAAGTATCAAGCTGTTTATTTTCAAACCATTCACTTTGGACAAACGTAACATGAATGATTCAGCAATGCTATGATTAGCGACTGATATTTTAGTGAACTTAAATCAAAAGCTATGCCTTATTCTGTATCTAAAAACGACATTATATACCCATGCCCGTTTTCTAAGGGCTATGGCATTCCCTCTAATGAGGCGTGGTCACTCTTAAAAGTTTTTTTTCTGTATCGGATTTTACTGAGCTGTGCACTATTAGTATTATTTTATTTTCCATTAGAGTCATCGCCCCTGGATTATTTAAATCCGCAGCTTTTCATTTTCACCAGCCAAGCTTATTTTGGCCTTACTTTGTTGGCTGGTGTCGGAATTTTTACGCGCTTTATTCCCTATACGCCACAAGCGCAATTGCTTATTTTCACCGATATAGCTGCCATTACCTTACTGCTGCATGCTTGTGGGGGCATCGCCAGTGGTATAGGGATTTTACTGGTCATTAGTATTGCCTTTGGCGGTATCTTGATCGGCGGGCTTTGTGCCATGTTGTTTGCGGCGATAGCAAGTCTTGCGATTTTAACCGAACAAACCTATGCCATTCAGCGACATGTATTTAATATCACCAGTTATACCGAAGCAGGTATGTTGGGCGTGGCTTTTTTTACTACGGCATTATTAGCTTATATTTTGGCGCAACGCTCTGAACAAAGTCAGTTAATTGCGCAACAACACAAGCAAACCATTTTAAAATTAGAGGAACTGAATCGTGCCATTATTCAACATTTGCAAACGGGCATTATTATTACCGACCATGAGCAGAATATATTAATGCTGAATCAAGCAGCGCTGCGTTTGTTGAATAAACAATCAGCGCCGCCTTTGCAGTTACAGGAGGTTTCAATCGCTTTGACGGAGGCTTTTGAATGCTGGTTGGGCAATCTTGAAAATAATATGACCTTGTTATCGCTACCCGAACAGATGCAAGTACATTGTCGTTTTTCGTTGTTGCCCACGCATCAGGAGATCCTGCACATGCTGATGCTGGAAGATAATGCGCTGTATAACCAGCGCTTACAGCAAAGTAAGCTCGCCTCCTTAGGCCGCTTAACTGCCAGTATCGCCCACGAGATCCGTAATCCATTGGGTGCTATCAGCCATGCGGCGCAATTATTGGCAGAATGTCCTAGCTTAACCGAACAAGATTTGCGCTTGACGGAAATTATTCAAACCCATTCACTGCGGATGAATGGCATTATTGAAGAAATTTTACAATTGTCCCGTCGTAAAACCTCACAGCGCCAAAAAATTGCACTCAATAAGTGGCTCAGTGATTATCTGGACAATTTTAAGCTGTTTCAGCATCGCAGCGCTGAGCAGGTTAGGTTAAGCTTGAGTCAGGACGACCTACATGTCTTAATTGATCCCGACCATCTTCAGCAAATCATGGACAATCTTTGCCTGAATGCCTTTAAACACAATCAATCGCTAAGCCCCCGTCTTATGTTGACGACAGAGCAAACCAACCAAGGTGTCTGTATCAACATTATCGACAACGGTAAGAGTATTAGCGCTGAAAATGCCGAACATTTATTTGAACCTTTTTTTACCACCTCCACTTCCGGCACCGGTTTAGGGCTATATATTTCCAGAGAATTAGCCGAGCTAAATCAAGCAAAACTAAGCTATCATATTATTCGACGTCCAGGGATGGACAAGGATCGCGGGAGGCAGGAAGCCGTAAGCGACCGACGTCCAGGGATGGACAATGATCGAACCCTCGGTGATCCTGATAATGATCTTAATAACGCACAGTTTAATCATTTTAGACTATGCTTAAGCGATGCAGAACAACCCAAACTGGAATTATGAAAGAGTCGTATACACTCATTGTTGATGACGAAGCCGATATCAGAGAGCTGTTGGAAATGACCTTGCAGCGTATGCAAATTAAATCGCTCTGTGCAGCGACTATTAGTGAGGCGAAGGCACTACTCAAAATACATCAGTTCAATCTGTGCTTAACGGATATGAAATTACCGGATGGCGATGGCCTAGAATTATTGGATTTCATTCAGCAAGCTGAAAATGCACTTCCAGTAGTTGTCATTACTGCTCATGGCAATATGGATATTGCTATTCGCGCGATGAAAAAAGGGGCTTTCGACTTTGTTTCTAAACCCGTGGATTTAGGTTTGTTGCGACAATTGGTACAGAATGCGTTAAAGCTAACTTCAACTACGAATCCGCCTGAACGACGTTCACGCAGTGTTTTACTGGGTGATTCGGCCGTAATGTGTGAAGTGCGCAGCAAAATCTCAAAAGTAGCGCTGAGTCAAGCGCCCGTCTATATCAGTGGCGAATCAGGTTCGGGTAAAGAATTGGTTGCCAAATTGATTCATCAGAACAGTCCCCGGGCAGACCAGCCGTTTATCGCAGTCAACTGTGGCGCGATTCCTTTTGAATTGATGGAAAGTGAATTTTTTGGGCATAAAAAAGGCAGCTTTACGGGTGCAACTGTCGATAAACAAGGCCTATTTCAAGCGGCTGAAGGGGGTACGTTATTTTTAGATGAAGTGGCGGACTTGCCGGCAGCCTTGCAGGTAAAGCTCTTGCGCGCCATTCAAGAAAAGAAAGTGCGCCCCATCGGTGAGCAGCAAGAAATTGCGGTTAATATTCGCTTATTA
>JABFRM010000043.1 GCA_013141155.1 Methylococcaceae bacterium | reverse complement strand
ATATTGCGTAATGCGCGGTCATTCATATCTACCACGCGTTTCCATTGGATGCGTCGAGGATCAATATCCAATGCGTTACCGTGGTTGATATGGTTGTCAATCAAGGCCGACAGCAAATTATGCGCCACGCCAATGGCATGAAAATCACCGGTAAAATGCAGGTTAATGTCCTCCATCGGCACGACTTGCGAATAGCCACCACCCGCCGCACCGCCTTTAACGCCAAAACAAGGGCCGAGTGAAGGTTCACGCAAACACATGATGGCTTTTTTGCCCAAACGGTTTAACGCATCGCCTAAGCCAACCGTGGTGGTGGTCTTGCCTTCGCCTGCGGGGGTGGGGCTGATGGCAGTCACTAAAATTAATTTGCCGTCTTTTTGATTCTCTAAGCTTTTGACATACTCTAAAGACAGTTTGGCTTTGTAATGCCCATAGGGTTCAAGATGCTCCGCGTCTATTCCGTAATGGGTTTTAGCTAAACCGATAATCGGTTGCATTTTGGCTTGTTGGGCGATTTCTATATCAGACATGATGACTTTTTTAAAAGGTTGGTTAAGTTTTGATTACGGCTTTTTTCTAATAAATATCACTTGCGGTAAATTTTCAAAATGTGCATCACAGGTGAGTAAATCTGCGCCGTACGCTAATGCGGTTGCATACACAATGGCATCGGCAGTTGCAAGTTTATATTGACGATGACAATCTGCCGCTTGCAGGGCAATCTTGGTATCCAGTACCGCAACTGTACAGTTTTGGGTATAAGCAAGCACTTGGTCTGCTTCGTTTTCCCCGACTTCGCGGGTCAGCCATTTATCCAGATCGAGGTGTCAACAACGCGCACTTTTTCCCCAAACGCGGTTAAAACCGATCATGACGATCCCTATAATGAACCACATCTGCACCCGCCGCAATACCGCTGAGCTGTTCAAAGCTCGGCACTGGCAGCATCAACATCCCTTTGCCTTTTGGAATAAACACAAATTGTTGGCCCGCTTGCCAATGCTGCTCTTCCCGCACAGATTTCGGGATAGAAATTTGATATTTTCTGGACAGTGTTGCAGTGACAGACATTATTTACTCCAAGTTATCGACAGCAATAACGTAAGAATTTGTGCTGAAAAGCGATGCAGTATCATAACGATTTCCCAATTAACAACGTCCCAGAAATAAACAAAAACCCCGCAAACAATTTGCCATATTTCTCATTATCGATATTGTTGTAAAGCATTTCCTCGGTCAACAGAAAAATCACGATGCCGACTTGCACCAAGGTGACCTTATCAGCATAAGGCACAGTAAACTCACTGCCAACCCACAACAAGGTCAGCAATTGGCACAGTGCGACGGTTGCATAACTCGCCGCAGCGGTCACGCGAGTTTTATCTTTCGGGTAATGTTTGCTGTAAATGATGACCGTCAGTAAAGAGCCGCCGAGATTACTCATGCCATGTACGATGCCCATAACCATTAAGTAGAGACGTTCATATTTTACGACTGCCTGCACTTTGCGGTCTATAAATGGCAAAATACTTTTTAAGGCGACCAAAATCAGCAGAATACCAATCAATGGTGTGACATTGATTTTAACCGTGGTCACTAAGGCTAGAAAAGTCACCACCAACGGCACGCTGTAAATCAATACGTTTTTATAAAAAGCCTTATCCAAATCCTCATAATGACGAAGCACCTGTAAGGTACTGATTATCATTGAAACAGGCAGCAACACGCCTAACGCATCCACAAAGTTGTATCCTAATAGCAGTAATATGGGTGTGCCGAATAGTAAAACCCCCACGCCAAAAATGGATTGGATGACGGAGACGGCAATGATGGTGAGTAACAGTTCGATAGGCATTAGGGGCTTTTAATCCGTAGCTTGGGGAATTTATTCATAATAAAACTTATTAGCCCAGTGATGAGGGCAACCAGTAGGGACAATAACAAACCATCCATCAGTGTAATGAAATAAGCCGAAACGGCGGCAATTTTACCTATCGCCCACTCGACAAAAGCAGTCGCAACCATGCCTGCCGCCAATTCAATACCTGGATATAGTTGAAATAAAGATTTAACAAAAACACTAATCAATACTGCTTGCCTGATTTGGAACTTCTTGGTGTTTAGAAGGTAATTATCGAGCATTGCATACAGCGCAACAAAGGTAAATACCCCACAAACTATACCAAATCTATCAAGCGCTTGGGGATATTCCCCTAACGCCACCCAAAAAGTAAACGCTGCATTTAGCCAAACCAACAATATCCACTTCAGCCAAAGTTTCACATTAATCAACTATAAACCGGAAACCGCGCACATAAATTACTCACCTTCTCGCGCACCGCTGCAATAACCGCTTCATCATCCATGTTTTCCATCACGTCGCACATCATGTTCGCGACTTCAATCATCTCGGCTTCTTTAAAGCCGCGCGTGGTCGGCGCTGGCGTACCAACACGAATACCGCTAGTGACAAACGGCGATTGGGGATCATTCGGTACGGCGTTTTTATTAACGGTGATATGTGCTTTGCTCAACGCCGCATCAGCCGCTTTGCCGGTAATGCCTTTGGGAATCAAGGACACCAGCATCAAATGATTATCCGTGCCGCCAGAGACCACATCAAAACCACGGGACATGAACACTTTCGCCATCGCACGGGCGTTTTTAACGACTTGTTGCTGATAGGTTTTAAATTCCGGCTGCATGGCTTCTTTAAACGCCACCGCTTTGGCGGCGATAACGTGCATCAATGGGCCGCCCTGAATGCCTGGAAAAATATTGGAGTCGAGTTTCTTCTCCAGCTCAGGATTGCTTTTGCATAAAATCAAGCCTCCGCGTGGGCCGCGTAAAGACTTATGGGTGGTGCTGGTGACGACATCGGCAATCGGCACGGGGTTTGGGTATTCACCGGCTGCAATTAAACCTGCGACATGCGCCATGTCCACAAACAGGTACGCACCGACCTTATCGGCAATCTCCCGAAAACGTTGCCAGTCCCAAACCCGTGAGTAGGCGGAAAACCCCGCTACAATGACTTTCGGTTTATGTTCTAAGGCTAAAGCTTGCACTTGATCGTAGTCTATTTCACCGGTTTCTGGCACGAGTCCGTACTGCACTGCTTTGTATATCTTGCCGGAAAAATTCGGTTTTGCACCATGCGTTAAGTGACCACCATCAGCAAGGCTCAAGCCCAAAATGGTATCGCCCGGCTGGATCAACGCCATGAACACCGCCATGTTGGCTTGTGAACCAGAATGGGGTTGCACGTTGGCATAGTCCGCATTGAATAAAGCTTTAGCACGGTCAATCGCCAATTGTTCAGCTTTATCGACAAACTCACAGCCACCGTAATAACGCTTGCTTGGGTAGCCTTCCGCATATTTATTGGTCAGTTGCGAGCCTTGCGCTTCTAAAACCCGTGGGCTGGCGTAATTTTCCGAGGCAATCAGTTCGATATGATCTTCCTGACGTTGACGCTCTTCTTCCATTGCGTGAAATAATTCATCATCAAAACCCGCGATAGTCATCGATTTTTTAAACATTAACAGTTACTCCGGTAGTATCAAATAAGGTGAGTTAGTCGCGCAATACGCTGGTTTAAATAGTTACAAAAGCGCGGTTAGGGAGGCTTAAAAACAAACCTGCCGTATTACTGTGCTTCGGTTGAGCCTCATGGTAGCGCAGTATACACCGAAAAATGTAAGGTGCTTTCAAGAAGCTTTTGCGCAGGGATATAATTTTAACTCAGTCGATACTAGACATATACCATCCTAAATTCGCTTGTAGCATTAATTACAGAAGTACAATGACTCAAAATATACAATTCCTTTAAAAGATATATCATTAATACAACTTATACTATAATTCATTTTTTTAAAAGCGTAAGCAATATGCAACTCACAAGTTACACAGATTATGCACTCAGAGTGTTGATGTATCTGGCAATGTCACCGAACGGGCAAGCCACTATTTCAGAAATTGCTGGTTTTTTTAATATTTCCCGCAATCATTTAGTGAAGATCGTTCATCAACTGGGCAGCAAGGGGTTTGTTAATACTACGCGTGGTAAGGGGGGTGGCTTAGCATTGCAACGTCCTCCTGCGATGATCTCTGTCGGTGCAGTGGTACGTGCGATGGAAAACCATTTTAATTGGGTCGAGTGTTTTGACCCAACGCAGCAACACTGCCGATTTTTACCCAATTGCGCTTTAAAGCATGTATTGGAACGCGCGGGAAATGCTTATTTACAGGTGTTGGATGAAGCGACTTTGGCGGATATGTTATTAGATATAACACCGGTTGCCTTGCCACAAAAAGAAACATTTGAAAACCCAGCGTAATAAATCGTGTAAATAAATACATTTAACCTACAGTGCTGCCTTTTTCTACACATTCCACCGGCTCAATATCTTTATGTCATAAATAAGACAGTCCTATTCAAATCGCAAATTGCTGGTTACATTTAGGCTATCACTATTGAGGAAATAATAATGACTGACACAATTAACAATCCGCAAATAACTATACCTCAGATAATCAAATTTAAAGCAGGGTGATATGGTCACATTAATGATTCAAGAAAAAACTTATGTATGCCAAGCGGATGAAACAGTACTCGATGCGTTATTGCGCGAAAATGTTAACATTCCTTACGCATGCAAAAAAGGTACCTGTCATGGCTGTATAGTGCAGAGCCCAAACACCCTCCCCCCTGAAGCCGCTCAGGCCGGATTAAAAAACACCCAGAAAAAACAACATTATTTTTTGGCCTGTCAGTGTTACCCAGAGCAAGACATGACCATTAAACTGCCCGATCAATCCGAGTTCTATACTGATGGGACGGTTGTAGCTAACGAAATGCTCAATCGAAATACGCTGCTATTAATCATTGCTTTTAAGGATGCCTTCGAATTTAATGCCGGACAATTTGTTAATCTCCAGAGGCCAGATGGGTTAACGCGCAGCTATTCAATTGCCAATACCCTGCAAAAATCCAATACCCTGGAATTTCATATTCGACGTTTACCAAGTGGTAAGTTTAGTGAATGGCTCCATGATGAACTCAAGGTCGGCGATATTATTTCTGTATCAGAAGCGCGCGGGCATTGTTTTTATCTACCTGAAAGAAGTGGTCAAGGTTTGCTTCTGATAGGGACAGGAACTGGCTTAGCACCACTGGCAGGCATACTGACCGATGCCTTGGCGCAAGGACATTCCGGCCCCATTTATCTGTTTCACGGCAGCCGTGAAGTTGAAGATCTTTATCGGATAGATGAAATGCGACAACTGACTCAGCAACATCAAAATTTTCATTATATCCCCTGCATATCAGGCAAGCAGGTTTCTGAAGGCTTTAACCGTGGACGCGTCAATGACGTTGCATTGGCTTTACTTACTGATTTAAAAGGTTGGAGGGTCTTTCTTTGTGGTCACCCTGACATGGTTAATCAAATGAAGATACAGACTTTTCTTAAAGGCGCCGCATCAACTGATATATATGCTGATGCTTTTTTGGCTACTCCAGCCTAACCTCCAACTATTATGTTGAGCATTAAGCGGCTTTTCCTTTTTATTACCATTGATCCAGTCAACTTGAGCATCAAAGGTAAACTGATTTCAGTTATTTCCTGCTTCAGCGCCATTTTGATTGTGGCAGGGGTAACTCAAAAATTTGGCGTTAATGCCGCTTACCCGATAATTGTTGCTTCAATGGGCGCTTCTGCCGTTATTTTGTTTATCATGCCTGGCAGCCCATTAGCTCAGCCCTGGCCTCTGGTTGGCGGGCAACTGGTATCAGCCATGACCGGTGTCGCTTGTGCGCAGGTATTTACTGATACCGCCTTTGCATCAGCTAGTGCCGCAGGGGGGAGTGTCCTGATCATGCTACTGTTTAGATGTTTGCATCCGCCTGGGGCGGCAACCGCGCTAACACCGGTCATGGCAGGCGACCCAATCACTTCGCTTGGATATGGTTTTGTGCTGATGCCTGTAGGGTTAAACGTGGCTATATTGTTGATCATGGCGATTGCGATTAACCGCTGGGTATTGCGTCATGAATATCCTAATTTGCATCTGCTAACAGAAGATAAAAACACTAAACAAAACACCACCCTCATTCAACCTACTCAAAGTACCGGCATTTCAGAACAGGATCTGCAACAAGCACTAGATAATATGGATATGTTTCTTGATGTCTCTACCGGAGATCTAAGCAAGTTGCTTTCCGATGCACAGCTACAAAGTTTTAAACGCTATAGGGGCAATATAACCTGTGCGGATATTATGGTTAAAAATATTTCGACCGTCGAATATGGTACTGAAGTTGAAGATGCCTGGAAAATTATGCAGTGCGAAAAACTCAAAGCCATGCCTGTTATCGACAGAAATAGACATGTTATTGGCATCATCACCTGGAACGATTTTTTTAAGTTTATAACGGTAGGCACCAATGAAACTTTTAAGGAAAAATTTCGGGTTTTTATACGCCGCACACCAGATATAACAACTGATAAACCGGAATCAGTCGGGCATATTATGACAACCTCCGTTAGTGTAATGCCTGAAAGTGCCCATATCGCGGATCTTATTGCATTGATGTCAAATCAAGGCCACCGACAAATTCCAATTGTAAATGACAAAAATTGCTTAGTAGGCATGGTGTATCAGGCTAATTTAATTGCTGCGCTTTATAATGAAAGCCACGCACTTCCAAAAAACAGCCTGAGTTCATTTAAGGTTTGAATGCCATGTTTCTTGGTTTTGTTAGTTGCCAGCGGTTATTATTATTGCGTTACCCCCAATGCTGGCATTAATAGTGCAACTACTGTTCAATGACGGTCAACATAATACATACGACTTCATCTTCCTATAAAAAACGCAGGGTTTGGTCTATTCTTCATTAATATTTCTCAACCAATTTGAGGATAAACACTCAAAAACAGCCTAAAGAAGTGTCCAACTTTACTTGACCATTACACAAGTTGTTTGGTGTACATTGCTAAAAGTATGCAAAAAGGTAAAAATATCCTGACTAACAAACAGCGCCAATCTATCGTGGTCATAATGGCCGAGAAATATAACCCCATTTTAATTTACCACGTAAAATTAAGAAAGATCATTACGCCCCCCTCAATAAAGGATATTCACTATGAGCAAAAAACACTCCAAAAAAAGCATTGATCAACCTGATTATAAAAAGACTCTCAAGCAGCTACAAATTGAGCTGGTCAAACTCCAAAATCATATTATCAAGCATAATGCTAAGATTTTGATTATCTTTGAAGGGCGGGATGCTGGCGGTAAGGACGGCACGATCAAGCGCATTACGCAATATCTCAGCCCCAGAGAAACCCGCACGGTCGCGTTAGGCAAGCCGTCAGATCGTGACCTAAGTAGTTGGTATTTTCAGCGCTATGTTGCACATTTGCCGGCAGCGCAGGAACTGGTGTTATTTAACCGTAGCTGGTATAACCGCGCAGGCGTGGAGCGGGTGATGGGGTTTTGTAACGAGGAGCAATACCATGAATTTCTGGAGACCGTGCCGGATTTTGAGCAGATGCTGGTTAAGTCGGACATCAAATTATTGAAATATTATCTGGACATTAGCCAGGATGAACAAAAGCAACGTCTGAAAGACCGCGAGCAAGATCCCTTAAAGCAATGGAAAATCAGCCCGATTGATAAGGCTGCGCATAAACAGTGGGATAAATACAGCCAGGCGCGTAATATTATGTTTGCCAGAACTCATAATTTGACTGCGCCTTGGACGATAGTCAGGGCTGATGACAAACAGGCCGCGCGTATCAATGTCATCAAGGATATGTTGTTTCGCTTGGATTATAAGGGTAAAGATGAAGCGCTGGTGCTGCCTGATGCTGATGTAGTGTTTAATTATAAAGAGTCGTATTTGCACAATGGCATGATTGCGGCTTGAGATCAATTACCTTGATACGTCACTTTATAAATCACCCCCAGGGTATCATCGGCTATTAATAAGCTACCGTCCGGTAGTTGTAAAATATCGGTGGGCCTGCCGAGTATTTCACTTTTGTCCGTTAACCAGCCATCAATAAAAACGGCTTCAGAAATAGGTTTCCCCGCTTTAAAGGTTAAGGAAACCACGCGATAACCCTGCGGTTTAGTGCGATTCCAGGAGCCATGTTGTGCGACGAATAATTGATTTTTATAGTGGGCAGGGAATTGCGTTCCGGTATAAAAACGCATGCCTAACGGTGCCATGTGCGCTTTAAATGTCCAGACCGGTGCGACAAATTGCGCACAGCTTTTAGTGTCCGCTATATCAGGATCGACAATTTCACCCGCATGGCAGTAGGGGAAACCGAAATGCTGACCTTTGCTTGACCAGTGGTTTAACTCATCCGGCGGCAGATCATCGCCTAAGTTATCGCGGCCATTGTCGGTAAAAAACAATTGTCCGGTGCTGGGTTGCCAATCAAAACCAACGCTGTTGCGGATGCCTTGTGCCAAAATTTCAAAATCGCTGCCATCAGCGTTTAACCTGACCAATGAGCCGTGAATAGCTTGTTTAGGTATGCAGACATTGCACGGCGCACCGACGGCGGTATAGAGCTTATTATCCGTACCAAAGCGCAATACCTTCCAGCCATGCCATTCCTCTTTGGGTAATTGATCGTAAATGATGGTTGGTTTGGGCGGATGTGCCAGTTGTGTGGTGATGTTATCAAAACGGATAATGCGATTGATTTCTGCAACATACAGCGCGCCATCTTTATAGGCGACACCGTTAGGCATGTTTAAATCGCTGCCAAGCAGGTAGCGCTGGTCACTAATGCCATCCTGATTGATATCTTGCAGGGCGTATACACTACCTTGCTGACGGGTGCCGACATAGACGACACCTTTATCCCCCAAAGCCAAGGTGCGGGCATTGGGGACATTGTCTGCATAGAGTGATATGTTAAAGCCCTTCGGAAGGTGTAACTGAGATAAAATTTGTTGCGCCTTAGAATCCGGCAAGGCGAAATCGGCATATAATAGCCCTAAGCAAATTAAGCATTTTGTGTAGTGTATGGTCATAGCGCCTCGCTTATAAAACTTGAATAAGCCATTATTCAATCCCCTTTTTTCAAAAGGGTATGAACAAGTACTTGAATAATATTAATAGCCAGCTATTGCTTTATTTTAAGCAATCACCATAATACTATTTTCATTCATTTACTTATAGGGTTAAAGTCATGATGCGAATTATTCTGTTTTTGGCTACCAACATGGCAATCTCGGTTGTTATCGGTATTGTGTTTAATTTATTGGGCTTAAGCGGTGTTTTAGACGCACAAGGCGTCAATTTAGATCTCACCAGC
>JABFRM010000038.1 GCA_013141155.1 Methylococcaceae bacterium | reverse complement strand
AAACCACCATCGGTGGTTTTGATTTCCCAGATAAGTTGGGTACTGCTGTCATAAGTACATGCCCAATCGTCGGCGTTTGTGCCCAAAGCAGTGGAAGCAGGGATGGCATTGCCTGTATTGGATACTTTTGAATATTCTGCGAAACTGGTGGAGGCGTAACTTAGTAAAATGTACATAACAAAAGACAGTTTAATACCTTGAATTGCAGAGGTTCGATGGTTTGTTTGCATTGTTTTTCATAAAAGTGATGTTAAACAAGATACGGGGCATTAAAGCCAGAATGCCCCGTATAATTGCAGGTACGTGTTAATATTTTTCGGCAGATTGCAATGTAAAAATCTGGTCGCCCAAATATTTAAAAGTCGCCTTAAAAGGTATGCCAGCGACTATCACAGAGGGAATGCTTAACAAATTGGTACTGGCATCAAAATTGGATAACATCGTTATGTTCTCTAATTTAACGGACTGCGTACAATTAAAATTGCTGGGCGTGTTGCTCACCAACTCAAAATGGTCATTTTGAGCTTGCAGGACGACATCGTAAGACTGCTGATCAACGGTAACGCCCCACAGATAAACCGTTTGTTGAATGTCATCATATTCAGTTACACAAACGCTTTTGTTTCTGAATTGTGCCATAACGCTGCCGTCACTATTCATGTGCCGTATAACCTGAGACATCCACCCTGAACCCGAAAATGTCCATAAACTACCATCCGCCGCCAGCTTAACCAGACTGGCAGAGGTTGAAATCGTGTCTAGGCTATAACTGTTAATTTTCTCGATAAACGTACCATCCGCCTTGTAATGTTTAAACACATGACTATAATCAGCTACCCATACACTGCCATCCGCTGCAACTGCGATGCCATTTAGGCTATAGCTCGAAATATCGGATGCCAAAGGGATTAATTGGCCATCAGCACTGAAATGGGCGATACGGTCACGCTTTAATGTAGGGCTGTTATCATCCCATCCCGCAGTATAAGATACCCAAATCCCGCCGTCTTTATCTAGGGCAATACTCAGGAGATCCGTCTTTTTTTCAGCCCCCGCTTCGGTGTGAGTAAATTCTGTGCTTAATGAGCCATCAGTTTGATAATGCTGAACCCGTAAACTGAGTATTGGATGATTTGTGTTCACCTCAGCCAATACCCATACACTGCCGTCCACTGCTATTTGTAGGTCTGCTGCTGATAAGTTATTTCCAATCAATGTAAACTCCGAAATAAATGCGCCATCAGTGGAGTAATGTTGAATTTTTGATATTGGCTCATTAAAAAACCAAACGCTGCCATCTGCCGCCAAGGCAATTTTGCGTATATTTAAGGGGTCAGTCCCGCCACCAAACTGTTTGATTAGCTTGCCATCGGCGTTCAAATGTAGAATCTTCGTGGTGTCCAGCACCCACAGACTGCCATCAGTCGCCACGGCAAAATCTTGTATGTTGGAAAAATCTATAATTTGTGTAACAAGCGGAGGAGCAGACCTTTTAACCACAGCCCCTGCCGCCCATATTGGTTGCATACAACCTAATAGCAGCACCCCTAATCCCATTTGTAATACTTTTTTTACCTTAATCATGTTATTTCCTTAGCATTATTAAAATTACCCCGCACCGAGGGCGTCAGCTTAATAGGCGCTTCTTAGATAATAGTAAGCATAAAATATGCCAAGTGTTGAATTGCTATTTATGATATTGATTTAATTGATTATGATCGGCGCAACCTAAAAAACGCGCTTATAAAAAACAAAAAACCCGCAAATTTGGTAGGGTGGCATACCAATTTTGCGGGGTTTTCATACCAAATTTGCGGGGTCAGCTTAATTTTTAATCCCGATACCCTTATGCAAGCAATACAAGCTAAATAACGTCAGCACGATAATAAAACCAATGGTCATGGCGAAGGCAATGCGAATATCGACATCGGTCACGCCAATTAGCCCAAACCGAAAAGCATTGATCAGGTATAAGATGGGATTGCCCATAGAGAGGGTTTGCCAAATGCCTGGCAACATGGCGACGGAATAAAACACGCCACCCAGATAACTTAACGGCGTCAGAATGAAATTGGGGATAATGGATATATCATCGAAACTATCGGCGAACACCGCATTGATAAAGCCTGCCAAGGAAAATAACGTTGCCGTCAATAGCAGCACCGCAATGGCAATGCCCAAATGTTGAAAAGTAAGGGTCGCAAATAGCATAGATATGGCCGTAACCACCAAGCCAACCACAACCCCGCGAATGACGCCGCCGCCAATATACCCCAACAGAATAATCCAATTAGGCACCGGAGCCACCAGTAGTTCTTCAATATGGTGCTGAAATTTGGTCGAATAAAAAGAAGACACGACGTTGGAATAAGAATGGCTGATTACTGACATGAGAATCACCCCGGGGACGATATAATCCATGTAGCTTGCGCCATTAATCACGCCAATACGGTCACCAATGAGTTTGCCAAATATCAGAAAATATAAAGCGGTAGTGATTGCCGGTGGTAAAAGCGTTTGCGGCCAAATGCGCATAAAGCGGCGCACTTCTTTGAATAATAAGGTTTTGAAGGCGATGGTATTATTCATTTTGCTATTCCTTTATTGGCATCGACCACATCCATAAACAGTTGCTCTAGGCGATTGGATTTATTTTTAAGGCTGATCACGTTGATGTTTTGCAGGGAGAGTTCAGCAAATAATTTATTAAGGCCTTCTGTTTTTGGTACTGCGACATTCAAGGTGTTTTCATTGACCCATTCGATGTCAAAACCATTCATCACCGGCGCTTGTGCTAAAGGCTGCGCCAAGTCCAAAATAAAATGATCGGTATGCAAGCGGCTGAGTAATTGCGCCATGTTGGAGTTTTCGACGATTTCGCCATTGTTAATAATGGCAATGTTGCGGCACAAGCTTTCGGCTTCTTCTAAATAATGGGTGGTTAAAATAATGGTGGTGCCTTGGCGGTTTACCTCACGCATCAAATCCCACATGGAGCGGCGTATTTCAATATCCACGCCTGCGGTGGGTTCATCCAGAATCAGTAGTCTGGGTTGATGCACCAAGGCTCTGGCAATCATCACCCGCCGTTTCATACCGCCCGAAAGCCGTCTGGACACCGTGTCTTTTTTGTCCCAGAGCTGCATTTGCTTTAAACAGCGCTCAGTATTGATTAAGGCTTGTTTACGCGGTATGCCATAGTAACCGGCTTGCGTGAACACAATGTTATGTACGGTTTCAAACTGACTAAAATTAATTTCTTGCGGTACTAAGCCGATACAATTCTTAGCCTGCGCCCGCTGGGCATCTAAATCATAGCCAAAAATACTTACCGAGCCGCTACTGGCTGTGACCAAAGAACTGATAATGCCTATGGTGGTGGATTTACCTGCGCCATTTGGCCCTAGTAGGGCAAAAAAATCCCCGGCGGCCACATCCAGGTCTATGCCTTTTAAAGCTTCAAAACCATTGGCGTATTTTTTTTTTAGATTTTTTATGGATAATGCTTTCATATCTGAACTAACGCTTAACGTAAACGAGGAAATAAGTTAAATTAGGGGTCTAACTGCAACAATTGAATATTACACTGCGACGAGATTTTAGCAGAGTCGCCTCTTTCCCGTAGATAAATAGGATTTATTCGTGTCAAATTCATTGCCAGAAATGGTCGCAGCGGTCGATTTAGGGTCGAATAGTTTTCACATGATCGTGTGCAATCTTAAGGACGAAAAGCTGCAAACGGTTGATCGCCTCAAAGAAATGGTGCGTTTAGCATCAGGTTTAGATAAAAAAAATAATCTGGATGAGGCTACCCAAGCAAAGGCACTGGCGTGTCTGGAACGTTTTGGGCAACGCATCCGTAATTTCGCACCGGGCAGCGTGCGTATTGTCGGCACCAATACTTTGCGAACCGCCAAAAATGCCCGGCAATTTATTGTTAAAGCCGAACAAGCTTTAGGGCATCCCATTCATATTATTTCGGGTATTGAAGAGGCGCGGTTAATTTATCAGGGCGTGGCGCATAGCATCAGCAGTAATGCAAACTTACGGTTTGTGATGGATATTGGCGGCGGTAGCACCGAATATATTATTGGTAGTGGTGATGTTGCGAAAGATAAAGAAAGTTTGAATATGGGTTGTGTATCAATCAGTAATGGTTTTTTTAAGCAAGGAAAAATTTCGCTGGGCCAATTTAAAAATGCCGTGCTGTTTGCCGAACAGGAACTGGAACCCATTCAAAAACGCTTTAACGCTAAACAATGGGATGAAGCCATTGGGGCATCCGGTAGTTTACGGGCGATTGATGAGGTCTTAAAAGCGAGTCATTGGAGCAATAATGGCATCACTCAAGATGGCCTTGAAAAATTGGTCGCGCATGTTATCAAATGCAAGCATATTGATGAGTTAAACCTCCCTGAACTCAATGCTGAACGTTTACCGGTCTTTTTAGGCGGTTTAGCGATTATTTATGCGACGTTTAAGGTTTTAGGCATTAACCAAATGACTGTTGCTGACGGCGCGCTTAGGGAAGGGCTGATTTATGATTTACTGGGACGCATTTATCACAGTGATATTCGTTCCGAAACCGTGCAGATGCTCGCGGAGCGTTTTCAGGCAGATGGTCAGCATGCCGCCCGAATCAAACACAGCATCCAGCACATGTTGCGGCAGTTACACGTTTTTAGAGAAGATGATAAAGAGACGGTAACCCAATTTATGGATTGGGCTGCCACGTTGCACGAAATCGGTCGGGACATTGCGCACCATCATTATCATAAGCACAGTGCTTATATCATCGCAAATGCCGATTTAGCAGGTTTTTCCAGCCAAGATCAGGCTATTATTGCTACTATTGTCAGATCGCACCGACGTAAATTTGCATGGAAACACTTTGAGAAATTACCCGCACCCTGGGACAGTTATACACCCATGCTTTGTATCATTTTGCGTATTGCGGTGGTGTTGCACCGTAACCGTTATGATTTTGAGTTACCCAATTTTAAAATAGTCATCGACAAGTCACTGATTGAGCTTAAATTTCCAACGGCATGGCTAGAGCAGGCGCCGCTCACCCATGCGGATTTAAAATTGGAAGCTGATTATTTGAAAGCTGGCGATTTTAAATTGAAATGTCTATAAAGAAACTTAATGTGTTCATCCACTGTCTCAGATACGGTCAGTTTTTTTGATTAACTATTAAAACCTTAACAGCATGTTATTTCTATTGCGCTTATTTTTTAGAAGTTTGATTGCACTGCTTTTAGTGTTGGGTTTGCTGTTGTCGCAATTACTTGAAACCTCGCCCAAGACCGCTTTACAATGGCAACCAAATCCAGACTATGCGCGGGAAATTTTCAAAAAAGCCTCCGAACAAACTGAAAATAAACAAGACCTCAGTTTTGATCAAGCCGCGCTTAATCACATCGTCAATTCGTTGCTGAACCGTTACATTAACAGCATGACGCTGGTTAATTTCCACGATGAAAACTATGCTAGCGTGGCATCGAGCTTGCAATTACCCAAAAAATTTTATAATTATTATTTGAATGTCCATTTCGAGCTGCATAATCACAATAAAGGATTGATTATCAGTCAATTACACATTGGAAATCTAACGATAAACCAAGCTTTAAGCAATCGAGTCGTAAATCATTTACTGCAACATTCTTTTTTAAGACATTATTATCATTTGGGTGAAGAACACATCCAAGCAATTGCCATCAAAAATCACCAGCTTGTCGCCAGCTATGCACTCAATTCCAATGCGACTGGTTTTGCCAATGCCAATACCATCGACCCAGATTTGCTGGCTTTTTATCAACAACAAGTTGAACTCGCGACCAGTAAACATAATCCCACCTGGCGCTTATCACTGGCCGATTTGTTCCAACCGTTATTTAAACTGGCGTATAACCGTGCTTCTAAAAACCCCATTGCAGAAAATATCGCCATTATTTATGCCATTAGCACTTATGTAAATGCCAATGACACGCCTTTTTATGTCGCTATAAAAAAGCCCGTCAGCAATAAGTATCAATATCCGGTATTTTTATATAAACGCACTGATCAAGCCAAACACTTCATGCTCTCGGCAGTATTAACCATTACTGGCGGTGCAAAGCTTGCTGACATTATGGGGCAAGAAAAAGAATTGCGTGATGTGCAAACCAGCAGTGGCTTTAGTTTTATTGATTTGGCAGCGGACCGTGCGGGGATGAAATTCAGTGAGCGCGCGATAAGCTCTCCTGAATCAGCCAGAGATTTACAGCGTATTATGGCGGACATTCAAGACTACCGTGCTTTTATGCCGAATGTGCAAGATCTGCCTGAAAAACTTAATCAAGCACAGTTTGCACAACGTTTTGATGTGATGGGCAGTAAATCCTATAAAGCACTCTTGCAGCAAATGGATGACCGTATTAACGCTTTACCGATTTATCCTAAGCTATAAAAAAGGGCGTATAAAACGCCCTTTCTTAAATCCATCCCCAAAAAACCTTTACTTAGTAAACGTACTGCCCGCTGTGGGCGGCAAAATCGGCATAGTTTGTTTAGGGAACTCACCTGTTAAGGCATTTAAAAATGCCACTATGTCATCAATTTCTTGCTTAGCTGGTTCTTTGCCTAATTGCAATTTAGCCATAATTTTAACTGCCTGATCCAGCGTCTCTACAGAACCATTATGGAAATACGGTGCGGTTAAAGCGACATTGCGCAAGGTTGGCACCTTAAAAAAATGTTCATCTTCAGGCTTTTTAGAAACTTCCGCAACGCCTTTATCTTTACTGAAATGATATTTGGCTTCAAAAAAACCATGTGGCGTCACCGGAAATTTTTGGAACGCACCTTCACCATTAAAGGCGGCACCGCTATGACAGGTAGTGCAGCCTAATTCTGCCATTTTTTCCATGCCGCGGACTTGCTGCTCAGATAAAGCGGTTTTTTCACCCCCCACATATTTGTCATAAGGGCTGTTCGGGGTAATTAAGGTGCGTTCATAAGCGGCAATCGCCTTGGTTGCATTTTCTTTGGTGATAGCATCACTGCCAAAGGCATTGGCAAACGCGGTTTTATAGCCTTCAATGGTTTTTAAACGGGCAACTACATCGTCCCAATTTTTCATACCCATTTCAATTGGGTTAGTGACAGGCCCTGCGGCTTGATCTTCTAAGCTACCCGCGCGACCATCCCAAAACTGTACTTTATTAAACGCTGAATTCCATACGGTTGGCGCACTGCGACCACCGGTTTGACCATTGACACCCATAGAATTAGGCCGATTATCTTCACCGCCCAACATGGTGTTGTGGCAAGAGGCACAGGAAACCGTACCGGTGGAAGAAAGCCTGGGATCATGATAGAGCATTTGCCCTAACGCAATTTTCTCCGCAGAACCGATGTTATTGGCTGGTTCAGGGGCTTTGGTAGGCAATGCTTCCCACGCAGACGCCACGGAAACAGAACCAGCAAGTGCCAATACTGATATCAACGACTGTATTTTTAACATATTACTCTCCGAGTTATTCTAATTTGATAAGCCACTGGCTAAATGTGTCCAGCACCTTTAAATTGTATGCTATGCAGCAATTAAGGTAAAAGATTATTTAAGCGTTTAACAAGGATTTTTGCAAATAAGCTTCCGACTGCATTTCAATTAATCTAGATGCTGTGCGTTTAAATTCAAACATCCCCGCATCGGCACAATACAACTCTTCTGCTGGCGCATCGGCACTGCAAATCAATTTAATATTATGATCGTAAAGGACATCAATTAAGGTACTAAACCTAAGCGCTTCGTTACGCTTAACCGCCGTTAAACGGGGAATATCGGCTAAAATCAGCGTACTGAATTGACAAGCAATCTGTAAATAATCGGCGGCACTTAATGCTTGCCCGCACAGCTCTGTAAAAGAGGATAAAGCAATATCGCCCTGCACTGCGGTTAATTTTATTGTTCTGCCCAATAGATGAATTTTTCCGGGGCGCTTGGGCGCATCATTGGTTAATTTCACGTAACTTTGGTGAATCAAATAATCGGCATATTCGTTCAACGGAAAATAATAGCGCTGCCGGAAGGTGAGCAGATGTTGCAGGCGATAATCTTGGGTATTATTCAGTTCAATGATGATTGTAGTCTGCTTGAGTAACTGAATAAACGGTATAAATAAATCCCGTTGCAAGCCATTGGCATAGAGGTTGTCAGGGTGATAATTGGAGGTGATTACCACCACCAAACCTAATGCGAATAGGTGTTTAAATAATCTTCCCAACAGCATGGCATCGGTAATGTCGTTAACCAAAAACTCATCGAAACACAATACACGCACGGAAGCGGCGAGTTCTTCTGCTAGTTTTTTAATTAAATCAGTTTGATTACCTTGTCGTAAAACGTGCAGCCTGGCATGGGTTTCTTGCATAAACGCGTGAAAATGCACACGACGTTTCTTTGGCTCGGGGCAGGCTGTATAAAAAAGATCCATCAGCATCGACTTTCCACCGCCTACCGTGCCATGAATATAAAGACTCTGGCTAGGGGAGGGCGCTGCCGAAAACAGCTTTTGCGTGCGGGATTTAGTTTCGTAGGTTTGTCGAAGCAGCAGCGTCGTTATCAGTGCTTGGAGTTGCTCGATCACTACAACTTGCGCCGCATCATAATGGATATGTTTCTGGGCAATTTGTTCTTGATAGCGTTGTATCAAGAATATATTGTTATCTTGCTGCAATTTTATTGTGCTATCCATTTAAGGCGAAACAATGTGTAAGGATTAACCGTTCGAGCTGAAATTTATTCGTTGTATGGACACATTTTTTGCTGTAGGGGCAGAGGTGTGTGCTTGTCCCATGGTTTGGGTGCAGGCGCGTCCCTACAGCGTTTTTCACATTAAGTAGGGCGCTGTTTTTCTTAAGCATCGCCTCAGCTTAATTCAACTTGCGCCGCTTTAACCTTAAAGCTCTCCAACTTGTCAAAATTCAAATACCGATAGGTGTCTGCATTGCCGGCACTTTCAGCCTGCATATAACCCATATATTCCGCAAAAGTCGGAATTCTGCCCAAAATTGAGCATACCGAAGCCAACTCAGCCGAAGCCAAATACACATTCGCACCATTGCCCAAACGGTTGGGGAAATTGCGGGTAGAGGTAGACACAACGGTGGAATTTTCCGCCACCCGCGCCTGATTGCCCATGCACAAGGAACAACCTGGCATTTCCAGCCGCGCACCAGACTTGTTGAAAGTATCGTAATAGCCTTCCTTGGTTAATTGGCTTTCATCCATTTTGGTGGGCGGGGCAATCCACAGCTTGGTGGGCAGTGCGCCCGTTTGCTTTTCCAGTAATTTACCCGCCGCACGAAAATGCCCGATATTGGTCATGCACGAACCCAAAAACACTTCATCAATTTTAGTTCCTGCCACTGCCGATAAGGTTTTAACATCG
>JABFRM010000349.1 GCA_013141155.1 Methylococcaceae bacterium | reverse complement strand
CTAAAGGATGATTAAGTCCGACAGGCTCCTAGGGGGCAATCATGCGTATTTTATTAATTTCATCGGCGTTTTCCGGATTAACGCAACGTTTTTATACCGAACTTGAGGACGCGGGCTTTATTGTTGCCATCGAATTACATTCAGGGGATATGGCGCAATTGCAAGAAGGCGTGGCGCTGTTTAAACCAGATCTGATTCTGTGTCCTTTTTTAACCAAGCGTCTTCCCAAAGAAATTCATGAGCGCTATATATGCTTGATCGTTCACCCCGGCATAAAAGGCGACCGCGGCCCCTCTTCTTTGGACTGGGCGATTCAGAATGGCAAGACGGAATGGGGCGTTACCTTACTGGAAGCATCGGAAGAAATGGACGCGGGTGCGGTTTGGTCGAGCAAAACCTTCCCGTTGCGTGCAGCAACCAAAAGCAGCATTTTTTATCGGGAGGTCACGCAAGCGGCAGTTGACTGTTTATGGGAGGCATTGAGTTTCTTTAATGCCCCCGCTTTTAAACCGGAAGTGCAAGATTACCATCGACCCGATTATCAAGGCACAAGCTTGCCCGCCATGAAACAAGCGGAGCGTACAATTAATTGGCAGAAACATAAGACCGATGAGATCTTAAGACGCATTAACGCTGCCGATGGCAGCCCTGGAGTGCTGGATGAATTATATGGGCAACCCGTTTTCCTCTTTAATGCCCATAAAGAAAGCCAGTTGACCGGTAAAGCAGGCGAAATTGTCGCTGCCACTAAACATGCCATTTGCCGTGCCACTGTTGATGGCGCAGTTTGGATTGGACACTTAAAACCTAAATTGGCCTCCGGTGCGAAAGGCGTAAAACTGCCTGCGACGATGGTCTTAAAAGATTTAATGCCGACTAAAACCTCAAGGTTCAAAGGCTGGTTTTCCAATACCATCAAAGCGATGGACATTGATTATACGCAACCAGGCCGGCAATTGCCTTGTCAGGAAATCTGGTATGAACTGGATGCAGATGCCGCTTATGTGTACTCGCCATTGCACAATGGTGGCATGGGTACCGAGCAATGCCGCTTACTGTTGTTCGTCTACCAACATGTTGCGACCTTACCGGTAAAAGCAATTGTGCTAATGGGCGGGGAAGAATGCTGGTCAAATGGCATTCATCTTAATCACATTGAAGTTGCGGACAGCCCTGCGGATGAGTCTTGGCACAATATTAATGCGATTGATGATGTTATCTATCAAATTATTACTACCATGGATAAATTAACCATCGCAGCGGTTGCAGGCAGTGCCGGCGCTGGCGGTGCAATTATGGCGCTGGCTGCGGATAAGGTCTTTGCCAGGGCGGGTGTCATTTTTAATCCGCACTATAAAAACATGGGGCAGCTTTACGGCTCCGAGTACTGGACGTATTTATTACCCAAACGGGTCGGTCAGGAACTGGCCACATCCCTGACCGAAAAACGATTGCCTATTAGCGCCAAGAAGGCATGGCAACTGGGGTTTGTTGATAAAGTGCTGGATAAAAACCACGCCCTGTTTAAGGCGCAAGTTAAACAATTGGTAACCGCCATGATTAGCGACCCTACGGCGTTGCAAAAATTTTTATATGAAAAAGCTAAAACCCGCTGTTTTGATGAAGCCCTGAAACCCTTGGCGACCTATAGACAAGCCGAACTAACGCAAATGTATGAAAATTTCTATGGCAATGAGGATTATCATCAAGCTCGGCAACGCTTTGTTTACAAAATAACTGATAATAACGGCACGCCAACCAATATTGCGCCGCATCGACAACCGCAAGCAATATTATCTAAAACCCCTGAGCTAACTTAGGCATAAGTGCAAAAATGACTACGCGTTATTTGTATATCATGGGCGCGGGTTCTGGGGCGGGTAAAAGCACGGTGTGCTTAGGCATTTTGGCGCAATTATTAGCCTCTGGCTATGCGGCTGAACAATTAGCCTATATCAAACCAGTTACGCAATGTATCGCAAAACAGCCCGTCGCACTATTTTGCGAACACAACAAAATCGCCTGTGTAGACATCGGCGCGCTGGTGTTCAAAAAAGGCTTTAGCCGTGACTTCATTGCTGGCCTAACAAAACCTGCCGCACAACTACTGACCGAGGTCATCGCCTCAATACTCAGCATCGGCAAGGATAAATCAGTGGTTGTCATCGACGGTATTGGTCATCCTGCGGTGGGTAGCGTCGTGGGTGTTTCCAATGTGGATGTCGCACTTGCATTGCCTTGTAAGGTGGTTTTTGTGAGTAATCCGGGCATCGGTGCCGCCATAGACAATACGGTGTTGTGCGTCTCCTTTATGCAATACAAGGGTCTGACCGACATCGGCATTATCTACAATAACATTCCACTTAACGCTTATGCCGACATAAAAACCCAGCTCACCAAAAGATTGCCGGAATTATTGCCGACTATACCCTTACTCGGCTTCATCGGTGCTGACGAGGAAGATGCGACGGGCGTGCTTGATAATATCGACGAAAACAACGCACAGGGGTTCTCTGCCTATGTAGACCGAAAAACGCTGCTTTGTGACTGGTTTGGATTGACTGATGTGTACAAGAATCTAACGGCAGTTTAATCCAAATTTTACCTATCACTTACGGTTGCTAAATAATCATTCTTCAACAGCACATACTGCTGCGCAGAATATTCTAAAAATTCTTTCTCCGTCGCAGTTAATACGCGCACTTGTTTGGCTGGCACACCCATATACAAATAACCGCCATCAAGAATCTTACCGGTCGTTACCAAACTGCCCGCGCCCAAAATCACGTAGTCACCCAGCACCGCATCGTCCAAAATGATTGCACCGATGCCAATTAAGCAATACTTACCAACGGTACAAGCATGAATAACCGCCCGATGCCCAATGGTAACACCTGCGCCAATACTTAGGGGGTGACCTTCGGGCGAAAACTTGCCCGCATGCGATACATGTAACACCGCGCCATCTTGCACATTAGTGCCAGCGCCAATGGTAATTTTTTCAACATCGCCGCGAATAACCGCAGTCGGCCACACGGAAACATCATTACCCAGCGTCACATCCCCAAGCACTTGTGCGCTAACATCAATATAAACAGATTGCCCTATGATCGGGTATTTATCTTTAAACTTGCCAACTGCCATGCGAACGCCTCTGGGTGGGATATTTTTAGATTAATCCATAACACTCCGAGAGTTTCTACTGAAGTTCTCAAGGTTATTACGGTATTATAATAGATTATCAAAAGGCAGTGACGCCACCAAAAAGACTTATGCGCATCTTATTTGCCTACCTTAGCCTCATTTTACTCTGGTCTACCACGCCATTAGCCATCCAATGGAGCAGTAACGGCGTTGGTTTTTTATTTAGCGCTACCGCGCGTATGATACTTGGACTAATTTGCGTTAGCCTAATTTTGTTACCAATGCGGCAGCCACTGGCATGGCATCGCAAGGCGTGTTTTACTTATCTGGCAGTGGCGACACAATTGTATGCCTCCATGGTCATCGTGTACTGGGCAGCTCAGTTTCTGCCATCAAGCTGGGTATCTGTTGTATTTGGTTTAGTTCCGTTAATGACCGCAATAATCGCCGCACTTTATTTAGGCGAACGCAGCTTAACTATCGGTAAAATAAGTTCGTATGCCTTGGGGCTGGGTGGTTTGATACTGATGTTCGGATCAGCATTGCAATTGGGATCTGCAGCCGTATGGGCAATCGCCAGCCTATTAGGGGCGGCATTTTTACAAGCCGCCAGCGCGGTCTGGGTTAAACAAATTAATGCGCAACTACCCGCATTGGTGCAAGTCGCCGGTGGATTGCTATTAGCCGTGCCGGCTTATGCAATTACTTGGTGGATATGGGATGGGCAGTGGCCAGTAAATATCACACTAAAAACCTTAAGCGCCATACTCTATTTAGGCGTACTGGCAACGACCTTTGGATTCGCTTTATATTACTTTATTCTGAAACACTTGGCCGCCAGCCGGGTCGCATTAATTTCATTAATATCACCGGTATTGGCTTTATTGCTAGGGCACTATCTTAATCATGAACCCCTGACTTTAAAAATAATTCAAGGCGTCGGATTAATCTTAGGTGCATTGATCCTACATGAGTTTGCCGATTATCGACTGCGTCAAGCCATTGCTTGAACGGAGAGTTACTGTTAACTACACTGGCCTAAATAAGGTAATTAGCAAAATTATTTACAGGTAATCGTTCAGGCCTTCTCTTTGGAAAAGAAGGGTTAGGGGAGATTTCTCAAACCAATCTCCCCCACAAAGACCAAACTTTCAACGCTTAAAGCTTTTTATTAAGCCTCTAAATCATCCAAATATTTTTCAGCATCTAATGCTGCCATACACCCAGCACCTGCGGAAGTGATGGCTTGTTTGTAAACAGAATCCATGACATCACCCGCAGCGAAAACCCCTGGGATACTGGTTGCTGTCACATTACCGCCCAAACCACTTTGCACTTTGATATAACCGTGATCCATCGCCAACTGCCCTTCAAAGATACCCGTATTAGGCGTATGGCCAATCGCAATAAACACACCGTGCACCTCCAGGTCTTTGGTCGTGCCATCGTCGGCATGTTTAATCCTAAGACCAGTTACACCCATATTGTCACCCAATACTTCATCTAACTGATAATTCCATTCAATCTGGACATTACCGTTTTTAGATTTTTCGATCAACTTGTCGCTAAGTATTTTTTCAGAACGAAATTTGTCACGGCGATGCACAACAATCACTTTAGAGGCAATATTAGATAAATATAGCGCTTCTTCAACCGCAGTATTCCCTCCCCCGATCACAGCAACAGGTTTATTACGATAGAAAAAACCGTCACAAGTTGCACAAGCTGACACACCCTTGCCTTTAAACGCATCCTCTGACTCTAAGCCAAGATATTTTGCTGAGGCGCCTGTGGCAATAATCAACGCATCACAAGTATAAACACCTGAATCGCCAGTTAATTTAAAAGGACGAACCGATAAGTCCGCTGTGTGAATATGATCAATGATGATTTCGGTATTAAAACGTTCAGCATGTTCCGCCATACGTTCCATTAATGCCGGCCCCTGTAAGCCTTCAACATCCCCCGGCCAATTATCCACATCAGTAGTAGTGGTTAATTGCCCACCTTTTTGCAAACCGGTAACCATGACTGGATTCAAATTAGCGCGTGCTGCATAAATTGCAGCCGTATATCCAGCAGGGCCTGAACCCAAAATTAAAAGACGACAATGTTTAGCGTCACTCATTAAGAAATGCTCCAAGAGAAAATAAATAGCGATTGATATAATCGAAGAAAAAGCAGTAAGTCCTATTAGCCAACAAGCGGGGCAGGCATAACCTACCCCTTAAACAGCTACCCAGAAAGGGTTTCGATGTGTTGCGTTGGCGTTAAACTGCCAATTTAGTCAATTCAGCAACCATTTTTTGCGCCGCTTTATAATCGGTACCCGACCAACTTAATTTGCCATCGGGTGTCAAAATTGCAAAATAAGGAAGGCCTATTTTTAATTGACGATGTTGCGCATCTTCGCGGAAAGCTTCAAAATCTGGCTCTTTATCAATCAGCTTCACTGCAATGGCTTTATCTCTCAAGGCTTGATTGAGTTCACTGTTATTTGCGGTTTCAGCTTTAAATGCTACGCAGTTAGAACACCAACTGGCATAAAAGTCGATAAATACCGGTTTACCCGTTTGTTTCGCCATTTGTTGCGCGGCGGCAAAATTTCTGTACCAAGAAATCCCTGACTCTTTTTCAACAGCAGGCGTAGCTTTGGTTGCAACAATGTTTGAGTCCGCACTGGCTACGGCAGAAATCGCACCCGCATTTGCATGCGCGCTATTGATGCCGGGCATCTGTCCAAGACTGCTAAACATCAACCAACCTCCAATCAACATCGACATAACGCCGCAATAATGCACCATTTTTTGGTTTGGTTGAACATCTTCAGGGAGCAACGTAAACACATTACAATGCACAATAGCAATCCACACACCCAACATGCCGAATACTAAAGTTAAGGTTGTGCTATGCTCAACACCCAATACACCCATGCCTTTTTCCAGATAATTAAAAGCGAAATACAAGATCGCAAAACCGAAGCCATACTTGACTTTATTCATCCAATAGCCTGCTTTAGGCAATTTTTTAAATTTCATGACGCTAATCAGAAAAAACGGCAGGCCAACGCCCAAACCAAAACCTGACATCATCATACTGCCTTGCGCAGAAATACCGAACTTATCCCAAAAACTTAACTGCTGATTCAACAAAGCGAGTGCGTCTGCCTTAGCTGCGATATTATCGGCTACCTGCAATAAAAGCGCGAATACGATAGGGCCTACACATGGAGAAATTACCAGGCCAGCAACCGTTCCCATCATCCAAGTTCCGGCTAAGCCTTTAACTTTTGAAGACTGTTGATCTAAACTATGCACTTCATTTTGCATAAAGCCCAGTTCATAAAAGCCTAATAAAGCCAATGCAAAAAAGGCGAAAAATAATGCAAAGCCAATATTCACCCATGCCGACTGCATCAGTGTATTAAAAGCACCACCCGACATACCGGCCACCAAGCCCAGTAGCATATAGGTACCAATAATGCCGATCAAATAGACGAAGGCATGTTGTTTTTCTTTTTCAGGCACACCATTAGCACGATTAACAATAAACATTGAGGTAATCGGCAACATCGGATATACACAAGGCGTCGCTACGGATAACAACCCAGCCATAAACATTAAACCAAACATAATTAGCGTGTTATCTTTATTACCTTGAAATAACGCTAATAACTTATCCATAAAACTACTGGATTCATCGGCTACAGCCGCGACGGGCGCAACTGAACTTGCAACTGGTGTGTTAAGCGTTTCAGCCACTACAGGTAAAGGTAAATCAATGTTAGTCAGTTGTGGGCGATAACACACATTGGTTACTTCATTACACATTTGGTAACGAACAACCAAGTTAAACGCTTTAGCCGAAGTGAAATTTGCAAAGCCATCAATCTTACCTAAAGTAACATTAAAATCGCCTTTATCCCGCAGCACTAACGCTTTAACCAAGCTATCATAAACGCCAGCCGGTTTATCCAGTTTGGTGATCGTCAACCCAGCATTGGCTAACGCTGCATCAGGATCAATAGTGACCGGAAGGTAAATATGATCATCCCCCTCATGCAAATACACATGGTGATCTTTGGGTACACTTAAACTTAACTGATACTGTGTCGGCCAAGTCTGTGTATTGACAGGCGTCATACTCAACGTAGCTTGAGGTATATCCGCATGCGCCAACCCCAATGTTAATAGCCCTAACAGGCATATTGCTATATAATTCTTCATAATTTTTTCCTATACATTCAAAAGCAAACCTTGTGGTCGCCCCTAAGTTAATTTATTTACAATCTGCCCTTTGCTTTTGCAACACAAAAAAGCAACGTTCAACTTTTGCAACCAACTCAAACCAGCATTGGCTTTCAACATGGCGATGGTAGCTAAACTACCCGCCACCACACATTGGTCTGCGACAATACTCACCGCGCGTAAACCTGCAACGGGCCAACCGGTCTTCGGGTTAAGAATATGGCTATAACGAACCCCTTCTATCAACTGAAAACGTTCATAATCGCCACTACTGGCCAAAGCCCCAGATTTTAATTCAAATTGCGCCACGGTTTTTCTAGGTTGGCGTGGGTCGCTTATGGCAACCGGCCAACCCCGCCCATTCGGCAAAGGACCTATAATGCGAACATCTCCCCCTAACTCAATAATGCCAGCGTTAATACCCAGCTGCTGACATAAACCTGCCGCCACATCTGCGGCATACTCCTTAACAATCCCACCAAAATCCAATTCCATGCCAGGATACGGCAGATAAATATGGGTATCCGTCCACTGCACTTTTTCCCACCCGATCAACGGTAAAATCGCTTGCAACTGCGCCGTTGACGGCACCTGCGTGTGTTCAAAATGCCATAATCGCCGCAAAACGCCGGAAGTAACATCAAATAACTGCTCACTTTCCTGATAACATTGTTCGCTGTACTGAAGCAAAGCATAGGTCTCAGGATCAATAGCAGTTTTAACGCCACTACCGGCATTACGATTAATGCGACTAATCAAACTGTCTTCACGGTAACGGGAATATTGCTGCTCTAATGCTGCAATACGCTTAACGACTAAGCTATTTACCTGTTCAGCCTGTTGCGGTGATTGCGCATAAAACTGCAATTGGCAGGGCGACCCCATAGCCTTAAAAACAAAATTAAAGACCCTCCACATCAAGATTTACATCAAAACTTCATACTCAGCGAAGCGGTTAACAAGTAATAACTGAAATTATCAAAACTGCCATGACCATTGCTGCCTATTTCATAACTGGATTTGTGATCATAATATTCAAAACCTGCCTGAAGTTTCAAGTCACTTACGTTTTTAACTTCCTTAAATTCCTTAGCTATTTTGATACCGCCAGACAGTGTGCCAAAACCAGCCAAACGATAATCACTGGAATAAACAGTAGATTGATCACCTTTATCAAAGTATGGCTGATAAAAATCAGCACGGTCTTGCGAATAATATCTGAATCGTGGAATCAACTGCCAACCATAAGCAACTGGCTGATGCCAACTCAGCTCTACGGTATGCGAATTAATGCCCCAATCATCGGTATAAAAACGATAATCGGTATGTAAAGCAGCATCGTTAAACTGCTGAAAATGGCGTACATACTGCGTCAACCAAGCCCATTGAAATTTTTCACCAGGGCGTATATCAGAATGCCCTGCCGCGCGACCAGGGTCACCAACAAAATAAACTGATTTATAAGGATCAGCAAGATACCCGCTATGGTATCCAAACGTGATATTGCTCTGAACAAGCGAATCTTTATCAATCACTTGCGACACACCTAACAAATATTGTTGGCTGGTTTTATTACGGTGCGTACTGCTTGGACTATCATCAGCATCTGATTCATTGATAGTCTTGCCCGTAGGCTCAACAATATCAAACGCACCAGAAGCACCAAAATTAAGGGTCGTCAGCTTATTATTTAGATCAATGCTAAGATTGGTATTTATATAGCGAGAGGTATAATCATTTTCCCTTGAAAAACCGCCGCCAAAACCCAGCGCCGCTTTATCAAAAAAATACGTCAAGTTGCCACTAATCGCGTCACGTTGTTCCTGAATAGTTGCACCACTTAAAACTTGTTTAATATTACCTTTTGCATCAACATTGTTATATTTAGGCGATGCGCCTGAAATAACGTCACGCACCAGACTCAGTGAAGCCGTCATGGATTTTCCGATGGGTGCCGATAGCGCCGCTTCAAAAATATCGACTTTCATGCGATTACCACTTTCAGCGTATTTGCCATATTGAAAGTCGCCGTTATAGGTTTCTTCAACCCGTCCGGCGTTAGCATTATGCATTAA
>JABFRM010000246.1 GCA_013141155.1 Methylococcaceae bacterium | reverse complement strand
TATAGATATTGAATTTGAAACTGATGCCATAATCAATGCAGTTTGTTTGGCCGTGTGTGACGATAAAAATGTTGCATCATGGGAGTTTCGTCAAAAACCTTATGAACATCCAAAATATTACGATCCCATTACTTTTCACGTTTCTTGGTCTTCACACGCCTGCATATTAATGCGCAGAACAACCTTTGAGCATGTTGGTGGCTATGATCCAAAAATATTTATGTATGGTGAAGACGTTGAGTTATCTTACCGTTTTAGATCGAATGGTTTTGTTTTAAAGTACGTACCGTCAGCAGTGGTTTATCACTACACTTACGAAGAAGCGCATCAAATTAAAACATTACAATTTACTGGCAGCATATTATCAAATACCTATATTCGCTTTAGATATGGGAGCATTAGAGATATTTTTGGCGCCATTACTTTACAAATTGGATTATTAATAAAAGGTGCTGGATTTGAAGGTAGCAGGCGATTGGTATTTGGTAACTTAGGCGAGCTGATTAAAAATACGGGATATTTTCTTGGGTCACGAAAATCTTCTGATCAATATTTTCCCTTCAGAAAATTTGACTATGAAATGATAAGAGAGGGTGCTTTCTATGAATGCAAAAAACAAATTGCAACTACTGAAGCATTGCCTTTAGTCAGTATTATTACGCGCACTTATCGAGGTAGAGAGTTATTGCTTAAAGATTGCATCGTATCGGTACTTAATCAAACTTATCCTAATATTGAACACCTTATTGTGGAGGATGGTGGTGACACCATGGCGCCACTTGTTGATAGGTTGAAAGAAAGCTATTCTAAAAAATACAATATTATTTATAAGGCACTTCCTAAAAAAGGACGTTCTTATGCAGGCAATAAGGCATTGAGCTTAGCAAAAGGCAAAATGCTAATGTTCTTAGATGATGATGATTTATTAATGGCAGATCATGTTGAAGTTTTGGTTGCTGAGTTAATGAGTAACGATAAAATTAAAGCTGCTTATTCTTTGGCTTGGGATGTTCACACCAAGGTCAATAAAGATACCCAAGGTAATATAGAAAGCTATCAAGAAATGATGCACACAACCTTGCCTTATTTTTATCAAGAATTTTCAAGAGAACGGTTATTAAAAGAAAACTATATACCTATACAGTCTATTTTATTTATGCGGGAATTATTTGATAATCTCGGTGGTTTTGACGAGTCCATGGATCAATTAGAAGATTGGAACTTATGGATAAAATATGCGGTGAATAATGAGTTTAAATTTATTAAAAAAACAACGTCTATTTTTAGGACGCCGTTCGATCTTAACGAAAGGGTTAAAAGACAAAAGCTATTGGATATAAGTTACGATGCCGCAGTAAAGAATAATGAAAACTTGTTGAGTAGGTTTGATGATAAATAATAACCTCAATGCGTTGCGCATGATTGCGGCTAGTTTAGTTCTTTATGGACATTCATTTGTTTTTTTAGGATTTCCCGCTCCCCTGTTTTTATCTTGGTCACCATTGGGATCATTAGGTGTTTTTATATTTTTTACAATCAGTGGTTATTTAATTACTCAAAGTTGGCAGAGTGATCCCCATCTTGGTCGGTTTTTCATTCGAAGAGCATTAAGAATATTTCCAGGGCTGATAGGCTGTATTTTGTTATCTATTTTTGTATTAGGCCCTATTTTAACCACCTTAACGCTTAACGATTATTTTAAAAGCGCCTTTACTTGGGGCTATTTACACAATATTAGGCTTTATATTACTTATTATTTGCCTGGCGTATTTGCAGAGAATCGGGTTCCAAATGCTGTCAATGGCTCATTATGGAGCTTACCCATTGAATTTTTAATGTACATAATCGTTGCAATTATTGGTTTTTTACGGGGAAATAGATGGGTATTTCTCATGCTTACGATAATCTTTGTTTTTACTACTTACTTCTGGGCACAGCGCACTGAGCAAATGTTTATTATGTATGCCTCTGATTTGCGGCAAGCATTTATTTGTGGTACTTATTTTTGGGTAGGCGCTACATTTTATTTATTCAATATCAAAAGATTTTTCTCTTTATCAACGGCTCTACTGGCCTGCATTGGATTACTCTGTCTTGAACGCTGGTTACCAACGTTGTCAATTATGTCATGGTTATTATTACCTGTAGCAGTATTAGCTTTTGGTTTAGATCAAAATCGACTGCTTTCATGGCTGACCAGTAGTGGCGATTATTCTTATGGGATATATATTTACGCTTTTCCAATTCAGCAGGCGGTAGTTTATCTATATCCGAACTTGCCTTTTGAGATTTATCTGCCCATTTGTTTCACGTTCGCCCTTGTCTGCGCAATTCTGTCTTGGCATCTAATCGAACGCCCCTTCTTAGCACTTAAGCCGCGTCGCCCCCCGTCCAACAATGATTTAAGCTCGGACACAATGAGCAATGCTTCAAGTTACTAAAGAAAATGATTCATTACTTACCGTACTTCAATAAATCTCCAAGGTATCTAAATGTATGTTAAAAAAAAATTTATCAAAGATATGCAACAAAATTGTTGATGCTGTACCCACAAGCACCTCTAGTAATACCGATGATATTTCATTATTATTCCCCATTGGGCATTTCTACTCGCCAATAGCTGATCCAGTTGATATTCGTAATCGTGAAGAAAAATTATGGGCACCAGTCAACGAGATGCCTGGTATTGAATTGAACATACAAGACCAATTAGCATTATTACTGAAGCTAAAGCCCTACACTGCTGCTATTGACTATCCGCTTGAACACCCAGGCAATTCAACTACCTATTTTTACAGCAATGACCAATACCCAGTGCTTGATGCTGAGTTCCTCTATGCCGCTTTGTGTCATTTCCGCCCAAAGGCTGTGATTGAGGTTGGCAGTGGTTTTTCATCTTTAATTACCGCCGACGTAAATCGCCGTCTACTAGATTCAAAACTTGATTTCAGTTGTATTGAGCCGTTTCCAAGACAATTCCTGATTGATGGAGTAGAGGGCATCACCAGACTCGTTCAACAAAAAGTTGAGGATGTTGAGTTATCATTCTTTGACCGACTAGATTCTGGCGATATTCTGTTTATCGACTCATCTCATGTTTCCAAAGTAGGCAGTGATGTCAATTATTTGTTTTTTGAAGTGTTGCCACGCCTGAAAAAAGGTGTCATGGTGCATGTGCATGATATTTTCTTGCCCGATGAATACCCTAAAGTATGGGTAATTGACCAAGGGCGAAATTGGAACGAACAGTATTTGCTTCGTGCATTTTTACAATTTAATAACGAGTGGAAGGTAATGTGGGCAGCGCATTTTATGGGCACTCGATACACTGCTGAGGTTCAAGACACATTTCCGCGCTATCCGAAGCTCGGTGGTGGTGGAAGTTTATGGATAGAACGCGTTTAGGGTTTAGTTACATCTAACATTCTAGTTAATATTACGAAACAAAAGATAAATCAAGGCTTGCACTGGTATCCGATGTTAGAGCCGCTAAATTGGAAAATTCATTATGAAATTATTGAAAATGCAGTCTATGATTTCTGCGAAAAGGCATTCATTGTTATTGTTGTCAAAAAATAAGTATTTAGCGTTTATCTTTTTGTTTGTATTGGTGGTTAATTTTTTCTTCTTTTTTACTTATCCAATCAATGTAGCTGCCTATGATTATCCAAACTATTTAGCAATGATGCATGATCAAGTGTCTAACTTGGTTCACGCAAGTGGTTATCCCGCATTTTTCATGGTTTTGCTAAGCATTTTTGATGTGCCGCAAGGAAGCACTATATATGATATAGCTTGGCTTAACGAAATTCAACGGCTTCAGTTTTTGTTGCATACTGGCTTACTGCTATGCTGCCTTATCATTTGTACGAATGTATTTAACCAATTGTCAGCGATTATAATGTGCCTTGTTTGGGGTTTAAGTACCTTGTTTATGGCTGGAGTTGACTCAGCAGCTCCAGAATGGTTGCTTGGAGAATTAATGGCACTATCATTTTTACTTTCCGCACAGGCATTTATTTGTAAGTCTAATAAAAAAAAAATAATAGGTTATGCTTTTTCAGGGGTCATTTTTTCTTATGCTTATTTGGTTAAATATAACGCCTTACTTGTTTTTCCAATCCTTGCATTAATTCTCATATTTGATAGAAAAAGTGTTTGTTGGAAATTTTTTGTAATCTCAATGTCTATAGTGTCATGCTTGGCTTTAATTTTAGCTTTCGTCGAGTTTTTTCACTATCCTACAACAAAGTCAAAACAGCTAAATTATGATCATGCATGGGTATTGTTAAACGATTTACCTAGTCAATATCTTTCTTTGCCGTCTGAGCAACTTGAAATTAACTCCCTTCGATGGAAAGCGCTCAGCTCAGTAGTACCTGTTGATTATTCTACGGCTAGGGCATATTGTTGTATTGAAACGGGCGCCCCAGCGGATGTGCGTGACGCATACTACATTAAGTATCGCCAAATTATGCGTCTTTCTAAAAATGAGTTAATTGTTTTTTTAAAGTCAAATCCTTTACCTAATGGGTTTATCACTGAACTTTCTGCAATTCCCTTATATTGGTATATCGGATTTCCTGAAATTGATGCTTTAGGAATTGCAACTTTTAAAGAAGCATTATTGTCTAATCCTATGATTTATATAAATAAGATTTTCACGGGTATTAAGTCTTGGTCTACTTACGATAAGCAAATGATAATGGTGCCGTTTTATTCAAATAAACTGGCATTAATTTTTGGTGAAAACATCAATCATAAAAATGGATTTATTAAAATCATTCCAACTGTGCATGTACATAATCCTCCTATCTCTCAGCTATATTGGAACCCGCAAGAGGTAGTTTGGCGTCCTGGCATTTTAGGCTTCGAGAGTTTCACCTCAATTATTATGCCACGCTGGATGGAGTTATTGATTTTTGTAGGTGCTATGCTGGGTGTTTTGTTTTCTACTAACGCTAGCGTTAGATTTCTTGGCTTTGTATTGCTTTGCGCCATAGCAACATTTTCTGCCGCTTCTTATGTTTTATTGGGAATGCGATTTAAAGAATATATTTCTATCATTCCCTTGGTGGCAATTTTTTATGGGGTAGGACTTTCTGCTAGTCATAATATTTTTCGTGATGTTTTTGTTTTGAAGATTGGACGGCATCCTATTAAATAAGGCAATCAGCCTGCCATTACCCTTAAATTTGATGAATGGATATTATATGAAAAAAAAACGCATTATATTACCTGGTGGTGCTGGACTTGTCGGTCAAAATCTAGTTGCTCGTTTAAAAATAGCTGGGTATAACAATATAATCGTGCTTGACAAGCACCAAGCTAACCTAAAAATTTTGCAAAAAGTACAGCCTGATATTGATATTGAGTATGCTGATCTTGCTGAGCCTGGCAAATGGCAGCGTCATTTTGAAGCTGCCGATGTAGTCATTATGTTACAAGCGCAGATTGGCGGCAATGCGTACAACAAATTTGTGCATAATAACCTTGACGCTACACGTTTGATTCTCGATCAAATTAAGGCACATAACGTACCTTATTTGGTGCATATCAGTTCTTCCGTGGTCGAATCTGCAGCAAATGATGCCTATACCAGCACCAAGAAAGATCAAGAGCGCATGGTGTTGGAAAGTGGAATCCCTTGTCCGATCCTGCGTCCCACGCTCATGTTTGGTTGGTTTGATCGCAAGCATTTAGGTTGGCTATCAAGGTTTATGCAAAAAACGCCAGCATTTCCAATTCCCGGTCATGGGCGTTATATGCGCCAACCGCTTTATGTCGGAGATTTTTGCAATATTATTATTAGCTGCATCGAAAATCACATTCAGGGTGGGGTTTACAATATCTCTGGGCATGAGAAAATTGATTACATTGATATTATCCGTGAAATTAAACGCGTTACGGGAGCCAAGGCAATGCTTGTAAAAATGCCCTATGCCCTGTTTCATTGTTTACTATGGATTTGGGGGTTGTTTGATAAAAACCCACCTTTTACTACTCAGCAATTGGCAGCTTTAATCGCCAAAGATGAGTTTGAGGTACTCGATTGGCCAAATATCTTTGGTGTACCTTATACCCCGTTTGCTAAAGCTATCGATGAAACCTTTAATGATCCAATATATAGCACAATAGAAATGGAGTTTTAATAATGGGACAGCGTATTGCAATATTAGGTGCAGGCCCTATGGGCTTGGCTGTTGCATATCAACTTGCTTTGGATGGTCATCAGCCGGTAGTATTTGAAGCGGATGATCGCATTGGCGGCATGACAGCTACATTTGATTTTAATGGCCTTACCATTGAACGTTATTATCATTTTCATTGCATTTCAGATATTGCATTTTTTCAAATATTAGATGAGCTAAATTTGCTTCAAAAAATGCACTGGGTTGAAACCAAAATGGGTTATTGGTATCAAAACAAATTGCAAGCGTGGGGAAATCCTCTGGCGTTGTTAAGATTTCAAGGGTTAAGTCTGTCAGCGAAATTCCGATATGGATTGCATGCTTTTTTATCAATTAAAAGACAAAATTGGAAACCTTTAGATAACGTCGAGGCGATGGGCTGGATAAAACGCTGGGTGGGCGCAGAGGCTTATGAGGTATTATGGCGACGATTATTTGATTACAAGTTTTACAATTATGCCGAAGGCTTGTCTGCCGCTTGGATTTGGAGCCGTATTCGACGGATTGGCAGCTCTCGTTACAGTATATTTCGGGAAAAATTAGGTTATCTTGATGGTGGTTCAGATACATTACTTCAGGCGATGAAGCAATCTATTGAAATCCACGGCGGAGAAATTCGTCTCAAATCACCTGCAACTAAAGTAATATTTGCAGACGAAAGCGTTAAGGGCGTTATGGCTGGTGGTCAATTTGAGGCGTTTGATAAAGTGGTCAGCACCATACCTTTACCTTATATAGCCGTGCTGATGCCAGATTTGCCTCCAAACCTGTTAACTGTTTTTCAGTCACGTAAAAATATTGCTGTTGTATGTGTGATTGCCAAATTAAGCAAACAACTTACGGAAAACTTCTGGTTAAACATTAATGATCCTGATATGGACATTCCAGGGTTGATTGAATATAGCAACCTTCGCCCACTAGAGCAACATGTGCTTTATGTGCCATTTTACATGCCTGGAGAGCATGCTAAATTTCAAGAACCCGATCAGGTTTTTTTAGATAAGGTTCGATGCTATTGCAAAAAAATCAATCCTACATTACAAGATTCGGATTTTTTAGACATACGCGCCAGCCGTTACCGCTATGCTCAGCCGATTTGCGAACCTAGCTATTTAAGTACACTGCCGCCAGTGGAATTGCCTATCAATGGCTTATGGATAGCTGATACTTCATATTATTATCCTGAAGATAGGGGTATCTCTGAAAGTATTGGTTTTGGACGAAATTTGGCGAAAATGGTTTTAAAACTCTGAATATAAATATAGTAGGAATCCAAAATGGATCAACGATCTAAGGCATTACAAAACGAGTATCAAAAAAGATTTGAGTTAAACGCTCTGTATCGTGAAGCAGTGTGGCAGATATTATGTCGAGATTTTTTTTCAAGTTATATCAATCAGAGCGCCATATTGCTTGACCTTGGAGCTGGCTGGGGCGAGTTTTCAAGAAATATTAAAGCGAAAAAAAAATACGCTATGGACTTAAATCCTGATTGTGGAAATCGAGTTTATGGTTATGCAGAGTTTCTACAGCAAGACTGCTCTACAGCGTGGCCTTTACAAGATGATTCACTTGATGTGGTTTTTACGAGCAATTTTTTGGAGCATTTACCTAGTAAAGCTGCAATAGATTTAACCCTTCAAGAAGCGTTTCGTTGTTTAAAAAAAGGTGGAACAATGATTTGTCTTGGACCAAATATTAAATATTTACCAGGCACATATTGGGATTATTGGGATCATTATGTCCCTATTACTGATGCGTCAATGACAGAAGCGCTTAGTTTGCAAGGGTTTAACGTTAATGAAGTTGTTGACCGTTTTTTGCCATATACAATGTCAGATGGAAGCACCCCACCTTTGTTTGCTTTAAAAATATATCTGCGTATGCGCGTTATCTGGCCGCTGTTTGGAAAGCAATTTTTTATAGTAGCTAAAAAATAATGCCACAATTTCTGAAGTTTTTAGTGTCAGGCGGGGTGGCGGCTTTTTTAAATTGGTCATCACGGTTTCTTTTTTCAAAATGGTTGTCTTTTGAATTATCCATAACATGTGCTTTTTTTGTTGGTTTAACTTCTGGTTTTTTGCTAATGCGTTTTTATGTATTTAACGCCAGGGGAAAGCCATTGATATTTCAAGCATCTAAATATGTATTCATAAATATTCTCGCTCTTATGCAAACACTGATTATTAGTGTGGTGCTGGCTCGTTTTGTTTTGCTTCAGTGGGGTGTGATTGAGAATGTGGAGGCGTTGGCTCATTTAGTGGGAGTTTTGACACCAGTAATTACCAGTTATTTTGGACACAAGTTTTTGACGTTTCGTTAATTGTTTATAAAATAAAGGAGTCAGGCCCTTTTAAATATGCCTCATAATGCGACTTACATAGGTAAGTTATTATGATAAGATGCAGCTTTAGTTTATTGGATAAGAATGGTCGAATTATGATTATTACCGTATCAGAAAAAGGTCAATTGGTGATTCCTGCCCAGCTTCGGCGAAGTTTAGGGATTACTGCCGGAACGCGTCTTGATATTATTCCTGAGCCTGGCGGTTTTAAGGTGTTGGTTAATGATGCCCGTAAAACTAAGCGCGCTGTTGACTGTATTGGTATTGCCGATTATCAAGGTGAGCGAGTATCAATTGAAGCAATGTATGCGGCGCTCTATGCAACCAAATGATAGGTGATCATACAAGGTGATCGCTTTAGATGCCAACGTGCTGGCAAGGCTAGTCGTTAATGACGATAATGAATAAAAGGGTCAGCCCGTTTTTATTACTGATGTGTTACTGAATTTTTGGTATTGTATATACGTATATTTTATCCTGGGAGTTGGTTATGTTAAGTCGAGCGTTTAAGTCAGGCAATTCCATTGCGGTCAGGATTCCCCAAGAGATTGGGGTTGTCGATGCTCCGGGGGATGTGGAAATTGAACGGGTGGGTGATTCAATTTTAATAAGGCTCGTTAATGGACAAAGTTTGGCTTCAGTGGGGGTTAAATTTAGTGCATTCCCTCAGGGATTTATGGCGGATGGTCGGGATTTCCATGATGAACAGGAACGTGAGACTTAAGTTATGCGTTATATGCTGGATACAAATATTTGTATTTATCTGATTAAGCATCACCCACCTGAGGTATTGCTACGTTTTCATAGTTTACGCCGTGGTGATGTAGTGATGTCTGCCATCACTTATGCTGAGCTGCGTTACGGCGTGGAGCGTAACCCATCCGAACGGGAGACGGCAGATTTGGCTTTGAAAAATTTAATTATCGATATTCCGGTATTGCCGTTTGCTGAGGATGCTTGTGTTAGTTATGGCATTGTTCGGGCTGTCATGCGTGACCGCAAACGTGATGCGTTAGACCGCTTGATTGCTGCTCATGCCGTTAGCAGAAGTTTAATTCTGGTTACGAATAATGTGGATGACTTTTGCGGTTATCCTGAATTAAACGTTGAAAATTGGGTGAAATTAGCTTAAAAAAACCAGAAAGGGATCAGATTTTTTTTAAAATAAAGGAGTCAGGCCCTTTTAAATATGCCTCATAATGCGACTTACATAGGTAAGTTATTATGATAAGATGCAGCTTTAGTTTATTGGATAAGAATGGTCGAATTATGATTATTACCGTATCAGAAAAAGGTCAATTGGTGATTCCTGCGCAGCTTAGGCGAAGTTTGGGTATTACCGCTGGAACGCGTCTTGATATTATTCCTGAGCCTGGCGGTTTTAAAGTGTTGGTTGATGATGTTCGTAAAACTAAACGTGCTATTGACTGCATTGGTATTGCTGGTTATCAAGGTGAGCGGGTATCCATTGAAGCTATGGACGCAGCGCTCTATGCAACCAAATGATAGGTGATCATACACGGTGATCGCTTTAGATACCAACGTGCTGGCAAGGCTAGTCGTTAATGACGATAAGGTGCAAGCGAAAGAAGCAGCCAATTTAATAGACAGTGGTGTGGCTTTGTTTGTGCCACTCACGGTCATGCTGGAGTTGGAATGGGTGTTGCGGGGTGCTTATCGTTTAGACGTGGCGGCAGTTTTACGTACATTTGAGCATTTGTTGTCTATTAGAAACATCAGCTTTGAACGTCAGGCGAATATTGAGCAAGCGCTAAAACATTATGCACAAGGATTTGATTTTGCAGATGCTTTACATCATAGCGCTACGGTTGATTGTACTGGTTTAGCAAGCTTTGATAAAAAATTTGAAAAGCTTGCTGTTAAGCTCAAATTAAAACCTTCCGTTAGATCTCCAAATAGTTTCACTAAAGTTTAAAAAAATAAAATAAAGGGATCAGACCCTTTTTAATATAAAGCTAGGGTATTGCTGCATCATTGCGATTCATTGTCTCCCCAAGCGTTTACCTGATTATAAAGATGCTTCAGCCAACACCGTCATACTGGCAGGGATGCCAGTATCCAGTCACACGGATGTGAATATATGACTTGGTAAGGGCTTAAATCGAGCGCAATGTATCTGGATTGTACCGTTCTTGGCTATGGATTCCGGCTTCCCTGCCGTTAGCTGAAGCATCTTGCTAATCAGGAGTGTTTATATCGAATGCGTATTTTTGGGATTTCAGAAACTTATGATTGGACACAGCTTGAATGGTTGCTGCTTAGATGATTGATAAAAAACCAGCGCTTTTTTTAGACAGGGATGGGGTGATCAATATTGATCATGGCTACGTTTATCTTCCTGAACAGGTTGAGTTTGTTGCAGGGATTTTTGATTTGTGCCTAAAAGCCATTGAATGTGGTTATCTTGTTTTTGTGGTGACTAATCAAGCGGGTATCGGGCGTGGCTATTATACTGAGCAACAATTTGATGATTTTACAGAGTGGATGTGCGAGCAATTTTTGCTGCGCGGCATTAAAATTGCGCAGGTTTATTTTTGCCCCTTTCATCCTGACTATGGCTTGGGTCAATATAAACGCGAATCCTTTTATCGCAAACCGCAACCGGGAATGATTTTGCAAGCAGCACGGGAGCATGAAGTAGATTTGTCTTCATCCCTGTTAGTCGGTGATAAAGAATCTGATATGCAAGCGGGGCTAGCGGCGGGCGTCGGCTGTAATATTTTATATGTTGCGGTGAAAGTTATTGATCCCACATTACAAGGTATAAAAGTGGTTAGCTGTCTTGAAGAGGTTAAAAAATATCTATAAAGCTGTTGCCGTTTGCGCAATTTAAAATCATCTTATCTGCCCGTAGTTTCAAGATCATATCATCTGCCTGGATTGCATGTTGCTAGTTGCCGGATTCAGCTACCATAAAAAGTAAAGTTTTAAATGTAGTCTATACTATAAGCAGTTATCCAAATATTTAGGCGACACATGAGCAATAAAAGCATTAAATCTGATTTACAAGAAGCGCTAAAATTATGTAAAGGGGCTTTTATCGCGGCGGCTGGCTTTAGTATGGTCATTAATTTGCTGATGCTTACGCCAACTATTTATATGCTGCAACTGTATGATAGGGTATTGAGTAGTCGCAGTCAGTCAACGTTGCTGATGTTAACCCTGATCGTATCGGCCATTTATCTTACCCAGGGTGCTTTAGAGTGGGTGCGCTCGCAGTTGCTGGTGAGAGTCAGTGCCCGTTTGGAAACATTGTTGCATAAACGGCTTTATAAAGTGGCGTATAAACAATCGCTTTATAGCGGCGGACAACGCGCCTCATCGCAGCCACTGGATGATTTAACCTCGCTTCGGCAATTTTTAACCGGCAATGGATTGTTTGCGTTTTTTGATGCCCCGTGGATGATTTTTTATGTCGCGGTCATGTTTATGTTTCATCCGCTATATGGGTGGACGGCGGTGGTTTCGATTATTATTCTGTTAATTCTAGCAGCAGTTAATGAAAAAGTGACCAGCCAAATACTTGCCGATGCGAATGGTTTGGCGGTCAATGGACGGGCGTTACTGAATAAAAACCTTAAAAATGCCGAAGTCATCGAATCCATGGGGATGCTGGATAATCTTCAGCAACGTTGGTTGGAAGGCAGCTATAAAATTTTGAGTTTACAAGCGGTTGCCAGTTCGCGTGCGGGCTTAATCACTGGATTGTCAAAAACTTTACGTATTTTTTTACAATCACTGGTTTTAGGCTTAGGCGCTTATCTTTCAATCAAACAAGAAATTACCCCTGGATTGATGATCGCCGGTTCTATTTTACTGGGTAGGGCGCTGGCGCCGATTGATATGATGATCGGCAGTTGGAAAGGCTTTATTTTGGCTCGCGCCCAATATGCACGGTTGAATACGTTATTACAGCAAGTGCCTGAAGATAAGGACAAAATGTCTTTGCCAGAGCCTAAAGGTAACATTCAGGTAGATCAGGCGGTGGTGGTGCCGCCGGGCGCTAAAACGCCAGTCATCAAAGGTATTTCCTTAAGCATAGCCCAAGGTGACTCAGTTGGGATTCTGGGGCCTAGCGGCTCGGGGAAAACAACTTTACTGCGGGGTTTGTTGGGTATTTGGCCTGCATCGCATGGTAAATTTCGTCTGGACGGTGCCGATATTTTTGAATGGGATCGTATGGAGCTGGGGCCGTTTATTGGGTATTTGCCACAAGATATTGAATTATTTGATGGGACGATCAGTGAAAACATTGCCCGTTTTGGAGAAATAGATGCACAAAAAGTGGTTGAAGCGGCACAAATGGCGGATGTACACGAATTGATTTTACATTTACCGGAAGGCTATGACACTTTAATCGGCGCATCTGGCGGTAATCTTTCCGGTGGTCAACGGCAACGCATTGGTTTAGCTAGGGCTTTATATGGAAATCCGAAGGTGGTGGTGCTGGATGAACCCAATTCTAATTTGGATGATCAGGGTGAAATGGCTTTGTCTAATGCCATTAAACGCCTGAAAGATAAGGCGGTGACGGTTATTATCGTCACGCATCGGAATAATATTTTGGGGCAACTGGATAAGCTTTTAATATTAAAAGACGGCTTGCTTGCGCTTTACGGGCCGCGTAATGAGGTTATTGCGCATTTGCAACAACAAGCGGCTGCACCCAATGCAGCAACACAAGCTGCGCCTGTTTAATACACCCATTCATCGGTGGTTTGCTGTCGCGAAACTGCCCTACAGATTTAGTCTTAATATTCAATTGCAAAAACTATGACAAATTCGTCCAAACAATACAACGCCACTTTAAGCGTTGAAACCGATGACAAACCGATCCGCATGATCGGCTATATTATTTTGTTGCTTACTTTTGGCGTATTTGGAACTTGGAGTTTTATCGCACCCATTGATAGTTCAGCTTTAGCAACTGGAACAGTCGCGGTAAAAAGCCATCGCAAAACCGTGCAAAACCTGGATGGTGGCATCATTAGCAAATTGCTGGTCAAAGACGGTGACGCGGTGAAGGCTGGGGATAACCTGTTAATTTTGGATGACACGCAAATAAAAGCCCAGTTGGATATGTTGGGCGGGCAGTTTATCACCCAAAAATCCTTAAGTGACCGATTACAAGCTGAGCGTGATCAATTTCGGGAAATTAAATTTTCACCAGAATTACTGGCGATGCAGGATGCGCGCGTGCAAGAAGCCATTCAAGGGCAGACGAATATTTTTACCTCGCGTAAGAACAGCTACAACGGTGAAATTAAAGTATTGCAACAACGCATACAACAGCTTAATTCTAAAATTGTCGGATTGAACGCACAAAAAGACAGCAAGAAAAATCTGGTTGTTTCTTATGCGGATGAAATAGCCGATTTAAAAGAACTGTTAGCACAAGGATTTGCAGATAAACAGCGTTTACGTGACTTAGAGCGCAACCATACGTTGGTCACCGGCGAAATCGCTACCTTGACGTCAGATGTAGCCAGTACCCAAATGCAGCGCGGTGAAACGGAGTTAGAAATTTTACAAACTAATAAGAAATTTCAGGAAGATGTCGCCAATCAGCAAGAAGAAGTCAATGCGCAGTTGTTTGAAATTACTGAAAAGCTACACGCAGTAAAAGATAAAGCCTCGCAAACGCTGATTAAAGCGCCAGTCAGCGGCTTGGTGTTTAATTTATCTATCTATACTGAAGGGGGGGTTATCACCCCAGGTAAACCCATTTTGGATATTGTGCCGGAAGGGGAAGATTTGATCATTAGCGCGCAAGTATCGCCTTTAGATATTGACCGCATTAAAATCGGTTCCATTGCAGAAGTGCGATTCACCGCCTTTAACAGCAAGACTACGCCCACGATGGAAGGGGTTATCAGTAAATTATCCGCAGACAGCTTTGTTAATGAGGCCAATGGTTTACAGTATTATTTGGCAACGGTTGATTTAACCGCAGAGAGCATGAAGAAGCTGGGGAGCTTAAAGCTTATTCCTGGTATGCCCGCAGAAGTGTTAATCAATACCGGTGAAAGAACGCTGTTTGAATATTTAATGCAACCGATTACCGATGCGTTTGCCCGCTCTTTTATAGAAGAGTAATTTTAAATAACAGTATTGAATGCGTGAATATTCAATACGTTTAATTTGGCTTCAGTTTTTATATAGAAAATAGTTATGACCCACAAATCTGCTTATCTAATATTACTATTAACCGTTGGTATAAAAGTGGCAAGTGCGGAAGATTTGCAAACCCTGTATCAGCAAGCCCTGCAATTTGATCCTAATATAAAGTCGGCACAATTGCAGGTGGAAATGAGCGAGGCGCAGCGCAGTCAGGTTGGTGGTATGTTATTGCCGCAGATCAGTGCTAACGTTAATATTTCCGGTAACAATCAAAATATTGATAACCATAATCCAAGCCTGCCGGGTAACCCAGTCACTTCCAATGCCAGTCTCTATAATGGTCAGCGCTATAACGTCGCGTTAACCCAATCCATTATTGATTTGCCCAAAGTATGGAATTGGAAACGCTATCAAAATATTGTGGCGCAGTATCAATCCACTAACGAAGAGGCGGCGCAAACCTTGATACACAATGTGATAGAACGCTATTTTCAAGCTTTAGAAGCACGCGATACTTTGTCGCTTATTGAATCAGAAATAGCGTCCACTCAAAAACAAGTGACTCAAATGCAGCGCCAATTTGAAAAACAATTGGTGCAAATCACTGATGTATATGAGCTAGAAGCAAAGCTGGATTTATTAGTGGCTGATCAAATCGCCGCTAAAACGCAACTGGATATTGCGCTGCAAGGGTTAACTGAGCTTACGGGGCAACCCACTAAAAATTTGGCGGAATTACGCACCGATATTAGCTTTAAAGAATTAAAAGGTTCCATTGATGAGTGGGTAACCCAAGCGGAGGCGCTTAATCCTGGCTTGAGTGCGCAGAACAAAGCGATTGAAGCCGCAGATGATAATCTGTGGGCGCAACAGTCCAGACATTTGCCGACGGTTGATATGCAGTTGAATTATTACCATACCAATACCGGACAGCCTGGCTACCAGAACCAAACCAGCGAAGTGGATACGGAAATGGCGGCGGTTAACATCAACATTCCGATATTTTCAGGCGGTACAACTTCTGCCGCAGCCGTAGAAGCGTCCAAAAACCTTGAAATCAACAAACAAAAACGCATCGCGATTTTAAGGACGTTAATTAAAGATACCCGTGATTCTTTTTTAAGCACCAACGCCAGTGTAAAACGCATTAGTGCCACAGAAAAAGCCTTACAAACCTCCACCAAAGCCCGCCAAGCCATGGACAAAGGCTTTCAGTATGGTATGCAAACCATCAGTGATGTGTTAGTTTCAGAAGATCGCGAGTTTAAAGCCAAGCGGGAAATATTGCAGGCTAAATACGCCTACATCAAAAATCGTGCGCGTTTTGAAAGAGCGACCGGCTTGATTAACGAGCAATTTTTACAGACTGTTAATCAATGGTTGACTTTGGCTAAGTCTTGATTGGCACAATATTAAGCTAATGGGCTGTTTATAGCGCGCAATACGCCTTATAAATTTCCGCCTTAACGCGTTTATAACAAAACATCGACTACAACCGCGTCTTAACTCGTTGAATATATTTTCATTTGCACTTTTTGTGATGCCCTCATGATTTTATTTCAACCGATTCATAAAGTTGCTCGAAGTTTATAACTCGATTGCGCCCTTGCTGCTTAGCACGATACATGGCTTGATCCGCTTCGCGCTGAATGTCCGTAATGGATTGATGGTGCTGCTGATTGCTGGCAACGCCAAAGCTGGCGGTGATTCGGATGTGTTTACCGTCTATGGTAGGTGTGAGTTTTTCAATATCCTCACGCAATTTTTCTGCCAGCAGCATCGCCATTGTAAGGTCGGTGTTCGGAAGAAACTTTGAGAATTCTTCACCGCCGATACGACCTAGCACATCACTTTGCCTTGTGTGTCGAGACAGGCAGGCCGCAACTTCCTTTAGGGTCGCATCCCCAGCTTCATGTCCATATTGATCATTAATTGACTTGAAGTGATCCAGGTCAATAAATAACACGGAAAACGAATCCCCCGTTCTCAATGCCAAGCTAATTAAACGGTCACAGACTTCGTAATAAGTTCGCGCATTTAAAACATCTGTCAGCGGGTCACGGGTCGCTAGTTCACGTAGCAGGGAATTAGACTCTGTCATACGTCGAAAAAACGAGATGGAGCGGCTGGTGTAGGCATAGAAGAAAGCACTGGTAAAACTTAGGCTCAAAATGACGGTTGTCAGTGCATTGGTTGAGTACGGGATTAAAAGATGTTGATTCGCAAAAAAAATGCAGACAATTGATAGGATGGTTATCACGATACCGGAAATTTGGCCTAACAGGATGTAGACGATAGATAAGTTGAGGTAAAACCAGAGTATCCGAAGCTCGTCTTCTGGAACCAATAGCAGGGTGGACAGGAAACTCAAAAAACTGGCGATGGCAAATAGCCATGCAATAGCAAGAAAGCGGTGTTTTCGTCCCCTCAGCGCAGAAGACAATAGCAGGCTGTATGCAAAATAAATTTTAATGACAATCAACTGGGCATGCGGTAAGGTGTTCAAGCCTAGCCATTCGGCCAGAATAAAAGCCCCAGAAAAAAAGGCTGCCATTAATAGCAGAGCATACATGAGACGGAATTGAAATTTTAGGTATTCCTCATCTTCCCTAAATTCTATCTCACCGAAAATTAGGAGGGTAAGCTTATTCTTCAACGATTAATATCTCCTAGATAAAGCGTAGCCTGTACGAAGCGCAGCGAATAGTGGCATTCCCCTAATATCCTAGCTAAGTTAGTTATAATGCAATGGTATGCCCCTTTTTTGCGGCATCGCAAGGTGCTAAAACGAAAAGATAAAATCACCACTTGACAGAAAAGAATGCCGTCACAGATGTTACAACAATTTTTTAGCCATTGTAAAAATGTTTCTTAACTTTATCCGTTGTATAACCAAATAAGGTGTACACCTTACAGCATACCTTCAACCCGTCTCAGTATCATCCTTATCCGCATCTTGGGTAATATCCGCAATCTCTTTCAGTCTACAAATGGCTTTATAGTTGAGGGTGTCCAAGGGATAGCTGCCATCTGCTTGCATCACCCCTGCCTCTAAGTCGGTCAATAAGCTTAAGGTTTCATCCACCGAGGCAACGCAATACACTGCAAATAAGCCTGCTGCCACTGCATCAATCACCTCTTGTTTTAACATCAGGTTGCGTTTATTGGCGGTTGGAATGATCACCGCGTGCTTGCCGTTAAGTCCCCGCGCTTGGCATAGCCTAAAAAAACCTTCGATTTTTTCATTAACCCCACCGATGGCCTGTACTTCACCATATTGGTTAATGGAACCGGTCACGGCGATGGCTTGTTTAACAGGCACACGGGTGAGCGCCGATATTAAGCAACACAATTCAGCAAGTGAGGCGCTATCGCCATCGACAAAGCCATAGGATTGTTCGATGGCGATACTGGCGGAAATGGCTAAAGGGAATTGTTGGGCGTAACAATGCCCTAAATAGCCCGTTAGAATTAACACGCCTTTGGAGTGGATGGATTGCCCCAATTCCGCTTCGCGTTCGATGTCCACAATGCCACGGGAGCCGGGATAGACGGTGGTGGTGATTCTGGCGGGCGCGCCAAAAATACTGTTGCCGATTTCCAGTACGGTTAAACCATTGACCTTGCCAACCGCTTCGCCATCGGTGTCGATCAGAATGGTGCCGTCCAGCATTTCTTCCAAAATATTTTCGGAAATCCGCCCATTGCGTTCATCCCTAGCCGCTAATGCGGTTTCTATCGCTGCTTTATCAATCTGGGCGATCTGCGCTTGTTTGCAAAGCAAATTACTTTCGCCAATAATTTCCAAAGAATCATTGATGCGCGCAGATAAATGGTACTGACTTTCAGACAGGCGGCAACTGTGTTCAATTAAGCGCTCCACCGCACAGCGGGTTAACGCTGCAATGCCTAAGTCGTGCGCTCGGTTCACCATTAAATTGGCAAATTGCTGCATACTCAGTTTATCGAGCCGAATATCATGATCAAAATCTGCCAGGATATGAAACATTTCGTTAAACTCACTATCCAAATCCTGCAACAGATAATAAATTTCTTCAGAGCCTAAGAGAATGACTTTGATGTTTAAAGGGATGACTTCCGGTTTCAGGGTGATGGTGTTAACGCCCAGCTCGGAATAAGGCGATTCTATTTCAATCCGACCTGACTTTAGCGCCCGTTTTAAGCCTTCCCACACCAAGGGATAATTGAGGAGTTTTTCCGCGTCAATAATCAGGTAACCACCATTGGCCTTATGCAAAGAACCGGCGCAAATACGGCGATAATTGGTGATTAAGGTGCCTTGTTCACTGCTGTATTCAATGCGACCAAAGAGATTTTGATAGGTCGGATGCACCTCGTAAACCACTGGCGCGCCGATCTCGTCTTTATGATCCACCAAAATATTCGGCAGATATTGTTCGGTTAATAACAGGCGCTTGGTGGTATTGTCGCGGATTTCTAAAGAACGACCGGGTTGTAAATAAGCCATAATCGTAGTGCCGATATTCTCACGAATAGCCGATAAATAACTGATCACATCATCAATGTCTGCATAGTGGTCATGCAACTCATCAAATAAGGGTGCGATGGCGACATTAATGGTGTCGTTATCCAGCTCCCGAATTTTTTCAACCGAATTTCTGCGCCATTGCGGTAACTCCAGCAGCACCTCACTTAAATACGCTTCTAATTCCTGAACCTGTTTATGAAAGATTTCGCGTTCAGTTGGCGGCAATAAAATGAATTGGTCTTCTTCCAAGGCTTTATCATCGCGAATCGGGGCAAAGCTAATGGATTCATTATCCCGAAATAAGGCGATAGCATACGCCGTGGCTTTGACATCAACCAACTCGATGGCATTATTGTAAAGCTGGTTAAAATCCCGTTCGATAACGCCTTTTTTTTGTTGGTAAGTTGGGTTTTCAAACACCGCCGGAAACGTTGCTAACAGGCTATCCAGTAGTTTTTCAATGGCTTTGCTGAACGCCTGCCCCTGACCCGCAGGTAAGGCAAGGGCTAAAGGTTCCCGCGCGTTATCAAAATTTTCCACGTAAGCATAAGACCACGGGGTTTCTTGGGCTTTAGCGTGATTATCCAAGAGCTGGTTAATCATGGTTAAGCGACCGGTGCCGGAATCGCCTTTCACGTAAATATTGTAGCCAGGGGTGGGCATGGCAACCCCGAATGCCAATGCCGATTGCGCACGTTTTTGCCCTAAAATAGCCTGCTCTTGCAGTGAGGGTGTCGGCGGCCAGGGGTAATCCGCCAGATTAACGGTTAATTTAAGGGCTTCAGGGGGCAGTTTTAGCGAATGAGACATGCAGAGCGGTTGCGGTAAGAGAACGTAAAAATGCGAATTTTAGCATTTAATGCCAATCGCTTAAGGTTTATTCGTGGATGTGTGTAGAAAAGGGTGGAGAAAGTGTCAATAAATAAAAAATGGATAAATTTTAGCTTCGCGCTTTACTGAAGGGTGAGTTGTGTAGATACTGATGCCTAATGGAGAGGAGGCAAGGTTAATGGCAGTGATAACATCAATGCCATTTTTTTCGTGTCACCGTTACCATTACCGCAGCGAACCTTAGGGTGTTGTAAGCAGAATTATTTTCAACTAAATTAACGAAGGGCTAAGGCTATGAATAATAAGGCACCCAATAGCTTCGGTAGACGCGGGCTGTTCCTAACTGTTTTTATAACTGGTGCGGCGGTTATGGTCATCGAATTGCTGGGTACACGTATGATTGCGCCATTTTATGGCACTAGCCTGACGGTTTGGTCAGCGCTTATTTCCGTCACCATGATTGCATTGGCGCTGGGGTATTTTATCGGCGGACGCCTGGCAGATCGCGCCGAACACATAGGACTTTCGCTGATTATTGCGCTGGCGGGCTTGTTTACGTTGTTAATACCCTGGCTAACGCGTCCGGTATTATTAGCAACCGATCTATTGGGGCTTCGTGCGGGGGCTTTTGTGAGTGCGCTGGTGTTATTTTCCCCAAGTTTGACTCTGCTGGGCATGGTCAGTCCTTTTGCCATTAAATTGGCTACTTTGCGATTAGACGGCATTGGTAGTAGTGCTGGTTCGATGTATGCGGTCAGTACGGTTGGCAGCGTCGTAGGTACTTTGGCATTAGGCTTTTTTCTGTTTCCCTTAGTGGGTTCTCGGGCTATTTTGATTAGTTCGGGCCTCATTTTAATGGTCTTGGCACTCGCCGTTGCGTTTTATGAACAAAAGCGGCCAAAAACCCTAAAGTCTTTATTGCCCTGCATTGGCTTATTGGTGATTGGCCTATGTTTATTACCCAAAATAGTGGGTGCAGGCCATGCCTATACAGGCGGTACTAAGTTTACTATTTTGTCTGCGCGTGAAAGTTTGTATGGCTGGGTAAGGGTTATTGAAGAACCTGCTCGTGATTTACGCTTTCTCACCGCCGACGCCTCGATGATTGGTGCGGCGAGTATTGCCACAGGTAAAAGCGCGCTTGGCTATCAAAAGATTGTGGGGTTAATGCCCGCTTTAGCAACGCAGCAAATGACCCGCGCCCTGATTATTGGCCTTGGTGCCGGTCACATGGCGAAAGTGTTACATCAACAGTACGGCATTAAGACCGATACTTTGGAGATAGATCCTGCGGTTGCGACGGCTGCGAGTGATTACTTTGGTTTTAAGCCAACTGGAACCGCTATTGTTGGTGATGCACGTTATGAAATTCGGCATTTAACTGGGCCGTATGATTTAATCATCCACGATTGTTTTACCGGTGGCTCGGAACCCGCGCATTTACTGACGGTTGAAACCATAACCGAATTAAAAGGCTTGCTCTCGGCACAGGGCATTCTCGCGTTGAATTTTGTCGGGTTCGCCAATGATCGCAATCTTGCCTTAGCCTCGGTTGCTAAAACCCTAACCCAAGTATTGCCACAATTGTCCGTGTTTATTGCCGAGCCAGGGGAAGATTTTAACGATTTTATTTTTCTGAGTAGCCAGCAACCGCTGGATATTCAGGCAAAAGCATTGTTGCCTGAGCAAACCGATTGGCTAAAACAGCGGGTGTTTAATGTTGATAAAACTAGGGGTTCGCTTTTGACTGATGATTTTAATCCTTTGGAACACCTACAAACAGCGAAGGCTGAGCATTATCGCCACGTTTTGGTGGATTGGTTTGGGGCGGAATTATTGGTGCGTTAACGATTACTTTAGTTTAGTGACGTTCATTCAAATTAGCCATGCCCTTTGTTAATGCGGTTTTGATTGTTGCCAGCTCCGGCAGAATGTTGGCGCAGGCGGCACAAGCCATTGGATTAAAGCCTTTGGTGATTGATTGTTACGCAGATCTGGATACCCAACAGTATGCCGAAAGCTGTTATCAAATAACTTCTCTCGCGAAAATGCAACTAATCCCCGCTGTTGAAGAGGTTATACGACAGTATGGGGTTAAATGGGTTATATATGGCAGCGGCTTGGAATATTACCCAGAAAGTCTGGACTATTTGGCGGAACGTCTAATACTGTTAGGTAATGATCCGGTGGTATTTGTTGGACTGCTTAACAAAGCCGCTTTTTTTAAGCGGCTGGATGCTTTGGCTATTGCACATCCTGACGTTGCATTTCAAGCACCTGACCATAGCTTAAATACGTGGTTAATTAAGCCGATGCGAGGGCAGGGGGGGGTCGGCATTAAACGTTATCGGTCGAAATCTGGTTTGGGGCAATTTAAAGCGGCTGGATCCGTGTACTGGCAAAAATATCAGCCTGGGGCGCAACAATCTGTGTTGTTTTTAGCGGATAAGGGCGAGGTGCAGGTTATTGGATTTAATACGCAATGGACGGTTGATGGGGGTGAAAATCAGCCGTTTTTATTTTCTGGGATTATGACTGGTGCGGTTGTTTCGAGTAAGCAAGCCGCATTAATGACAGCTTGGTTGTGTAAGTTAGTTGGGGCTTTTAACCTGAAAGGTTTGAATTGTTTAGATTTTATAATGTCGGGTAAGGATATTTATGTATTGGAAATTAATCCCAGACCCTCTGCCAGTATGCAGTTATATTCAGCTACTTGGCTGTTCAAGCATATTCAAGCCTGTGCCACTGATGTAGTTGCCGCTCAGGTGATTTTTCAGGATTTTGTTAAACCGGCGCTAACATTGCTGCCAGGTCAAGGTTATAGCGGCTATCAACTGGTTTATGCGCAGCAGACGACGCGTATTCCTGAGCAATTTACTTGGCCCGATTGGTGTAGGGATTTACCTAAAGCGGGTGCAATAATTGGCACAACGCAGCCAATTTGCAGTATTATTGCCGATGATTCCGGTGTGCGGCGCCTTAGGGAAAAGCTGCATACCCGCCAGCAATGGTTACTTTATAAACTTGATCAAGGTGTTTGATTCTCATGCGATATACAGCAAGCGTTAATAAATTATCTCAACCGTTAGTGCAACAGCTCGTTGCACAAGCCGATAAATTAAGAGTGGGCATAGACCGGTTGCCCAATGGCTGCACGATTGTCGATGCTGGCATTAACGTGCCGGGTGGTCTTGAGGCAGGACGGATTATTGCGGAAATATGTTTAGGGGGAATGGGGACGGTGACAATTACACATTCAACTTATACTGAACATTGGCCATTATCTGTCACGGTGCATACCGGCAACCCAGTGTTAGCGTGCTTAGGCAGTCAATATGCGGGTTGGAGCTTGTCGCACGAGAAATATTACGCCTTAGGCTCAGGCCCTGCACGCGCTATGGCAAGCAAAGTGAAAGAAGGTCAACGGGAACCTGTTGAAGAACTGTATAAAGAACTGGCTTATCAAGACAGCGCCGATAGCACGGTATTGGTGATTGAAAATGATGCGATACCGCCTATCGAAATTGTCGAAAAAGTTGCCATCGCTTGCCAAGTCGATCCCTCCAGTTTAACCATTATCGTCACACCCACTAGCAGCTTGGCAGGTGGCGTACAAGTGGTGTCGAGAGTGTTGGAAGTGGCTATGCACAAAGCGCATGCCCTGCATTTTCCGCTGGAAAATATTATCGACGGTAGTGGCAGCGCACCGATTTGTCCGCCACATCCCAAATTCGTTAAGGCGATGGGACGTACCAATGATGCCATTTTATTTGCAGGACAGGTGCATTTGTTCGTGAAAGGCAGTGATACTGATGCTGAACAGTTAGCAAAAGCATTGCCAAGTTCAACCTCTAAAGACTATGGCAAACCCTTTGCTGAGATTTTTAAAGCGGTCGAGTATGATTTCTTTAAGATTGATCCGTTGTTGTTTAGCCCCGCCAGCGTGATCGTAACCGCTGTTGAATCCGGTAAAAGTTTCCGTGCGGGTCAATTAGATAACGCTTTGTTAGATCAATCTTTTGGACTTTAAATAGGGGTATGGTTTTGGGTGGGGATTTAATATCTGATGTTACGCGGATTGGTCGGAAGTCGGATTTTAGCCCGACAGTAACTCGCCCAGCCAAACGGCATCCCATAAGCAATAATCGCCAACCCGTTTAAGCACGCTTGCCCGCAGCGGATTCGCCATAATATCGCGCCATTCTTTGCACGTTTTCATCTTTACGCACCGCATGGTCAAGCTAATATGTCGGGTTAAAACCCGACTTCCAATCTGCGTAACATCAGCTAAATCAGTATGTGATTATGCGGAACTTGACAATCTAGCTATCCGGTCACTTATTGCTCAATAATCTGTACCCGCTGTGTAATACCGCAGAGCAAGGTATAGGGGATAGTGTCGCTCCACGCAGCAATTTCTTCTACCGCTAAGCCATTACCCCACAAAATCACTGGATCGCCGGGCTTGGCGTGCGGTTGGCTACCTAAGTCAACGGTAATCATATCCATAGATACCCGCCCGATCAGCGGCACGCGCTGACCATTGACTAACACGGGCGTACCCGTTTTTGCGTAACGTGGATAACCATCGCCATACCCAATGGCGACCACTCCATAGCGCGTGGTTTTCTCACACACCCAGCGACCACTGTAACCAATGCTTTCACCGATGGTGATGTCTTTAACCGCAATTAACTGTGAATGCAAACTCATCACCGGTTTTAAGCCCAGTTGCGCGGCCGTTTGTTCTGCAAAAGGGGAAACACCATAGAGCATAATGCCCGGTCTTACCCAATCGCTTAAGGCCTCCGTCCAACCTAAAATGCCTGCGGAATTGGCGATGCTGCGTTCGCCGCTGAATTGAGCTATGGTTTGGTTGAACAAGTCGATAGCCTTTACCTCAATTCCTAATATTATTCTGGTGCGGTCGCAGTGAAAATCAGGGATCGTTTACCCTAATGTAGGTTTAAGGGGCTGATTTACAAGAGCATGATGGCATTAGCGATGTATCACGCTTCAATCCCTACAGACTTAAGCCTGTGGCTAAATTTTCGCTATTGGCTAAGAACCACCGATAGTTTGCGTCCTTGAGGTTAAAAAGCGGACTGTAATAAAGAATTGGCATTCGCTTCTGGAATTTCAACCGTGAGTTGAATCTGTATAGGATCATGCGGAACTTGACACGTAATTGCCAAGTTTCGCACTGACACAGCGCATTATTTATTCGTAATCATTTGGAAGACTGGCAACCAACTCATCCCACTGAATAACGCACCCAGGCAATGCACCAATCGGCGTTGCACCGATTAATTCATACAGTTCGGGTTTGCCATATTCACCATTTTCCAACCGATACACCGTCAATACCCGGTCAGTGGGATGTACCAGCCAGTATTCGCGTACTCCGTGATGTTCATACAATTGCCGCTTGATAATTTGGTCATGACCGGCAGTTGAGGGTGATAACACTTCCACAATCCAATCTGGCGCGCCAAGAATACCGCGTCGCGTGAACTTGTTCGGGTCACAAACCACAAACACATCGGGTTGCACAACATTAATGATATTCGCATTGTCTTGATTTGAATCAGATAAACGAACATCTACAGGGGCAATGAACGCACGACATTTTTTACCCTTTAAGCTATTAGCCACTTGCCGAAAGATTTCACCCGCTATATCTTGATGCGTCAAATCTGGCGCAGGTGCCATGTAATACGCATGACCGTCAATTAACTCATAACGAGCATCGTCCGACCAAGTTAAATAATCAGCGTAAGTGTAGGTTTGGCTGTCTTTTAAGGCTAAGCCCATGATTGCCTCCGTTATACGTCTGCAAATCTAATAATATCATCGTTGTTTTTTATATCTGCCATCACCACGCCTTCATTTTTAATTTGCGCTTTAATTTCATTAAACGCACTAAATAAATCGCTTTGAAGGTTATCAGGGGCATCATAGGCAAACAAAACTTCATCAGGTTTGATAAACGTATACTTTTCCAATTGCTGAATTTTTGCAAGCCACTCAAGCCCATGATCAATCAGTTGACTAGGTTGCTCATGCTTAAAATGAATGGGCTTAATAATCTTTCGCTTACTGATATTGGACACAAAAGGAAATTTAACTTCGTATTTAGCAGGTTCGCCAATTGTGCCTTCTTTATATTTTTCGCTAAGATTACAACGATCAAGCAAGCCACGCACTTGCTTTTTCATTTTATCTTCATGACCAGGTTCATGGATAAAGCTACGATACACATAATGTTCAAACAGCTTATCAACCGTCGCCACGGGATCAAGAGAAAACAACACCCGGTTTTCACTAAAACGAATAATATCTTCCCGACGGCGAATTAATTCTCCATAAAGATCGACATCAGTTCCAGTGGTCAGGGTTAAAAGCTGCTTAATCCGTTCAATTTCTGCCCGAATAATTTTGGTCGTTTGTACAAAAACCGCTTTGCAAATGGGATCAAAAAAACCAGTGATTCTTGCATGCTGTTTACTCTCTAACAACCTAAACTCCAGTTGCTTAGAGGTAGTGGCATAAAGCACAATACCTATATTGGCAAACTCTTCTGTTTCAGGATAAGGCTGAAAGCGAATAATGCTGTACTTACAAATTTGTTTATTCATGGTAGTTTTGACCAAATGTCTCCGTTTGCTTCATTGCTAAGACGTTGTAGGTGTTTTTCAGGATCGAAACACCGTAGTTCATTGTTTAATTCAATCCATTCTGAAGGAATGTTATCCCATGCTGTTTGCCAACTAGCAAGAGATTTTTGCATTCGCGTTTCAAAGTCGCCTTTTTCAAAAAGATCGTATTGTTTTTGATCAAACATTGATTTAAAAACATGCGTATCCCAAAAATTCGTTTTATTAAATGCGTCATCAAAGATCATATTATGATCAATCACATACAAGCCTGAAGCATCAGTTTTCCAGAGTAAGTTAGGATTGCCGCCTTTTTCTGATAAGGTTCGATCCTCGTTCTCTAACCAAAGATCAAAAATTAATACCCTTAATTTCAGTTGAGTATCAATTTGTTTTGCAGTTTCATATTTTAACTCAGTGACCGATAGGATTTGTTCAGATGCAAATACATAACCACTTTTTAGTTCTGAAGCAGCCTTACCGCCAAAACCATCAACAAGTCGATCATCCAAAAAAGCTATTTGAAATGGCGGCACTGGCAACTCGAAAGCCTTTGCTAAATGCGCACCTAACCACTCCTTTATTAATCCTGCAATCGAGGCGGCATAGCCTTTAACATAATAAGCTTTGCCATCGGATGCGTTGCATAGGAAAGGCGTTGTTCTGCCTTGATCGGCAGGTCTAATAATTTCTACTATTTCAAGCATTTATTAGTCTACATCTACATATTCATAAAAACGATAAATTACCCTTTAACCTCTGCTTGTTCAACTATTTGCACCCGCTGTGTAATACCGCAGAGCAAGGTATAGGGGATAGTGTCGCTCCACGCAGCAATTTCTTCTACCGCTAAGCCATTACCCCACAAAATCACTGGATCGCCGGGCTTGGCGTGCGGTTGGCTACCTAAGTCAACGGTAATCATATCCATAGATACCCGCCCGATCAGCGGCACGCGCTGACCATTGACTAACACGGGCGTACCCGTTTTTGCGTAACGTGGATAACCATCGCCATACCCAATGGCGACCACTCCATAGCGCGTGGTTTTCTCACACACCCAGCGACCACTGTAACCAATGCTTTCACCGATGGTGATGTCTTTAACCGCAATTAACTGTGAATGCAAACTCATCACCGGTTTTAAGCCCAGTTGCGCGGCCGTTTGTTCTGCAAAAGGGGAAACACCATAGAGCATAATGCCCGGTCTTACCCAATCGCTTAAGGCCTCCGTCCAACCTAAAATGCCTGCGGAATTGGCGATGCTGCGTTCGCCGCTGAATTGAGCTATGGTTTGGTTGAACAAGTGTATTTGCTTATCAGTAGTTGCATCCTGGCGGTTGTCGGCATTGGCTAAGTGTGTCATTAACTGCAAGGGTTTTTTGACGGCTTTACAGGCCATAAGCTGTTGATAAGCCGCTAGGACTGTAGCGGTTTTAAAGCCTAAGCGATTCATGCCGCTATCGTGTTTTAGCCAAACTGAAAGCGTTTGTTCTGCGCTGTAGGTATTTAAAATGGCCAATTGTTCAGGGCAATGAATCACCGCCTCGATGTCGTAGCGCAATAACGCCTGTAATTCTTCATTACAGGTAAAGCCCTCTAATACCGCAATACGCTGCGTAAAACCCGCTTGCCGCAAACGCACTGCTTCATCAACCCGGGCCACGGCAAAGGCATCGACATTGGGTAATTTCGCCGCAACGCGTAACAAGCCATGCCCATAGGCATTGGCTTTAATGACCGCCATGACTTTGGCATTCGGTGCTGCCTGACGTACGCAAGCCAGATTATGTTGTAGTGCCTCCAGATTCAGCACCGCGTAGGTCGCTGGTGTCATTCATAATCCTCGTTGTTATAAATATCACCGGCAAAATTTTCAAAGCGGGTGTATTGCCCCAAAAAGGTTAAGCGCACCGTGCCAATAGGGCCATTACGCTGTTTGCCAATAATAATTTCAGCAATACCTTTGTCGGGGCTGTCTTCGTTATACACTTCATCACGGTAAACAAAAATGATCAAATCCGCGTCCTGCTCGATACCGCCCGATTCCCGTAAATCCGACATCATCGGGCGTTTATTGGGGCGTTGTTCCAGATTACGGTTAAGCTGCGATAAGGCGACTACCGGCACATTCAACTCTTTCGCCAAGGCTTTTAAGCCACGGGGAATATCGGATATTTGCTGGGTACGGTTGTCGCCGCTGGAGGGCGATTGCATTAACTGTAAATAATCGACCACGATCAAACCGAGCTGCCCATGTTCGCGCATCAGGCGACGGGCGCGGGAACGGACTTCGGTGGGGGTGAGGGCGGCACTGTCGTCAATAAACAGTTTAGTTTCGGCGAGGATATTAATGGCGGAGGTTAAGCGCGGCCATTCGTCATCTTCTAATTTTCCGGTGCGGATTTTATGTTGATCAATACGGCCTAAGGACGACATCATGCGCATGGCTAATGAGTCGCCGGGCATCTCCATACTGAATACGGCGACTGGCTTATCGCCTTTGATGGCGACATTTTCCGCGATATTCATGGCAATGGTGGTTTTACCCATCGACGGCCTGCCCGCGACAATCACTAAATCGGCAGGTTGCAGGCCGGAGGTCATTTCATCCAGATCGGTAAAGCCGGTACTGGCACCCGTGATCGAGCCTTCTTGTTCAAACAGGGTTTCGATTTTATTGACGGCTTGCGCCAACAGCGTTTTGATCGAACTAAAACCGCCTTGTCCACGTTGGCGTTGTTCGGCGATTTTAAATACTTGGCGTTCGGCATTTTCCAATAACTCGGCGGTATCGCGACCCTCTGGATTAAACGCGGAGTCAGCCACATTGGTGCCGACATGAATCAACTGCCGCAACACGGAACGATCCCTGACGATATTGGCGTAGGAAACAATATTCGCAGCGCTGGGGGTATCTTTAGCGAGCAGGCCTAGATAAGCCAAGCCGCCGACTTCTTGCAGTTGCCCCGTCGCCGCCAGCGTTTCTGAAAGCGTGATTACATCAAACGGCTCTTGTTTATCGGCTAATTGCGTAATGGCATTAAAGATTAAGCGATGATCTTTGCGGTAAAAATCTTCTTCCACGACTTTATCGGCAACCGTATCCCAGGTTTGGTTATCCAACATTAAGCCGCCCAGCACAGATTGCTCGGCCTGGATGGAATTCGGGGGGATTTTGAGCGCTTCTACAGCGTAATCGGGGGGATAATAGAAATCTTCAGACATGGCTAAACAATGAGTTAAACACAATTGTCTATTATACGTGAAGCTGGATAGCCGCTTGAAGTATTGTGCAGTAAGGTTGAAAGGGGGGCGATAAATGCACCGACTACATCGCCAATCGTAGTGGCAATTCATTGCTCAGAAACACTTACGCACTGATGTTACGCAGATTGGAAGTCGGGTCAAAACCCGAGATATTAGCTTGGCCATGCGGTGCGTAAAGATGAAGACGCGCAAAGAATGGCGCGATATTGTGGCGAATCCGCTGCGGGCAAGCGTGCTTAAACGGGTTGGCGATTATTGCTTATGGGATGCCGTTTGGCTGGACGAGTTATTGTCGGGCTGAAGCCCGACTTCCGACCAATCCGTGTAACATCAGTTACTCATAAGCCTTAGCCGCCTGCCGGCTTCGCATCAAACCCAAACGCTCCTGCTCAATAACTGCTTTCTGCGCCATGATTTTGTTAATCATGGTGTTGTCTTCTTCAAAGACTTGCTTAATCAAGGCGCTAAATTCGGCGGTGTTAGCCAATTCAGGATCCGCAAACAGCATCTCAAAATAGTGCTGGCGCTTATCCAGAATATCAGAAAGTATCTCCCATTGCGCATTGAGAATACAGCGCTCCAGTTCGATCATATAACTTGCCAGTATGGCTTTTGTTTGCTGAATATTTCCAGCACTGGCTGTTAAGGTACTCATTATTTGCTCCTATTTACCAAACACATCGCTTAGGTTTTAATCGCATCCCAGCCACCTTTGATTTCGCGCATCAAACCGGCGACTTCGTCCAGCATTTCTGTGTTATTTTCTATACTGGCTTGAAATAAGCGTTTGGAGATATAAGTGTATAAGTTATTTAGGTTTTGCGCAATTTCACCGCCTTTCTCTAAATCCAGTGCTTCATGCAAACCGCCGATAATGCCGATGGCTTTATTAATGAAGACATTTTTGGCTTCTACATCTTTTTGGACAATAGCGCCTTTGGCGGAATTGACACGGGCCAGAAAACCCTCCATCAACATCACGATTAATTGGTGCGGTGATGCGTCTTCTATTTGCGAGCTGGTTTGCACGCTCGCGTACTGACCCGCTTTTTGTCTATAACTATTGGGGTACATAAGTTTTTCCTGTTATCTCCGTATTAAAGTGAGGTTATCCGAATTTTTGTGCTAGAAAGTTGCCGGTTGACTTAAATTTACCCACAATGCTATCCATTGCTTGAAACTGTTTTAACAAGGACTTTTCTAGGGTATCCAAGCGCATCTGCACTTTTTCACGGCTGACCGTAATTTGTTTCATCCGGTCATTTAATGTGCCAGTTTGTCCTTGAAAAGTACCACTAGGTTGTAAATATGTCGTTAAAGTCGTGCCTAATTTTGTGGCGACACCATCGGTTGCTGTAAATACCTGACTTAAAGCGTTTAAATTAGTATTCATAACACCCGTAAATTTAGTGCTGTCTAAAGACATAACGCCGTTACGGTCAATGCCAATACCTATCGTAGCTAATGAATTAACGTTAGTCGTAGCTGATGCAACCACGGCACTGCTTATTTGCCTAACCTGCGATTGCACAGCACGCAAGGTTGAATCCCCAGCTAACGGACCTGCCGCCTTGGTGACAGGATCAAATTTACCTAAATCTTTCATGACGGTTTGCAGCTTATTGTACGCATCGACAAAACCTGTTCCGGCATCGGTAATCGACTTGGTATCCAGTGCAATGTTGACATTAAAAGGCGTTGCAACTGCCGGTACTGATTTTAAATCCAATGTTACCCCAGGAATAACGTCGCTCAGGCTGTTAGTGCTACGGGTTGCAGTTTGTCCATCCACTTTAATGATGGCATCTTGCGCAGCGTTTAGCTGAGTTAAACCTGGCGTAAACAATTGTTGTAAACCAGCGCCAGCACCCCCTGTTGCGGTGCCAGACACCGTAAAACTATTCGCCGAACCTGGATCTTTTGCTGCCAACACCAGTTTAGAAATGGTGCCGCCACTGCCGTTATCGACATTGATAATGCTGGCAGACACGCCATTGTTAGTGGTAGCCGCATTAATCGCGTCCCTAACCCCTGCTAAAGTATTATTAGCAGGGCCCACGGTGATCGAAAATGGGGTTTTAGCGCCCACCGCAAAAGTCAGGGTACCCTCGCCAACTGCTGCATTTAAATCCGTAAAACTCGCCGTACTCACTGATTTTTGAGGTTTAGCCAGTTGCACCACCTCAAGCGAATAATTACCAGAAACCGCGCCCAAACCGGCTTTTACCGTGGCAAGCGTTTCATTTGTGGACGTTGCAATTTGACTCTTAAATGCCGCGCCAGCGCCAGTATTCAATTTTGTAACCGCGGTCTGAAAATCAGACAGTGCGCTTTTAAATTTACCTAAAGCACTTAAACGCGACTTAGTGGCCGATTCTTTAGTGTTAAGCGCATTCATCGCCGGCTGCCCATCGGCCTGCACCAATGATTTAACCAAACCGTTAATATCCATGCCGCTGCCGACACCCTGCGCCGCTGATATAGCCATGTTAACTCCTTTAAATACGGAAAATCGACAGGCTTTTACAGCGCTGTAGATTATGTGTTTTAGTCAATAGTGTGCAAATATTCATTTCCCCACTGTGGGTACTGGCGGGGAAATGAATAATTACCACAAATAGGTTGGTGAACGCCTTAGAAGTGCTGTGTTACCTCTACAAGCGTTCGATTGGGTTTTTAGCTTAAATCATGTATAACGACAGCCATAAACTAACCGCCAAACTAGGCGATACTTTTAATCAGCGCGCCATGCCCGCCTTCTAATTCCTGCATTTTCTTCATAAACTCAAGCACTTCTATCGTCGGCATTTGCCGGATAATATCGCCGCTTGCCTGATCAATCACTTTTACTACGACTTGCTTGGTAGCATCATCCACTTCCATTTGTAAATTTCGCTGCTCGGCCTGAAACAGATCATTACCCTGTTTAACTGCCGTTTTTAAGGCTTCAGGCGACACGTCTAAGCTTTTGTCCGCATCCCGTTTATCTTGCAGAGGCAACGGTAAAAAGCTAACCGTTGCAGCTTTTAAAGCAGCGTCATCTTTTAGAGTGTTGCGGGTAATGGCAGAAACAGGGCTGGTGGCAGGCGCAAGTCTATTGATATTGGTAATATCAGTATTCATAACATAACCCCTGTAATGTATTAAAACGAGGAAGAGGCTTAAGGTTTATTTAAGACCTCCTCCCGCCTAGACCAATTTATCTTAATAAGCCCAATACACCTTGAGTGGACTGATTAGCTTGACCCAACATCGCCGTAGCGGCTTGTTGCAGGATTTGGTTACGGCTTAAGTTAGAGGTTTCAGTGGCAAAATCAGCATCCATAATACGTGATCTGGCAGCAGAGTTATTTTCAATTGACTGCGACAAGTTTGAGATCGCAGACATGAAGCGGTTTTGCGTGGCACCTAATTTAGCGCGGCTGTTATTGATGTTGTCTAAAACCTTATCAATGTTGTTTAAAACTGACCCAAACTTAACGGTGGTTGATACCGCAGAACCAATTGAAAATGCACCAGCAGCCGTTCCAAATAATTTAGTCGCACTGAACGCAGCGGCTGAAAAGTTAGGAATCGTAATGCTGATTTGGTTATGTGCAGAAGCGCCCCAACCCACTTGGAAGTTTTTGCCAGACGCTTGTCCTTTGAAAATTTTGAGACCATTGAAGGTGGTGTTGTCAATGTTTCTTTTCAGTTCTTGACCCATTTGTTTAAATTCGTCTTGCAGTTTTTGTCTGTCTTGCGAACTGACGGCGCCGGTGTTGGCTGCTTGTACTGCTAAATCACGCATTCTTAACAAAGTATCGGTCATCTCAGCCATGCCGCCCTCAGCCGTTTGCGCCATAGAGATGCCATCGTTGGCATTCCGTGAAGCAACGGTCATCCCTCTAATTTGCGTGGTCATCCGTGTGGCGATGGCTAAACCAGCCGCATCATCTCTGGATGAATTGACGCGCAGACCGGAAGACAAACGTTGCATTGAAGTTGACAACGCGTCATCATTCTTTTTCAACTGTCTTTGTGTGTTGATTGAAGCCATATTGGTGTTAATTACCATACCCATGATCGTATCTCCTAGTGTGTTTATTCCCCGGATTTGTTAGCCGAAGAATGATTGGTTGATGAAAGTGAAACTCACCAAGGTTATCGTCCTGGGTCATGATTTCTTTAATGCTGTTTTGATTTTTTTTAAAAATATTGTTGCGGGCGTGTTAAGGGCAAAAAAAAGGGCAGACATATCGTCCGCCCTTAGAGCATGAGTATCTACATAAGCATAGTTATCCGTCATTCCGGCAGGGATGACGGAATAACGTGGTTTGAAACTTGTGTAGATACTTATGTCCTTAGAGGGTGTAATAACATCGTATAGTGTGCTAATGCTGACTAAAAATATTTGGTGAAATCCCCTTGCGCCCTTAAGAAATCGGCTTTTTGACCAATGTCCATCCAGTATTCATGTACGGGGAACATGGTGACCAATTCATTTTGGGCGATTTTTTGGTTCAGTAAATCTGGCATATCCAGCCGTTTTTCGCGGGTAACGGCTTTTACTAACGCTTGATTAAGCACATACACGCCTGCGCTGGTGAAGCAACTGTGCGTTGGCTTTTCGACAATGCCAGTAATGCGTTGATTGGTCAGTTCCACCACGCCGAAAGGAATTTGGTAATCATAGTTTCTGACGCACAGCGTGGCAACACCCTGGTGTTCGGTGTGAAATTGTAGGAGCCTTGGGAAATCAATTTGCGTCAAAATGTCGCCATTCATGATAATCATCGGTAAATCTGGCAAATCATCCGGCAACAACCCCAATGCACCTGCGGTACCTAAGGGCTCATGTTCGTCAACGTAGGTAATGTCAACACCCCAGCGCTGACCGTCACCGAAATGATCTTTAATCTGATGGGATAAATAATGTACGGCGATATAAAAATGTTTGAACCCCGCTTGTGCAAAATTATCAATGATGGTTTCTAAAATGGGTTTGCCGCCGACATGCAACATGGGTTTGGGACACGTATCGGTGTAGGGATGTAGCCGTCTACCAAAGCCCCCCGCCATTAAAAATACGGGATTGTCAAATTGCGGATGTTTATATAAGTCTTGTAAAGTCTCCAGCCCCAACAGCTTGCCCTCTTCATCCAGAATCGGCAGTTGAAATAATTTATATTTCTCCATCTGCACGATGCGCTGCTGTTTCGAGTCATCGCGCTTGCCCACCTTAGGGTTTGCGTTCATAACACTGGCAACCGGCTGAGTTAAATCTACGCCATTAATCAGGGCGCGGCGTATATCACCATCGGTAACGACGCCAACCAATTTGCCTTGTTCGTCAGTAACCAAGGCAATTTGTAAAGCGCCTTGATCAATAACCCGAATAGTCTCTTGCAGGCTGGTGGAGGGGGGTATCTTTATGTTGTTCCAGTTATTATTCATCTGCGTTCTCTGTATTTACCGTGATCAGTATTCATTAAATAATGACGTCGTTATTGACTGACATAGTTAAAGCAATTTTCATGCCCACTTTCATCTTAATAAACATTTCAAGTTTTTACTGTTTCCGCGTTGGTGTTCTGCCATTACGCTAAGCTTTTTTCCGTTCGCTCCTCGCAACACAGCCGTTCATGCTTCGACACGCTCAGCATGAACGGCTGTGTGTTGCTTATAACTTAACCTGATTATGAAGATACTCAAGCCAAGCCAAAATATAGTCATCTCGGCAGGGATTGCCGCGATCCAGAAGCCACGGATGGCATCAGATGAACACATCCCTGTGACTGGATTCCGGCTTTCCTGCCGGAATGACGTATAACTAAACTTGTGTAAATACTTATGCTTTGGTGGCAATGTCTACACCCTATAAGAATGATAATTATTTTTTGGGTAGTCTTTATAAATGACGGTATCATTGGCATACACATTAACTGCGCCGCCAATTAATTGACGATTGCTATAATCATACGGATCGGCTTGATGCCAAACCAACTGCCATTACTTTCCTCAACGACTACCAACCCTGCTGATGTAGGCACTTTTCGTTATTTCACTCCCTGGCTGTTTATCTTATCCCTAATTGGATGCGTGATTTATTGGCGAGCATTCCCTGATCCATTAACCCTGGCTACCCATAATTGGCCGTTGATTCTGGTGGGGGTTTTAGGCGCTTTCATCGGTAACATCACCGCTATCGGCGGCGGTATTGTATTTATTCCGGTTTTGATGTTTGCTTACAAAATTGATCCGGTGAGTGCCTTAAAATTGGCTTTTGTTACGCAGGCAGTCGGGATGACCAGTGGTGCATCCGGCTGGTTACGGCGCGGTGAGGTGCCATTAGGCTTGTTAAAATGGACGGTGCCACCGTTGATTCTCGGCACCTTGGTTTCTACCTTTCTCATTCATCCACAGCCGATGTTGGTTAAGGGGCTGTTTGGGCCAGTCGCCTTTATAACCGGTTTGCTAACGCTGATTACGCTGGATCGAAAAGGTGGCTTGACAGAGTTGCCTGCCAAAGCATTTTTGCCAACGCTGCTGGTGGCCTTTATTGGCGGAATGATTACCGGCTGGGTAGCAATTGGTGAGGGTGAGATTATTGCGGCATTTTGTATGCTGAGCTATGGTCTTAATGCTAATCGAGCGATTGGCTTAGGGGTAGTGTTACTCGCCATTAATTCGCTGCTGTTAGCGGCAATTCATGCGTTTTATTTTGGCGGTGTACCTTGGGATATGGCAGCGTTTACTATGCTCGGAGTATTATGGGGAGGGCGGCTGGGGCCGTTTTTGGCGCAATGGATTAGTTTACGGATGACTAAAAAAGTGTTCGCGTTAATTGCGCTATTGGATGGTTTGGTGGTTACTTGTCATGCAGGGTATAGCTTGTTTTTAAAATGAACGCCTAGCCCTTATGAATTTATCTTATTTGAGCATATAAATTTCGGTAAGCTTGCGCTTTACGCGTAATATCTCGACTGCACCACAAATCACTAATCACGGCGACCATATCCACTCCGTGCTGAAGTAGTTGTGGCGCATTGACTAGAGTAATGCCTCCTATCGCGCAGAGGGGGATTGTTAAACGCTGCTTTGCTTCAGCGAATAACGACGGCGAAATGACTTTGGCTAAGGGTTTGGTGGGTGAATTAAAACACGCCCCAAAAGCGACGTAATCAGCACCTTGCGCTTGATAAAGCAGCGCTCGCTCAATATCACCGTAACAAGACATCCCCAGAATCTTATTGGGAAACTCAGCTCTAGCGATATTAAAATCCAGGTCATGTTGACCAATATGCAAACCATCGACGTTGAGCTGCTGGGCTAACGCCAGCCGATCATTAAGCATGAAGCAGACTTGATGTGCAGCACACAGTTTTTGCAACGCGACGGCAATATCATAAAGCTGTGCATCGGTACGGGTTTTATCACGTAATTGCACAATGCTTACACCCCCTAAAATGGCTTGCGTCACTTGTGTCAATAGCGTTTTGTCGGGGGTTAACGTGGCGTCGGTTATCGCATAGAGTCCGCTTAGCATATATCAATATTAGCCGTGGTGGTAGAGGATATTCTGGCAATAACAGGGTAGGCAAGGGACGGTTTTGAATTCATTCGCACCTTATCAAACCCCCCCTGAGATCAAGGCAAAGCCCGTTCATTAAGCATTAGCGCCGCCTCATACAGGGCACTGGATAAACTAGGATGTGCATGAATAGTGCGGGCAAGATCTTCGCTGCTGGCGGAAAATTCCATGGCCAATACGGCTTCTGCAATCAGTTCGGCAGCGTGTGTGCCGATAATGTGTACACCCAGAATTTTATCGGTTTCAGCGTGGGTAATTAATTTAACTACGCCGGTCGTTTTACTGATGGCCTGCGCCTTGGCATTGGCTTGAAAAGGAAAAACAGCGGTTTTTATGGGTTCACCAATCGCCCTTAAGGTTTGTTCTGTTTGTCCTACCCATGCGATTTCAGGATCGGAATAAATGACATTGGGAATATTCAGATAGTTGATCGGTGAGTGGAGTCCTGCAATATGTTCAGCAACGAAAATACCTTCTTCAATACCTTTGTGTGCGAGCATGGCGCCTAGCACATTTAAATCTCCAATCGCGTAAACCCCCGGCAAGTTAGTCTTACAGTGTTCGTCAACGTGTACAAAACCATTTTCGTCTAATAATAATTGCGCTTCTGCGGCAGCGAGATTTTCACTGTTGGGCTTGCGGCCTGCCGCGACAATCAATTTGTCAAAAATCAGGGCATGAGTTCCGCTAGCATCTTGATATGTCACCTTAACCTCTGCTACCGAGGGAGCTGACGAAATAACCCGCGCACCTAAATGAATGGTAAAGCCTTGTGCTTTAAAAAAATCATACGCGTTTTGAGATACATCTTGATCCAGCGCCGGTAAAAAATGGTTTTGAGCTTCAAAAAGCGTAACTTTAGCCCCCATTCTTTGCCAAATACCCGCCAGTTCAAGCCCAATAATGCCAGCGCCTAAAATGCCTAAGGTTTTGGGAATGCTTTGCAGTGCTAGGGCTTTGTCAGCGTTAATGATGGTATCGTTATTAATCGCTGCACAGGCTTGTTTAACGGGCAGTGAGCCGCTGGCGAGAATAATGTTTTTAGCGGAAAGCGTTGATTTATTGCCACCATCGACGGGGGTTATTTCGATTTGCTTGGCATTCAGCAAGCGGCCTTGGGCAAATAGGCGCGTAATATTAAGCGCGGTAAACACCGTAACAATTTTGGCACTCAGCTTGTCAGCAATGCCTTCTTTGCGGGCGATCATTTGCGCTAAATCAACTTTTAGTCCCTCAATATGCAAGCCATGGTCGGCTAGATCATATTTGAGTAACTGATGAATTTTGGCCGACTCCAATAAGCTGATGCACGCAATGCAACCAGCATTAACATAAGTGCCCCCCAGTTTAGGCAATCCTGCTGGATCACGCCAATGATCAATGCTGGCGGTTTTAAATCCCAATTGTGCGGCACGAATTGCTGCCGCATAACCAGCAGGCCCTGCGCCTATTACGATAACATCGTAATCATAGTTGCTAGCTGACTGTGGCATACGAATTACCCATTGTAGATGTTGATTGAGAAGACAACGCTGAGGAAATTTTTGCAACTGCTCGTCGTTGATTGTAGCGCATATAGATGACTTAAATGTGAATTAAGCGCTAATTCTGGTGAATGGTCTCGGTCGGTAAAGCCTGCCAATATTTACCTGCTTGGGCGCGATAGGGGGTTGTCTTTGTTCCCGCTGCGGAAATGTCCACTTGAATAGCCCCTTGGTCGGCGGTATTCAGCCAGTTTGCGTGCTGTGCCTGGTAGCGTTGTAAAACCGCCGGATGTGGAAAATGAAACGGGTTACGATAACCCGACGGAATAAGAATAACCTCAGGCGCAACCCGTTGTAAAAATTCGCTGCTTGATGAGGTGTTGCTGCCATGATGCGGTGCGATTAATACATTGGCCTTTAATGCCTGCCCGTAGCTGTCCACCAGCCAAGCTTCTGCGGTTTTTTCAATATCACCGGTCAATAAGATTGAGCCGTTGGCAGTTTTGATGTGTAACACGCAGGAATTGTCATTTTCGGTGAGGAAGCCGGCTGGTTTTGGGCTAAGCATGGTAAATTCAACGTTGTCCCATAGCCAGTGCTGCCCTTGTACGCACGGTTGTGGCGCGTAACCTGGCAATAATTGGGGTACGCTGGTGTACAGCCAGTCAGGTTTGTAGCTTGCTATTACGGCCGCCGTACCCCCAATATGATCATTATCGCCATGACTGATGATTAGTCCATCAAGATGTTGAATGCCTTGTTGCGCCAAAAAAGGCAGTAAGACGCTTTGGCCGCTGTCGGCGTGTTCCGAAAACTTGATGCCGGTATCAAAAATTAATACATGCCCTGTGGTTTGAATCACGGTTGCCAAGCCTTGCCCCACGTCTAATAGGGTCACGCGCAGACTCCCTGGCGCTAAGGGCTTAGGCGCGTTAAAAAACAGCGGGAGGCATAATATCCCGCCTAACCATCGCCCCGGCAATCCTCTTGGCATAAATAATACCAGACCGCCAATAGTCGCCAGCCCCATCGCGAAAGTGGAAGCAGTGATGCCGGTTACAACAGCATAAGGCCATTCTGCCAGTATCGTTAATAACCACCAGAGTTGCGCCAAACTAAAATCTACGGCGGATAAAAGCAGGTGTGCCAAACTCGGCGCGACGCTTAACAATAGCACCGCGATTAAGGCTAACGGTACAATTAAAAAACTGATCACTGGCACGGCAATTAAATTGGCAAACGGTGAAATCAGTGATATTTGTTGAAAGAAACACAGCAGTATCGGCGCTAATCCAAAAGCCATCATGCTGTGTATTTTAAAGACGCCCACCCAATAATTGGGTTTTGCCAAACGCCCCGAGATCATAAAGAAAATCAAGGCAACCGCTAAAAAAGACAGCCAGAAACCCGCAGACAACACTGCTAAAGGATCGCTGAGTAAAATTAACCCCATGGCAATGGCTAAAGTTTGAGTTGCCTGTATATGCCGCTGCCAGAGAAGGCTAATCATGACGACACTGAGCATGATCAAGGCGCGTTGCGTCGGGAGGGTAAATCCCGCCAACAGTGCATAAAATAAGGCTATGCCTATCGCAGCAATGGCAGCAATGCGCTGGGGTGAAGTCTGCAATAACGGTGTTCTTGCCCACATCCATCGAGTGAGCAGATAGATTAAGCCTGCAATTAAACTAATGTGCGAGCCAGAAATGGCAATCAGATGCAAGGTGCCGGTTTTACGCAAAACCTGCCATTGCTCAGCAGAAATGTCCGTGGTATCGCCAATGGTCAGTGCTTTAATAAAACCTGGGTAGCGCAGCGAGGTAAAGGCACTGATGTGATCGGCAATATTTTGCCGTAGGACGGTGATATTTTGCAGCGGTGTTTCTTGACCGAGGCGCTGTGCCTGTTCCGGTTGACGGATATAACCCGTTGCACCAACCCCTTGGGTGAATAACCAGCGTTCATAGTCAAAGCCACCGGGATTTAATAAACCATGCGGTTGTTTAAGTTTAACGTTAAATGCCCAGCGCTGCCCAGCTTTTAGTGGTTGTTGCGGATGGTACCAACTGAGTTTTAATTTAGTAGGAACGCCTTCAGTTGCCTTGGTGATCTTGAAGTCAAAGCGGGTTTTGCGTTCATCGTGTTGTGGCAGGCTGGTGATGCTGCCTTGTACGGCTAGCTCTTGGCCTTCTAAAGCGGCAGGTAAACGCGTATGGGTTAAATGCCAAAAAGCAAATAAGCCTGCCCATAGCCAACCGGCAAAAAATGCAAACACCAGCCATTGTCGTCGGTAAGCCAACAAGACGCTCAATAAACAAATGCTAAGTGCGGTGATGCCTTCTGGCAAGCTTGATAATTGCTGAAACAAGCCTATGCCAAGCGCAAACGCCAACACTTTTAAAGGCATAGATTAAATGCTCGCTTATAATAACTCGTATTAGGACGCTGAAGCCTGGGAATGATGAATCCGGTTCCCACGCTGAAAAAAGGAGGGGGTAGGTGGGATTTTATATTTAGCGCTCTTCAAGCATCCAACCCCGCATAAAGCTTTCCACTAATAACCCCACCGTCCGTTCAGTATCACTGACATCCTCCAGTACTGCCGAATAACAGATGCCATTTACACCCCCCCATAAAGCTTGGGCGGCTCTGTGTGCCTGTTCGTCCGATGCCATCGGGGTATGGCGTTTAAGTTGACCTTCAATCAGTTTGAATAGTTGAGCTGTTTGAAGTTTATACCAATCCGGCGTAACTAATGCGGCTGTTTGACGCTGATTAAACAACATCTGCCAACGATTAAAATTATGTTTTGCGTAGGTTAAATAGGCTTTTGACAATGCCACTAAGCAGCATTGCGGCGAATCATCGACAACTAGGGCTTGCTGTAACGTCAGGGCAATATCATCTAGGGTGCGGGTTTTTAAATGCAGGATTAAATCGGCCATGTTATCAAATACCTTATAAATGCTGCCGACCGTGTAGCCAATGTCCAGCGCAATGGCGCGCGCACTGAGGCTATCTAAGCCTTGTTCAATAACAATACGTTCGGCCGCTTGCAGCACCATTTGTTTGATTTCATCCTGGGTATGCTCACTCCGTCTTGCCATAGTATTGGCGCCGCCTGATTATTCTTTACCTGATAAAAACGGCACAAAATTCACCATCTCCAATTCTTCAACGTCATAGCCATCTTCGGTACGCGTTACGCGCTGCAACTCTTGGCTGCCATATTTACCGATGGGGATTACCATCACTGCACCCAGTGCCATTTGCTCCAACAGCATTGCCGGTAATTCGGTAGGGGCGGCAGCGACTAAAATGCCGTCAAAAGGGGCCTTTAATTCCCAGCCCCAGCCACCATCCTGATGCCGAAAACTGATGTTATCAATTTTTAATTCCCGTAAGATAGTTTTGGCTTTGTCATGCAAAGGTAAAATGCGTTCCACGGTAAACACATGTTCAACCAATTGCGCCAAAATAGCCGTTTGGTAACCACAGCCCGTGCCAATCTCCAAAACGCGTTTTAAAGGGCCCGCTTCTAACAGCAATTCCGTCATCCTGGCGACGATATACGGTTGCGAAATGGTCTGGTTAAAGCCTATCGGCAAAGCGGTATCTTCATAAGCACGGCTTTGTAGCGCTTCATCTACAAAAATGTGCCGAGGGGTTTTCGCCATCACCGCTAATACTTTTTTGTTTTTAATGCCTTGCCCTTCCAGCCTAGTCACCATGCGTTCACGGGTACGTTGCGAAGTCATGCCGCTGCCCTGTAAATGCGTATTCATGCTAACTGCTCCTCCATAATCCAGGCACTGAGTTCATCAAGTCGTTCATAGCGCGTCAAATCAAGCTGTAAGGGGGTTATGGATACAAATCCCGCATTAATGGCATAAAAATCGGTGCCAGGGCCTGCATCTTGTTCAGCGCCAGGCGGGCCTACCCAATAGATAAGCCGTCCACGCGGATCTTGCGCTTTAATGACGGGTTCGGATTTATGCCGTTGCCCCAGGCGCGTGGCCTGAAAACCTTTAAGATCGGCTAAGGGGATATCAGGTACGTTAACATTTAATAGCGTGTCTTTCGGTAACGGGTGGCGCATAAGCTGCTGGAGTAATTTGACCGCCACACTGGCGGCGGTATCAAAATGAACGGGGTTGCTGGCGGCTAACGAAATAGCCACCGCCGGTAAACCTAAAAAACGCCCTTCGGTGGCTGCGGCAACAGTTCCAGAATACCATACATCATCGCCTAAATTGGCACCATGATTAATCCCAGCAAACACCATATCAGGTTCCTGCTGTAATAGTCCGGTAATGGCTAAATGCACACAATCTGTTGGGGTGCCATCCACTTTGACAAAGCCATTTTCAAGCGTTACCGCGCGTAAAGGCATTTCCAGCGTTAATGAATTACTGGCAGCGCTGCGGTTTTTGTCCGGTGCAACCACAGATATTTGCGCATATTCGCGTAAATAATCCGCAAGCGTGATCAGACCTGTAGCGAGATAACCATCATCATTACTTAACAATATGTGCATTAGCTATCGCTCTGGTGAATGAAAAGTTATAAAATCCCTTATATTAACAATTAATACTTACAAAATCAGCTAACGTGGCTAAAAAAATACTTTCCGCTGCCGAGTCTGCGTTATTTCGGCAAACTATAGGGGCGGTTAAAAAGATCAAGACCGACAAATTATTGCTGCGTTCTGGCACTAAACCTTCTCCCTACCCCAAACAGCATACGCCAGATTATACCGCCAAACTAAATAGCGCTGATGACCCTGATATTTTAACGGTTAGCCAGGAAGATACCTTAAGTTATTTGGGTAATGGCCTACAAAAAAATGTCTTAAAAAAACTGCGCCAAGGACATTATGGGCTGGATGGCGAGCTTGATCTACATGGACTCACCAGTGCCGCTGCCAAACAGCAACTCCTAAAATTCTTGCATGATTGCGTTGAAGAAGGTTGTCGCTGTGTGCATATTGTTCACGGCAAGGGCTATCGTTCCCAAGATAACCATCCCGTCCTCAAAAATCATTTAAACCTATGGCTTAGGCAATATCATGACGTGCAGGCGTTCTGCTCAGCGGCACAGAAGGATGGTGGTGCCGGTGCGGTGATGGTGTTATTGCATATCGCTGAAAAATACCATGAAGAAGATTAACTGAAACATTGGACATACTTAACTGCATATTGTCGTAGGCGAATAGCGTATATATCGCTTAATTTAAACTCATAAGGTGCTATGCGCCTATCGCACCCCACAATTGCATTTTGCTGTGTTAACTGAATTAAAATGGCGTAGCGGCATCCACTGTTTGGAAAGGTATGTTTCCAAATGAAAATTTGGCATCACTATAGAAGAGTTTCATATCGAACAAGCTGATGCTTTTAGTATTCGATGGCACGTTGTCGTAAGTGAGTACAACGGTTGAAGGTATATCGGCATCAAATTGATAATTAATATATTTATCGTGCGTTTTATTTCTGATTTGTACAGTAACGGGATCATAAATATTGCCGTTCTCATCCGTAAATCTTGCCTTGGCGAGCGTACCATCATCCCCCACTTCAACGGCTAAATCCTTTCCTTGACTGGTCAGGTTTAGGGTAATTTTAGCTTGTCCGCCTTGTAATTTAGCACTGACAAACTGCATCAAAAAGCCGCTATGCACAATTCCAACCGATGGATTTGCATCAATTTTAACCAATCCAAAATCCCTTAAACTCAATACGACATTATTGTATGTTGTGTTACCAACCAACACCTGGGGTATGGTCAAGGTTTGGGTTGCAGGATCGTAATTATCAATAGCATAGGAATCACTCATAAAACCAAGCATTAACAGACCAAAAAACTTCATGGGGGTGGGTAATTTTTTCATAAACAAGCTCCAAAGGATAAAAGGCTATGGCAGATAAATAGCTGCCAATATTAATAGGCATCTTTGCAGATGAATGCGCTGATGTCGGATTAATAGTACTCCCTTATTACCCTGCAAATCTGTGATATATTACCAAAATCACTTGGTAATTGATGTTACCAATGTACCGTTTGGATCGAGATTGCAAACCCGCACCCCGCTTGGCAGTTTTTAATCAAAAAAAATTCCTGCTCAATCACCAAGCTTATCCAGAATTCACTGGTCTGGAAGCCGCCAAGCGCATGGCAACCAGAAACGCGCAGAGCAATACCGTTACACCTAAACTCAACATGGCACTAACTGGCTTTAAACCTTGAGCGGTCGCATAAGTATAAGTCCCGACGGCGAGCAACATGGCGGCGTTCTGAAAAAATCCCTGTAATGCCACCGCCGCACCACTGCCTATAGCTTGTTGACCTAATTCTTGCACTGCCGCATTAATGGGTACAATAAACATGCCCCCTGCCATGCCGATCAGGAATAACACGCTTTGAGCGGGTAAGACGCTGGAGACGTTGCTTAAGACAATAATCAATAGCGCCATGGCATAAGCCGGCAGGCGCGCCCGTTGTAATTGCTCTAAGGGAATCAATTTTGGCACGATAGCGGAGCCGACAATAATGCCAACGGCTAAAAAGACCGTTAATTGCGCAATATCGCTGGCGTTATGCGACAGTAAAATCGCGGGCGCCCACGCGACAATGATGACTCTGAGTGTCGCCGCCGTTGCCCAAAATAGTGAAGCCCCCAAAATGGCAAAACGGGAGCGGGGGCTAATAAAAAAATCCCTGATTTGCTGTGTAAATTGACTGATTTGTGAATTTTCTTGTTTGGCCGGTCGGTTGATGTTTTTAGGTAAGGTTAACGTCGCCGCAGCCGAAACCAAAAATAATACAATCGTGCCGATCAGGGCGTAAGTTGTCGAATAATCGGCTACTTTGGCACCAATCACCATGCCCGCTAAAATGGCCAAGATAGTCGAGCTTTCAATCCAGCTATTGGCTTTGACAAGCTCTGTGTGTCCGGCTAATTCCGGTAGAATGCCATATTTTGCAGGGCTGTAAATAGCCGCACCGACACCGACGATGCAATAGGCAATTAACGGTTCGGTGTGTAGCAATAATAAACCGGCACCCGCTGCTTTCACCAGATTGCCTAGAATTAATATATTAGATTTAGCATGGTTATCTGCCAACGCCCCCATCCACGGTGCCAGCACCACAAATGCAACTAAAAACACACTTTGTAATGCCGGAACATACCAACTTGCTAACTGGGCTGATTGCATGACCATAGCAATAACCGTAAACAAAATGGCATTATCGGCAAATGCTGATAAAAACTGGGCAATCAATAGGGGATAAATTTGTTTGTTCATTTGGTCAGGATGATGTGGGAGTTTATTAATCAAGCACGAAGGCTTAATAGTTTAAAAGCCTTTGTAAAACTGCGATGGATTGTGGGCGATCTTGCGGCTGCACCTGCATTGCCGCGTCAATAACCTGCAATAAAACCTGAGAATAGCGTTGTTTATAAACCTTAGCGGCACTTTTTAATGTATCTTGTTTGGCGCGTTCAGGGGCAGCGGGCGGAATTTTACCGTCTAAGCAGGTACGCATACTGGCACCGACGGCATAGACATCTGACCAAGGCCCCATATTGCCTTTGTTTTCATATTGCTCAAGGGGCGAAAAGCCTTGCGAACAAATTCTCGCCTGTTGCCGCTTCGACGACATGGGGAAATGTTGGATGGCGCCAAAGTCGAGTAATAACGGATTATTGTCGGGACGAATCAAAATATTTGCGGGCTTAATATCCAGGTGGATTAAGTGATGTGCATGGATCGCGGCAACCCCGAGCAGTAATTGCCTAAAAACCGTCAATAAAAAGGCTTCGTTTATTTCAATGGCCGCGTTTTTGATGAGTTTATCAAGGCAAATCCCATAATCGTAACTCATCACCATGTACACCGTCGCATTGGCTTCAAAAAAATTGATGGCCTCAACAATGTTGGCATGTTTTAGATTAACCAGCACTTTGGCTTCTTTAAAAAATAACTCCCGACCACGCATGAATAACACACTGGCGGTCTCATCATGTGGAATGACGGTATTGTTCCAAGTACGATGAGCCAGTTTTCTGGGCAGATATTCCTTAATGGCAACCTGAACTTGGTCAGATAACTGCCGCGCCAAATACACAGAACTAAATCCGCCGTGTGCTAAGCGCCGCTCTATAATATACTGATCAATAATGGTACCGGGTTCTAGGTAATTCCATTCTTGTGGGTAGGTGTCTGGATCGTAGTATTCTGTCATTACCGTAAGATGATCAATCTGAATTAAATATATAGGTGGATAATGATTAGAAGTATGACTGCTTTTGCGAGTAATGATATAAAAATAGGTAACTTGACTATAACCTGTGAGCTACGTTCTGTAAACCACCGTTACTATGACCTGAGTTTTAAATTACCCGAGCAATTACGCTTTACCGAGGCGGCATTAAGACACCTGGTTACCGATAAATTAAAACGCGGCAAAATCGAATGTACGTTTAATTATAAAAAATCAGCGCTGTATAAAGAAAGTGGCTTTAACATTAATTTTGAAGCCTTAAAAACCTTACTGCAAGCAACTGCCGACATTGAACAGCACATGCGCAGCAGCCGTAGTTTTTCAGCGCTAGATGTACTGGCGTTCCCAGGCATTTCACAAGAGCCGGAAATCAATAAAGAGCAAATACGCCAAAGCGTCTTAGATTTAATGACCGATGCGTTACAGCAAATGCTGACAACGCGCGAGCGGGAGGGCATGCAAACCGCGCAATCGTTAACCGAAAAATGTCAAAAAATGCAAGATTTTGTCAAAATTGCGACCACCAGAGTACCAGAAGTTTTAGCCTATACCCGTAATCGTCTGGTCGATAAAATTAATGAAGCGGTAGCAAACCCTAACCTGGAACGGCTGGAGCAAGAATTGGTATTGCTTGCCCAAAAGCTAGATGTTAATGAAGAGCTTGAACGGTTGCAATCGCATATTACCGAAGTGTTGCGGGTGTTGCAGCAGTCCGAGCCAGTGGGCAGGCGTTTGGATTTTTTAATGCAGGAATTGAACCGTGAAGCTAATACTTTAGGCTCCAAGTCAGTTGATAAAGAACTGACGCAGGTTGCAATTGAGCTAAAAGTGCTGATCGAACAAATGCGCGAATTGGTGCAGAATATCGAGTGATGAACCCCACCCATAACTGATGGACTTATCTGAAGTTACCCAATAACAATAGCACCTTGAAGGATGTTGCCGTGTCAAAAGCGTTTCTCAAAAAATACCTGCCAGACCCCGAAAAGCTCAAAAACCACAAGAGTTTGCAGTTTTTAGGGGCGCGTTTGCATGAACCCAACCTTTGGCATTTAAATCGTCGTTCCGTAGCGTTGGCTTTTGCGGTTGGACTGTTTTGTGCGTGGATTCCAACGCCCGGACAAATGGCAATTGCCGCTTTAGGCGCTTTTTACTTTAGGGCTAATTTGCCGGTTTCAGTGGGGTTAGTTTGGTTAACCAACCCGATTACCATGCCGCCATTATTCTATTTTGCTTATCGAGTTGGGCTGTGGTTTATGGATCGTCCTTCCCCTGCGGATGATGTTCAATTCTCAATCGAGGGTATTTTTAATGGTTTGGGTAATATTTGGGAACCGTTTTTATTGGGTTGCCTTATTTTAGGTATTATCAGTGCCAGTGCCGGATATTTCGGCATTCATTATTTTTGGCGGCAAAATGTCAGGCACAAATGGTTACGCAGACAACAGAAAAAAATAGGCATTGAGCTGGCATCGCTTTATTCTTTTGAAAAAATCAAAAATTGGCTGCGCCCAGCGCCTGGCAATACCCTTTTGCAAACTGGGTTAAAACGCATCTTGGATTTTGTACCGTTTAAATAAATTAGGTGTTTAGTCCCGCATATAAATGGTTAGGATTGACAAGAAAAATATCTGGTTTTTTATCGTACCACTGAAGCACTGCGTCAAAGGGTGTTTTTCTCCCGATGGCACGGAGCTTCAGGTTGAAGTTGTA
>JABFRM010000287.1 GCA_013141155.1 Methylococcaceae bacterium | reverse complement strand
CGCGCTAAACTCTCATGCAACAATTTTATACATTCCGCTTTAAGAGGGTAACGCGTAATGTCTAAAAATGGAATTTGTAATTGCCGCGACAAAAAATTCAAAAAATCTAATTCTGTAATAAAGTTTAGATCGATCAGTGTTCGACCTAATTTCCGACCACTTTTCTTTTGCTCAGCGAGTGCATAAATAAGTTGCTCATCAGTAATGATATGGTTTTGTATTAACAATTCACCGATGCGAATTTTTTTAATTGGTTTCATGGTAAAAATAAGATGCGTTGTTTATTTGAGGTCAACTAAACGCTGATTTATATATTTCACAACGACTGTTTTCAGGGTATTCTTAGCCAATGCTTGTTGATAAGCATCCCGAGCCTCTGCAACATCACCCAATTGCTCTTGCGATAAACCCAATCCCAACCAATGTTGCGCTTTTTCCGGATTCAGTTTGACCAATTGCTGGTACAGTCCGGCCGCCTGGGGATAGTCGCCTAACTGCTGATAAGCCGCAGCTAACAGTGATAAATAGGTTTCGTTCTGGTTATTTTTTGCATCAATACTTTGCAGAATTTTAAGCGCACCGCCAGGATTTTTTTGTTCCAGAAATAGTTGCGCCCGTGCAATCACTAAAGACATTTGTTGCGGCAATATCAATAACCCGTCATCCAGCAATTCCGCAGTTTCTTTAAGCGAACCTCTTTCATGCAAAGCTTTCGCGATGCCTAACCGCGCTTTAAGATGCTGCGGATTAAGCACCAGTACACGTTGCAATTTAGACAGGCCTAAATCAGAATGGTCTTGACCTGCCTGCTGATAAAGCAAATCAGCCTCTTGTTGATTAAGAATCCTTTTAATAACTGCGGATTTGACTTGTAGCGGTTTTCTACCTTGAGCAGGAGAAGCAAGGGCGGCTGGTTGTTTTGGCATAGCCTGAGCTACGTCGATTTTTTTAAACGGTCGCGATGTTTTTGTTACTGGCGCGCTTAGCGTTTTTTCTGAGTGTTCAGGTATTGGAAAAGAGTTTATATAAGTATTTTCCAATTCAGTATTGAATTCTTCATGACTTTGCAGACCATCAGAAAATTCGTCACCTTTTACTGTAATTGGATGTTTTGCAGAAACGTCGGAAACTGCTGTGTGGTGCTGCTGATAAAACCAAGACCCCCCCAGCACAAGCAACAGCATACCGACCACAGACCACACCCCAAAAGCCTTACGCGCAACAGGGCGACTGGTGACAAATACTCCCTCTTGCAATAATGAAGTTCTGGTGACTTCTGGGTTGCGGCTTTCTAAATCCCGCAACATCTGATTAATTAAACTCATACGCCCCCATCTTGCTTACGCCTAAATACGCGATGATCAACAAAAATAAGCCAAGTGAAGCCTGTTTAGCAAACTGCCTTAAACGCAAGGACGCTTTAGTGTCTTCAGTATCCAATGCCGCAAAATAAACCTGTTTTAAACCAACCGATGCGCTGCCTTTACCGTAAGCGGAAATCAAGGCCTTATGTGCCAGGATATTAACCAACCTGGGTATGCCACGGCTAAAATAGTGTATGGCTTTACTCGCCCAGGGGGAAAACAGCCACGGATTATTGGCTCCTGCGACGCGCAAACGATGCTGAATATAATCCGCGACATTTTGTGCACTCAGTGGTTTTAACGCATAACTGAAAGTAATACGCTGACGAAGCTGGCGAATGACTTTGTTTTGTAAAAGTTGATCCAGTTCCGGCTGCCCAAATAATACGATTTGCAATAGTTTTTGAGTTTCTGTTTCCAGATTGGTGATAAGGCGTAACGCTTCCAAGGTTTCAATAGGCATCGCTTGGGCTTCGTCGATAATCAGCACCGGTTTTTTACCTTGCATGGCCGCTTCTATCAAGAACGTGTTAATCAACTTTAACAGTTGATGCTCTGCGGTATTGACCGTGTACTGAATACCCAGTTCGTCGGCAATCGCCATGCGCAACCCATTGGGGGTTAAATGCGGATTAGGAATATAAGCGCTTATAAACGGTGCCGATAAATTATTCAGTAATTTACGGCATAACAGGGTTTTTCCAGTACCGACATTGCCGGTAATTTTAATAAAGCCTTCGCCACTCTGCAATGCGATGAATAAGACATTCAGTGCTTCGCGGTATGCCGGTAAGGCATGAAAAAACCGCGTATCTGGCGTCAATCCAAACGGATGGGTACTAAGATGAAAGTGTTCTTGATACATAATACGGTTACTCCCTGCCCAATTTAATTTTCATTGCCAGCGTGGTATGGCATCAAGCCTTTTATAATGCTGCTTGTTGTTATTAATGGCATTTTGCCAGTCACTATCGCTATTAATAATGGTTGTTTTAAGCAAAATAATCAGTTCTGATTTCTTGATTTTACCCTTATTAACCCTGAACAAATTACCCAATAAAGGAATTTGCGTTAACCCTGCGACGCCTTCTTTAGATTCTTCATCTGATTCCTGCATTAATCCCCCTAGCACAATAACCTGCCCATTTTGCGCTTTCACAATACTGTCAGACTCTCTAACCGTATTTAGCGCAGTTGGCACTTCAGCGGTTCCGCTACCCAGCGTAAATGTTTTAGTCAACTGTTCAACCCGCGTTATCGAGGGATGAATATGCAAAGTAACATTCTCTTCATCGTCAATTTGTGGTGTAACATCCAAAGCAATCCCAGAAAAAAACGGGGTGAGCGTCGCATTTGGATTCGTAATCCCACTACCAAAGCCATTCGAGGGTACTGTGGTGGTTGAGAGCTTAGTGATGAAATATTCGTCCCTACCTACTTTGATAATGGCTTTTTGATTATTCAAGGTGGAAATTCTGGGGCTAGATAAAATATTGGTTTTACCTTGGGTTTCAAGTAACTCAACAAAAGCCCTAAAATCACCCGCTTTGCCACCCAAACTAAACACCTCTTTTGAAGCGGACGTAATCGCCAACGCACCAACGCCAGTCAATAAAGGCGCTTTATTCATACCTTCTCTGACGATACTTTCCCAATTAACGCCTGCTTGATGACCGTCATCCAGAATAACCTCCAAAATCTTAGCTTCCAATATCACTTGGCGACTAATTTGGGTTTGCGTGGTAGCCAGAAAGGCTTCAACTTCTCGGATCTGCGTTGGTTTTGCGCGCACCACCACCACGCCAGATTGACGATTAATCACCGAAGACGCTTGTTTATCTACAGCAAGAATAGCGTGTAACGTGTCATCCAGCTCTTTCCAAAAATCGGTATCCGTGCTGGTAGTAAGCCAACTGCCGGGTTCATCGGCATCGGACTGATCATTATTATTAGGGGTGTTATTATTGGATTGATTATTCGAGTTATTGGCATTATCCCCCTGATTAGCGCGCTGACCAGAAGAAACGCGAGTTTTAGACTTTCCTAGGCGAATTAAATCCAGGCGATTAACCTTAAAGAGTTTAGTTTGTAGCGTTGCAGGATAAATAATATAGCCGATCTCACTCTTCTTATAATCGTAACCATAGACTTTTTGCACGGCATCCAGTATTTGTTCAACGGTTACGTTTTTTAATTCTAAAGTAATGGTGCCACTGACTTCGGGATGCACCACCATATTTTCTTTAGTATCAACCACTAAGCCCATAAAAAAGTCCCGCGCACTGACTTCATGCACCGAGATATTCATGGGTACTTGATAACCGGCAAAGCCTTTGCTATCAAGTGCATCATTAAAATCAGGCACCAACACTTCCGCAACCGCAGGTGGCGCTTTTTTAGCAGGTCGCCAAGGGGATTCAGGAAATCCGGTCGCAATGCTGGGCGGCCTTTTAGACGGTATAGCTGTGCAAGCTGCCAACATGAGCATTAACATCAGGTTAACTAAGAACAATGATTTATTCATGTTATGGCATTGAAATATTTTGATTGGGTCGATGCACTAATTGCAACGTCTTGAGCGTGTTATTTTGTTTAATAATCACCTTGTTTTGACGAATACTTATAATCTGCACTGTGTTTAAAATGGTTTGCCCTTCTTTTGCCGTAATACCATTCAGCGTTGCACGTCTAGAATTGGCTGATTGCCAAATGGCCGACAAAACCGGCGTGGCTTCTTCAATCACCTTCACTGTCGGCGCCGCGATTGTCGTTGCGGGGGTTTTAGGGTAATGGGGTTGGGTTGGATCACGCATGTCTGCGTAACTGACGATAGGCAGCAACAGTGTGATCAATAAGGTCAGCATTGTTTTAAACACCCAACCAATCCTTCTCAAAGCTGAGTGTATAAACGCGCAGTGTCGTTTCAGCCAACGGGTGCCGGGTGACTTTATACTCAATGCTATCCCAGTTAAAATGCCAAGGTAATGCTTCCAAGGCTTTTAAATAATTAACGGTATCTACATAACCACCGGTAAAGGTCAGTGCCAGCCCATGTTTATAAATGAGCCGCTGTTGCTTAGCCAACAACAGCGGTGTAACCGGCAATATCTCTAATTTAATTAATTGCGTATGCACCGTGTGATTAAGCATATCACTGAGTGCTTTTGCCATTAACTGCGGTGGCACAAATTTTTTATGACCCAATAACAATTGTTCTTGCTGATTCTGCACGCTTGCCTTTAATGTCGTTAATTTAGCTTGATTGCCTTGATTAGGGTCAATTTGGGGATGGTTTTCGAGTTGTGTTGCGGTTGCTTTCAGCGTGGTTAATTGCGTATCCAGACTGCTTAGTTCTTGTTGTAAAGTCGTGTGTTTTTTCTGCATCGGTTGATAAAAAAACGTATCCCACATCCCCCATAAACTAAAAAATATCGCTACGATCACAATTATTTTTTCGCGTGCGACTAAGCGCTCAAATCCTTCTTGAAGTTTATTTAACATGGGCTTTATCTTCTGCTGTGTCTAACAACGCACTGAGTTTAAAATCAAGCTGCCCTGGCACTTTTTCTGAGGGTATCATAACCAATTTAGCAAAGGTTTTCCCCGCGAATATCGGTTCTTGTTGCAATTTTTGCAGGAACACTGGAACAGCCTGGGGCGTAAACGTGCTTCCCTCAAGATCAATTGTCTGTTGTAACCCTCTAATGCTGATATTAGTTAACCACACTTCTGCGGAGGATTGCCTGGAAAATGCCTGAAAATATGCTGAAAAACCTGTCGAGTGTCCACTGCGCTTATCATCCATTAGGTGCATGGTTTGCATCAACTCATCGAGACTGCTTTGCCAATCCGCAACTTCTGCTGTTAAGCTGGCACTAATTTCGGATGGTGGCTGTAAAGCAACCAACTGTTCAACCTGTGTTTTCACTTTGCCCAATTCTTTACGACTTTGCACCGCCAGTTTTTCTAAGTTCAGTAAATCCCATTCTCGATAAACGCTAAATCCGATAACACATAAGCTGAGTGCCATAAGGACAATCGCATACAACAGTAGATTATGCTGTTTCTGCTCTGCTTTAAGAATGTCTTTATAGAGATTGACTTGTTGCATCATAACGCTTCAGCAACATACCGTAAGGTGGCCCCAATAACTGGCGTACATAATGACTGGAGCATATCATCCATAACACTATCACATTCCACCAGTGTCGAAAGATCCATCACTCTAGCAGTCATACCATGATGGTTATTTAACATACTCAGTAAATCCAAGGTATTTTCTGCCAAGGGAATAATCGCTAAAATTGAAATAGGGGCAATACCATAGTAACTTTCCACATAATCCAGCGAACGCTGTATTTCTAATACTAAATTACTTTGTTCAATGAGCGTTTGTTCACTGAGTTCAAAGTTATCATCCAGATTAAGCTTACGGTAGCCAAGTTCAAATTTGCGGGATAAATAAATCTGTCCCTCTTTTTGTATCAGCAAGGTTCCAGAAGCCTCCAACAGATGCAACACCCCCACACCGCTGTTATTCTCGGGTAACAAAAGCGCGAGATTACGCAAACTGGTTTCTTGTATATCGATGACTCTAAGGTCCAATCCGGCATTCGTACAGATTTTTGCATAGGCTTTAATAAGGTCGTCACGACTGACAATCACTTCCAACATTTTAGTGCCGGAGGCACGGAGTGATTCAGGTGCTGCATAATAATCAATGATGGCATTATCAATCGGAAAATCAATTAAATCATTTATTTTCCAACGGACAGCATCGGTCATTTCATCAACCGTGACCACAGGTGCTTCAATATTAATCCGGCGGTAATCTTCAGGCGCCAACACCAAATGGCAAGCATAATCGAACAAATTATGTTCAATTACCAGTTTGGTCAAAATAGCTTGCTGCTCTTCCGCTTGAACAGTGGCAATAAACTCACTATGAATTAATCTTAGATCCTTATTTTTAGTGGTATTTGCAATCGCAATCGCAATACCACGCGGCATAAGGCTAATCGCGACGATTCCGGCACGCGCTGATTTTTTTCCCCATAATTTCTTTAAGAATTGCACGTATTAGCATCCGTATCAATTAAGTGAAACTATTACTAAATGACACATAACAGTCAATTATAAAAATGCGTGGACAAGTCGGCCACTGAATCAAAGTATAGCGGCAATTCAATGAAATTCAATTAACTACCCCGATAAAATGCTAAATTAGATTTATGTCTAAAGCCAATGTTTTACTGATTACGTTTACCTGTCAGACCCAATGCCACACAACTAATTTGTTATTGATCAAAAATCAGTTGGCCGTAAAGAAACCCGTTCGTGCTGAGTCCAGTCGAAACATGAGCGGGTTTCTTTACTCACACTCATTTGGTGAGACTTACAACTGCCGCTCAACCCTTCGACAAGCTCAGGGCGAACGGGAGTTGTAAGGTTCAACTGCGGTTTCTAGGTTAATTAACCCATATTAACGCTTTTACCAATCTAAAAATGACGTTATGATACGCACCTTTAACGCGGTATTGTGTCAAAGATCAGCCTGTATTACCCAATGGTGCAGCTATTAAAAAACACCCGCTAACCATAAGATATATAAAGGTGAGGATACTTTGAGCATAGAAAACTACCATGCTGTTGATCGCGTACAATTAGCAAAAGACTTAGACGCTATTCAACGCGAATTATTAAGCGAAACCACACAAGCAGATTTTGAGCATCTTAAAAAAATTGAATGGTGGGGGCGCATTTGTTCTATTCTGGGTTATAGCACAGCTTGGATTATGCCTAATCCGATTTCAGCCTACTTCATAAGCCAAGGTAATTTCACCCGCTGGACAACCATCGCCCATCATGTGCTACATCGGGGTTACGACAAAGTTCCTGGCATCCCGAAACGTTACACCAGTAAAGTTTTTGCCCGAGGCTGGCGGCGTTATCTTGATTGGCTCGACTGGATGCACCCAGATGCCTGGGATACCGAACACAATGACATCCATCATTATCGTTTAGGCGAAAAAGCCGATCCCGATCAGGTTGAACATAATATGGAAGAATTAAGGAATTCACCGATACCTCGCTTGGGAAGATACATCTTGCTGGGATTAATGGCGGCATCCTGGAAGATTATTTATTACTCTTCTTCAACACTGAATGAGCATCGTGCAATGCAGGCTAAAAAAGCCGGTCTTGAGCCAGTGCTAATTTCGCGTGCGGATGTGTGGAATCCTTTAACCAAAACGGGTCGCGATTTATGGCTAAGCTGTATGTTGCCGTATAGCATTGTCCGTTTTGGCGTGATACCCCTGTTATTTACGCCATTAGGGCCGGTAGCCGTCACGAACGTGCTATTAACCTCGCTGATGGCGGAAGTCATTACCAATTTACACACGTTTCTGGTCATAGGCCCTAATCATGCAGGCGAAGATGTGTTTATGTTTGATAATAAATCGACCAATAAAGGCGAATTTTATTTACGTCAAATTGTCGGCTCTGCCAATTTTAATACTAAACCAGACTTAACAGATTTTTTACACGGTTGGCTAAATTATCAAATTGAACATCATTTATGGCCAGATATGGCATTGAGCCAATATCAAAAAGTACAACCCAGAGTAAAAGCGGTTTGTGAAAAACATAATATTCCTTATTTACAAGAATCGGTGTTTATCCGTTTATGGAAGACTTTAAATGTCATGGTCGGCAAAAGCTCCATGATAAAACCAGAGCAAACACTGCAAACAAGTTAGTAAACCAGCGTTAAAGAAATACCGGGGCCTGCCGCTAAATTACGTGTCTTTTAACTAACACCAGAGGATATGTAAAATGGATGCAATTTCCGGCATCATGAATACCGCAGTTGCCGTGCAACAAAATAAAGCGGCCACTCAACTGAACGTGGCGATTTTAAATAAAGCGCAGGACGTTCAAAAACAGCAAGGCGAAGCGGTGCTACAATTATTAAGCTCAGTGCCCAGCAATCCTCGTGGCATAGATGTCTATGCTTGAGTTACTTGGTAGCTAACAACACTATCGGTTGGGTTGTCGAAAAAGCGGCAACCCATCCTGCGTTGCTTGTAAACACCCTATTTAACGCGCAATTGCATTTCTAAACGCTGTTGCAATACTGTCAAAAAATCTTCCGTCGTCAAATAATGTGACGAATCCAACTCGCCACCATAAATGCACAACGCCAAGTCTTTGGTCATCTGCCCCGCCTCTACGGTACTGACGCAGACATTTTCCAAGGTTTCACAAAAATCATGTAAGGCCACATTGTCATCTAGCTTGGCTCTAAATGCCAAACCACGCGTCCAGGCATAGATAGAGGCAATCGGATTGGTTGAGGTTTTTTTGCCTTGCTGATGTTCACGATAGTGGCGTGTGACCGTACCATGCGCGGCTTCCGCCTCCATACACAGGCCATCCGGCGTCAGCAGGGTCGAAGTCATCAATCCCAGTGATCCAAATCCTTGTGCAACGGTATCAGATTGCACATCGCCGTCATAGTTTTTGCACGCCCAGACAAACTCCCCGTGCCATTTTAAGACGCTCGCCACCATATCATCAATCAACTTATGCTCAAAGCTAATGCCTTTAGCATCAAACTGCGCCTGATATTCATCGTGATAGAGCTGTTCAAAAATATCTTTAAAACGTCCATCATAACGCTTGAGAATGGTGTTTTTAGTGGATAAATACAGCGGCCAGCGGCGTTCTAAGGCCATTTTAAAACAACTGTGCGCAAAGCCCGCAATCGACGCATCGGTATTAAACATCGCCAGTGCCACACCATCGCCGTTAAATTGATACACCTCATGCTGCTGTATTGGGCTGCCATCATCCGGCGTAAACGCTAAGGTTAACTTGCCTTTGCCATGCGTCAAAAAATCCGTGGCTTTGTATTGATCGCCAAACGCATGGCGACCAATGCAAATAGGATGTGTCCAGTTTGGCACCAGACGCGGCACATTTTTGCAGATAATCGGCTCACGAAATACGGTGCCATCCAGGATATTACGGATCGTGCCGTTAGGTGAAGGATACATCCGTTTTAAATTAAATTCTTTCACCCGCGCCTCATCTGGCGTAATCGTGGCACATTTAATGCCCACGCCATATTGCTTGAAGGCTTTTGCCGCCGTAGTCGTCAGCTGATCATTGCTTGCATCCCGTGCTTGAATGCTCAAATCATAATAATCAATGGGCAAGTCCAGATAGGGCAAGATCAATTGCTCCTTAATCAGATGCCAGATAATACGCGTCATCTCATCACCATCCAGTTCCACTATGGGGTTCTTAACGGTTATTTTTTGC
>JABFRM010000330.1 GCA_013141155.1 Methylococcaceae bacterium | reverse complement strand
TAAGTATGGATAGTCATAATTTATACTGGCAATACATTCATTTTCAGCGGATAAATAAATTTTAACAACCCCAAAAGCGTTATTCAAATATCACTTTATCATTGTAAGTAATCAATATAAAGTCAAATGACTCATTTCAAGTTAAAAAAATACCGCCACCGATTAGGATTATAGCTTCGTTAACCTTTGCAAGGTAAGTGTTTTTTAAACAGCTTATTTCATTAAGATTGGTTATGAATCAGATTTTTAGGCTGCCGTGATATTCCTACACCCTAGCTTAGGGTAATTTGTTACAATAGCCTGTTTTTAATGCCACTGGGCAAGTTTTGACCGCCCTGAAAATAGCGTCTTCAAGCTTTTTTAGGTTTATTGTGAATAAGAAAACTGTAGATTACTGCTTGTTAATCTGCACTTAAAATTTAAGGGTTAGTCGGATCAATGTCAGACTTCGCAAAAGAAATTATCCCCGTTAATCTCGAAGACGAGATGCAGCAGTCCTATCTCGATTACGCCATGAGCGTTATTGTCGGTCGTGCCTTACCTGATGTGCGGGATGGCTTAAAGCCCGTGCATCGCCGCGTGATGTACGCCATGAATGAGATGGGCAATGATTGGAATAAACCCTATAAAAAATCAGCTCGGGTAGTCGGGGATGTGATCGGTAAGTACCATCCGCATGGCGATACTGCGATTTACGACTCTATTGTGCGTATGGCGCAACCATTTTCGTTGCGCTATATGTTGGTCGACGGGCAAGGAAATTTCGGCAGTGTTGATGGTGATCCACCGGCGGCAATGCGTTACACCGAAGTGCGCATGTCGAAAATTGCCCATGAATTATTGGCTGATTTGGACAAAGAAACCGTCGATTTCGCCTCGAACTATGATGATTCAGAATCTGAACCGACAGTTTTGCCAACGCGGGTGCCGAATTTATTGATTAACGGCTCCTCCGGCATTGCCGTGGGCATGGCGACCAATATCCCGCCACATAATTTAGGCGAAGTGGTGAGCGCCTGTTTAGCCATGATTGATCAGCCGGATATTACGATTCCTGAATTAATGCAGCATATTCCTGGGCCGGATTTTCCGACTGCCGCGATTATCAATGGTGCCGCGGGTATTTATAATGCTTACACCACCGGACGCGGGAAAATATATATTCGTGCCCGGTGTCATTTTGAAGACATCGGCGACAGCAGCCGTCAAGCGATTATTGTCACCGAATTGCCGTATCAGGTGAATAAAGCACGACTGCTGGAAAAAATTGCGGAAATGGTGAAGGAAACCAAGCTGGAAGGTATTTCCGGTTTGCGCGACGAGTCTGATAAAGACGGCATGCGCATGGTGATTGAGCTACGTCGTGGCGAAGTGCCGGAAGTGGTGCTGAATAACCTCTACAAACAGACGCAATTCCAAACCGTGTTTGGGTTGAATATGGTTGCTTTGCTGGGCGGCAGACCGTATTGCATGAATTTGTTTGAAATTCTGCATGCCTTTGTCAATCATCGCCGTGAGATTGTGACGCGCCGTACCCAGTATTTATTGCGTAAAGCCAGAGAGCGTACGCATATCTTGGAAGGTTTGGCGATTGCGCTGGCGAATATCGACCGGATGATTGAGCTGATCAAAAGCTCACAAACGCCTGCGGAAGCAAAGCTGGGTTTATTGGCAACCGCTTGGGATGCAGGGTTAGTGGCGGCTTTATTGGATCGTGCTGATGCAGATCGGTCACGCCCAGAAGATTTATTGCCTGAATTCGGTTTGGTGAACGGTCAGTACCGTTTGTCGGAAGTACAAGCCCAGGCTATTTTAGAGTTGCGATTGCATCGTTTAACTGGCTTGGAACAGGAAAAAATTGTAAATGAATATCAGCAATTGCTTGAACAAATAGATGAATATTTATTTATTTTGAGCAGTGATGACCGTTTAATGGAAATTATTCGCGAAGAATTGGTTGCCATTAAAGATGAATATTCTGACGCGCGGCGTACTGAGATTATCATTGATCATTCAAACTTATCCGAACAAGATTTAATTACCGAAGAAGATATGGTGGTCACCATGTCGCATGAAGGCTATGTTAAGGCGCAGCCGTTAACGGATTATAAAGCGCAGAAACGGGGTGGGCGCGGTAAGTCGGCAACGGCGACCAAAGAGTTGGATTTTGTTGATAAATTGATTATCGCCAATACCCACGATACTATTTTATGTTTCTCTTCTTTGGGTAAAGTCTACGGGCTTAAAGTCTATCAATTACCCATTGGTAGCCGTTCCTCGCGCGGCAAGCCGTTTGTAAATGTGCTACAACTGGAACAAGGTGAAGCGATTAACGCCTTATTGCCGATCAAAGAATTTACCGAAGATAGATATATTCTAATGGCGACCAGCAGTGGTACCGTCAAAAAAACCCCGTTAAAAGAATTTGAGCGGCAACCGGCGAATGGCAAAATTGCCATTGGTTTGCGTGATAATGATCGTTTGGTGGGGGTTGCGATTACCGATGGCCAGCAAAATGTATTGTTATTTACCAGTTCTGGTAAGGCGATTTGTTTTAATGAAGAAGATGTGCGATCTACGGGGCGGACGGCGGCGGGCGTGCGTGGTATTCGCTTAAAAGAGGATCAACGCGTGATTGCCTTGATTGTTTCCAGTGAAGGTACGGTGCTGAATATCACTGAAAATGGTTTTGGTAAACGCACGCGTCTGGAAGAATTCACCTGTCATGGCCGCGGCGGACAGGGCATTATTGCCATTCAAACCTCGGCGCGGAATGGCGCGGTGGTCGGCGCGGTACTGGTATCCGATCAAGATGAAATTATGTTGATTACCGATGGCGGTATCTTGGTGCGTACCCGGGTCGCAGAAATTTCTGTGATCGGTCGCAATGCCCAAGGGGTGCGCGTCATTCGTTTAGATAAACAAGAAAAAGTCGTGGGAGTGGATCGCATCGAGGGTTTGGATGAAGAGGAGACAGATAGCATTGAAGAGCTGGATACACTAGATGAACAGGTTGATATAGAATCTGATGAGCCTGATAACAATAATAACGAAGAATCTGGAGATGAATCCTAATGGCAAGAATTTATAATTTTAGTGCAGGGCCGTCAACCTTGCCGGAGACTGTGTTAAAGCAAGCACAAGCAGAAATGCTGGATTGGCAGGGCAGTGGTATGTCGGTGATGGAAATAAGCCATCGCGGTAAACATTTCTCAACCATTGCGGCTGAATTGGAAAGTGATTTAAGAACGCTTTTGGGTGTGCCGGATAATTATAAGGTGTTATTTTTACAAGGGGGCGCTACCGCGCAGTTTTCGCATATTCCGTTAAATTTGTTACGGGGTAAAACTAAAGCCTGTTATGTCAATACCGGCGCATGGTCGGTAAAAGCCGCAGGCGATGCGGCTAGATTGTGCGAAGTAGTGATTTCGGCAAGCGCGGAAGCGCATAAATTCACCTTAATTCCGCCTGAAAAAGATTGGTTGCTTGATAGCCAAGCGGCGTATTTACATTACACTTCGAATGAAACTATTCACGGTGTTGAATTCACCGGCGTGCCTGATGCTAAAGGTTTGCCGCTGGTGTGTGACATGTCGTCGAATATTTTATCGCGTCCGGTAGATGTCAGTAAATTTGGCTTAATTTATGCCGGTACCCAAAAAAATATGGGGCCTGCGGGCGTTACGGTGGTGATTGTGTGCGAAGATTTGTTAGGTGAAGTCGATGCGAAATTGCCGGATGTGTTTAATTATGCAGAACAAGCTAAAAATGCGTCCATGATTAACACGCCTGCAACCTATAGCTGGTATTTGGTCGGATTAGTCTTGAAATGGTTAATAGCCGAGGGCGGTATTGCGGCGATTGAGAAAAAAAATATCAACAAAGCGGCGAGCTTATATACCGCAATTGATACCTCGACACTGTATAGCAACCCAGTGCGACCAGATTGCCGTTCGCGTATGAATATCCCCTTTGTGTTATCTGATGCAGGGCTTGAAAAAGCTTTTTTACAAGAAGCAGAACAACAAGGCTTGATGGAATTAAAAGGCCATCGTTCCATTGGTGGTATGCGTGCGAGTATTTATAATGCCATGCCGATTGAAGGTGTGAATGCTTTGATTGATTTTATGGCGGAGTTTGAGCGGACGCATTAAGATCAATTTTAGATTAATGTTGTAGGGTGGGTTAGTCGCGCAACACTCAGTTTTTTTTAAAGTAAATGAAAATCTTATGCGCGACGTAACCCACCATTGATCACCTGCGAGGTTGATTTAATTCCTCTGTATACCTAAGCTTAAAGACCATAACCCCCTATCCAAGCGAACACCCTTATGACTGCCGTTATTCCCCTTTCAGAATTAAGAATCCAGATTGACGCCATTGATGAACAGTTATTACATCTGATCAATCAACGCGCAACCTGTGCCACCGAAGTTGCCAAAACCAAACTGGCAGCGGGCGAGCAGGGCAGTTTTTATCGCCCGGATCGTGAGGCTTTAGTGCTGCGCCGCATTCAGGAACTCAATAAAGGCCCTTTAGCGGATGCCACCATTGCGCGGTTTTTTCGGGAAATCATGTCCGCTTGTTTGGCACTTGAAAAGCCTCTGGATGTGGCTTTTTTAGGCCCAGAAGGCACGTTTACCCAGCAAGCGGCCTATAAGCATTTTGGACATGCGGTCAATACCGTTCCTGCGGTGAGTATTGCGGATATTTTTAATGCGGTGGAAAACGAACAGTGTCAATTTGGCGTGGTGCCGGTTGAAAACTCTACCGAAGGGGTGATCAATCATACCTTGGATCGTTTTTTAGGCTCGCCGTTAAAAATATGTGGTGAGGTGGAAGTCCGTGTGCATCAGAATTTAATGGCGGCTTTTGAGCAACTTGAGAAAATTACTGAAGTGTTTTCTCATCAACAATCCCTGGCGCAGTGCCGTTTATGGCTGGATAAGCATTTGCCTCATGCTATGCGCTCGCCCGTGAGCAGTAATGCCGAAGCCGCAAAATTGGCAGTAGGGAGTGTCAATAAAGCCGCGATAGCCAGTCAGGCTGCCGCAGAATTGTATGGGCTGAACATTATTGAGCAAAATATAGAGGACGAGCCGAATAACACCACACGATTTATTATTGTTGGTCGGCAAGCTTCAGCTTCTACTGGACGGGATAAAACGTCTTTATTGGTTTCAACCGGTAATCAGCCCGGTGCCTTGCATAAAATATTAGCGCCTTTTGCTGAATACGGTATAGGCATGTTGCATATTGAGTCCAGACCCTCCCGCCAGGGCTTATGGGAGTATGTGTTCTTTATCGATATTGAAGGGCATTGTGAAGATGAAAAGGTGGCTAAAGCGCTGCAATTACTTAGGAATAGTGTCAATATGCTAAACATTTTAGGGTCTTATCCGTGTGCGGTTATTGCATAGCATGAAATTTTCGCGCCAAGCTGTTTAAACAGCATTGCTTTTTTAGCATTGGTCACTTAATTTATTTATATATCGTTTAAAGCAAAAAGTATGGATTTACAAAAGAATTTTAAGCCACAGCAAATTGGTATTGAACTGGTAAAAGGATGTAATTTTTCTTGTCAAATGTGTCCGGTGCCGTTGTATCGCGAAGAGAGTGTTTGGGAATTTATTTCTTTGGAATTACTTGATAAATTGGTCACGGAAATTGAGGCGCACGATAGTATTAAAACCATTTGGCTGGTGCATTTTGGCGAACCTTTGGCGCACCCGAAATTACGGGAATGTTTTGAAATACTTAACCGAGTACATTTAAAATTTAAACGTAAAGTCATATTACATACTAATGCTTCTTTGTTAAAAGGTGAAAAAGTGGCGGCATTGCTGGACACGTCAGTAGTAACTGATTTAACTTTTTCCTTTGATGGTTTTGGAGATAAGGCCAGTTTTGAATTTTTACGCGGCAATCACTTCGATAAGGTGATGCAGAATATTACGCATTTTTCAGAGCAGGCGGTGCTTAGACGGCCTGATTTAAAACTTTCCACCTGTAGTGTTGTGCCGAAGGCTGAAGAAATTAAGGGTTGGGGGGGGTACGTTCCCAGCGCTGAAGAAGTACATAATAATTATATAAAAATATTTGAGCCTTTAAATATTGTCGTCAATCAGCGAGCGATGATTGATTTTTCGGGCAATGAAGTCCTCCCCATTACCAGTAATAAACCCGATAAAGTATTCGGCGGCTGTCATTTTGTTGAAAAAGACAGTTTGTATTTTGCAGTGACGGGTAAGGCACAGCCTTGTTGTAACGTGTTTAATGAAGAGTTTAATGTTGGCGACATTCAAAGTTCTAATTTTGATGCGTTACTGAATAATGACAAAATGAATGGCATTAGGCATTTACTCCGACTTGATCAACGTGAGCAATTACCTTTTTGTAAGAATTGTTCACTGAGCAATGGTCGTAACCTGTCCGCAGAACAATTGCTGCAATTTTGGACGGCTAGAAATACTGATTACCCTTTAAATGCGCTTGAAAAACAGCATATATTTGGCCTTGTTGATCCTGGCGTCATTAATGTTAATGATGCCCAATTGTTGCTGGATATTTGGCAGCGCCGCAATGCCAGTAAGCCTGATAAGGTTGAGAAAACTACGCCAGAAGGACATATTGATGCTGTTGTTATTGACGTCGATAAGCTTTCAATTACGGGTTGGGCGGCTGATTTATTGGATGGCTCGCCATTGACCCATTTTACCGTGTTGCTCGATGATGTGGTTTGGACAATTGATACCGTTACCTGGTCTATGCGTAGCGATGTTGCGGCAAGCTTTCAGCGTAGCGAATGGAAGTTTTCAGGGTTTACCCTGTCGTTGTCTGGCGTTGCTGTGGGTGATCACCAACTAAAAATACAGATTGCCAATAGCACAGGCTTAATTATGGAACTTGTTAAACGAGTCACGGTGTTGTGATTTTTGTGGCGATGATGGGTTTAATTAAAGTTGTATAAGTAAAATTTTTTTTGAATGCCTTAAATTAAATAATAGGCCATGCTATTTAATTCCTACGCATTTATTTTTGTTTTTTTGCCTGTGACCGTTATCGGTTTTTATTACTTGGGGCGGGAGCGGCAAACGCTGGCTGGATTTTGGTTGCTGCTCTGTTCGCTATTTTTTTATGGTTGGTGGAATCCGCCATACGTTATATTGTTACTGGCATCCATGATATTTAATTTCATGTGTGCTAAAGCAATGACGCGTAAGCAATTGAAATTAAATAAGCCGCTGCTGATTTTTGGAGTCGGCGCTAATCTCGTCTTATTAGGTTATTATAAATACGCCCATTTTTTGATGCAAACAATGCAGGCGTGGGTTGAATTTGATGACCAATTCTCAAGTATTATTTTACCGCTCGGCATTTCATTTTTCACCTTTACCCAAATTGCTTTTTTGGTGGATACCTATCGGGGTGAGGTCAAAAAATTCAATTTCATTCATTACGGTTTATTTGTAACCTATTTTCCGCACCTTATTGCCGGTCCTATTTTGCATCACCAAGAAATGATGCCGCAATTTGCAAAGCCGCAAAGCTTTCGCTTAAAGTGGCAAAATTTATCTGTAGGGCTTACGCTTTTCGCATTAGGATTGTTTAAAAAAGTAGTGCTTGCCGATGGGGTGGCAACTTTCGCCAATCCTTTATTTAGCGCGGCTCTGCATGGTGAGGCGTTGACTTTTTTAGGTGCGTGGGGCGGGGCGCTTGCTTATAGCTTGCAATTGTATTTTGATTTCTCTGGATATTCAGATATGGCTATTGGGTTGTCCTGCTTGTTTGGCATCAAGCTGCCCTGTAATTTTAACTCCCCTTATCAAGCAGTTAATATTATTGAATTCTGGCGACGCTGGCATATCACCTTATCGCGTTTTTTACGTGATTATCTGTATATTCCTCTAGGGGGGAGCCGCAACGGTACTATAAGACGTTATTTGAATTTATTGATTACCATGTTGTTAGGCGGATTATGGCATGGCGCCGGTTGGACATTTATTGTATGGGGTGGTTTGCATGGTATCTTTTTGTTGATTAACCATGCCTGGCAAAAGTTTAGGTGTCTTTTGGGGCAAGATTTAACACGTAGCAGTTTAATGGGGCGCTGGGCAGCTAGAAGTTTGACTTTCTTAGTGGTGGTGGTCGCGTGGGTTTTTTTTCGTGCAGAGAATCTGGATGTGGCTTTTAGTATTTTGGATGCAATGAGTGGGTTTCAGGGCATAGTATTGCCCAATAATTGGCAAAATGGTTTACCTTTAAATTATATTAATATCTTACAAAAAATGGGCATCACCTTTATAGGAGTGCCTGATTATAGCCAAGCTGGCTTAATTATTGGGCTTTGGGGCGTGGTATGGTTCACGCCAAATACCCAGCAAATCCTACGCAATTATTCGCCTACGCTGGATAGACCTGCGCTAATTTCACGATTAAATTGGCAACCGAGTATTTCCAATATGGTAGTTGTTGCAGTTATTTTGTTATATGCGTTGACTGAAATAGGCACGGTGAGTGATTTCCTCTACTTCCAATTTTAATTTACATCGCCGTTTTACGGTCACTTTACTCGGGATTGTTTTGTCTTCAATGGCAAGCATTATAGCGTTTGGACTTTACTTGCAGCCCAATAATGGCGGTTCCAACGAAGCGTGGCTGGTCCGTAATGGCGGCTATGCCGAACGAGATTATGGTTGGAATAAACCGCAACAAGCCTTCATCCAGCCACTTTATGACCGTGACCAATATGATCGATATCATGATATTGTAATTTTGGGGGATTCTTTTACGGATTTATATCAGCCTTATCAATGGCAAAACTACCTTGCGGCAGCTACTGATAATTCAGTTATGGTCTTAAGTCTCTGGCGGGGCGTGAGATTTGCTGAAGTGCTTAATAATCCGGTTTTTCAACAACACCCCCCTAAATTATTTATCTATGAGTTTGCTGAGCGCATGATGGACATTCCTATCAGCAATGCCACGCAATGCCCAATTGTAAGTAAAACTAAGGCTATACTAACGCCTAATTTTAAAATAAAAAAAATATCGAAAGCAATTAATTGGGATTTTTATTTAGCAAATCGAGTGACTTGGATTAATAGGGTCACCCAGCTTCAGCCAGATAAATTGGGGGAACTGATAAGTCATATTAAAAAATATCTCTGGCGAAACTTCTTGCGTAAGGCATTTGATAGTGAAATTACTAACACGGACAATAATCAACTAAACCGTGCAGCACCATTTTCTAGCCGAAATACTGATACGTTGTTAACTTTTGAGGGTGAGCGGGCTAAAAAAAACTGGGACGCGGCTACACTGGAAAAAATGCTTTGCGAAATTGAATATGCGCGGCAACAAATTGAGGCGAATGGTAAAACGCGTTTTGTGATGATGATTCCCCCCGATAAATTAACGGCGTATGAAGATTTTTTGAGCAATAAAAGTTTGCAGCATATCAGTATCATTGCCGATTTAGCCAAACGCCTCCCAATGGTTGTGCCGCGTCTTGATACGCCACTGCAAGCGGCTATTCGAGCTGGTGAATTAGACATATATTTACCTGACGATACCCATTGGAGTTGGCGCGGGCATCAGCTGGCCGCAGAAGTTGTATTGAATTTCCTGGGTGGGGTTTGAGATAAGCGAGAAAAGTGAATAATCCTATTAAACGTAAAGAGGATGCAAGCATGCAAAAAATAACCGTTAAAAACCCCGTAGTGGAGTTGGATGGTGA
>JABFRM010000014.1 GCA_013141155.1 Methylococcaceae bacterium | reverse complement strand
AGAGAGAATAACGCCATTCGGGGCAAATTGTTTAATTTCTGTATCGCAGCAATCACAGGCGTAGAGTTCGCAATACACGCCAATTTCACGAATGCGTCTGGCAATCAGTTGGGTGTATTGTGAGCCGAAATCGAGGATGAGTAGCTTGTGCGAATGGATATTCGCGGAATGTTGGTCGCTCACGGCAAAACTCTGAGGAAATGGTTAAAAGTAAAAAGCAGATACGGCAACGGATTATTCCATTCGATAATTCGGCGCTTCTTTGGTGATGGTCACATCATGTACATGGCTTTCGCGCATGCCGGCGCTGGTGACACGCACAAATTGTGCGTTGTCGTGTAAATTTTTAATGGTGGCGTTACCCGTATAACCCATGCTGGATCTTACCCCGCCGAGCAATTGATGAATAATGGCGGTCAAAGAGCCTTTGTAAGGTACGCGGCCTTCAATGCCTTCTGGGACTAACTTTTCCACTGCATTGGTATCTTCCTGAAAATAACGGTCGCTGGAGCCTTGTTGTTGCGACATTGCGCCTAACGATCCCATGCCGCGATAGGATTTATACGAGCGACCTTGAAACAACTCCACTTCGCCGGGTGCTTCTTCTGTACCTGCGAATAAGCCACCTAGCATCACCGCAGCAGCACCAGCAGCCAAGGCCTTAGCGAGGTCACCCGAATAACGGATGCCACCATCGGCGATTAACGGCACTCCCGTGCCTTTTAGTGCTAACGATACATTGCTGATGGCAGTCATTTGCGGTACGCCTACGCCAGCAACAATCCGTGTGGTGCAAATAGAGCCTGGGCCTATGCCAACTTTTACGCCGTCAGCACCTGCCGCAACCAAAGCTAAAGCGGCCTCGGCAGTGGCAATATTGCCACCGATCACTTGCACTTGCGGATAGTGTTGTTTAATCCATTGCACGCGGTCTAGCACACCTTGTGAATGTCCGTGTGCAGTATCAACAATAATCACATCCACACCCGCCGCCACCAGTGCCGCAATCCGCTCCTCTGTACCTTGTCCAGTGCCGACAGCAGCCCCAACACGTAATCGTTCCTGCTCGTCTTTGCAGGCGAAAGGATTGTCTTTGGCTTTTTGAATGTCTTTGACGGTAATCATGCCGCGTAGGCAAAAATCTTCATTGACCACCAGCACTTTTTCAATACGGTGTTCATGTAGAAGCGCTATGACTTCCAGGCGACTGGCATTTTCATTAACGGTAATGAGCCGATCTTTTGGCGTCATCACTTTCGATACTGGCTCATCAAAGCGAGTTTCAAAGCGCAAATCTCGGCTGGTGACAATACCAACCAATTCATCGCCATCTACCACCGGTACGCCAGAAATATTTTTGGCGCGCGTCAACGCCATGACCTCTCGAACACTGGTATTGGGCGTGACGGTTATAGGATCTTTAATGATGCCGCTTTCGTATTTTTTAACACTGCTGACCTCATGCGCCTGTTGCTCGGCGGTCATATTTTTGTGAATAATACCAATGCCACCTTCTTGTGCGATAGCAATCGCCAAGCGTGATTCAGTGACCGTGTCCATCGCTGCTGAAATGATAGGGATATTAAGGCTAATGGTGCGTGTCAACTGTGTTTTCATGTCCACATCACGCGGCAAAACCGTTGAATGGGCAGGCACTAATAAAACGTCGTCGAATGTTAATGCTTCTTGAATAATGCGCATAAATCAACCCTGCAAGCGATAAAGAACAACTTCCTAGTCTATCACAAAACCCCTGTGCTGGGTGAGCTGGCTTTTTGCTGAAGAATGTTTCAAATACGTTTTTTAGTATCGAGAACGGATTAGACGCGTCGCAATATCATTAGCAAGTAATGGTTAATGAATGTAAACGCTTAATCCGTTCGAGATTAAAATTTCACCCCTGCTTATTGCATAGATTTAGGCCGCAATATTAAAATCAATGCCCTGCAATGCCACAGGATGGGTCGCCGTACCAATCAATGCAATTTGCACCGCCGCGCCTGTACCCGCCGATCCGTCAGCATCATAGGATAAGACCCCAGTATTCGCGTTATACAACACATGATTACCAATCTCGGTATTATTGAGAGTGCCGCCAATCGCCAAGCCACCAAATGCGGTAAAAATGGCTTTTGACAAATCTATCTTGTCAGTGCCGGACACAAAATCGGTGATGGTATCGACATTACTTATGCCAAGTGCAGTAGTAAACATAAAATGATCAATACCACTGCCACCAGTCAAAATATCATTACCAAGACCACCATTTAGACTGTCATTACCCGTGCCACCGTTAAGGGTATTGGCTGCCAAGTTGCCGATAAGCGTATTGTTCAAGGTGTTACCTGTGCCATTGATAGCCTTGGTACCCATCAGGGCCAGATTTTCAAGGTTGGTGCCCAAAGTATAAGTAAAGGCTGCTTCAACGGTGTCGATACCCTCATTGGCATTCTCGGTGATCACATCGGTGGCGACATCAATCACGTAAGTATCATCACCTAGACCCCCCAGCAACTTATCAGCACCGGCCTTGCCATCAAGCCGATCATTGCCTGCGCCACCCGTCAGTGTATTCACGGCACTATTGCCGGTAAGAATATTGTTAAGGGTATTGCCAGTGCCGTTGCTAGCAGCAGTGCCGGTCAATAAAAGGTATTCTATATTGATGCCCAGTGTATAGCTAATACCGGTTTCGACGGCATCGGTGCCTTCATTGGCATTCTCGGTAACAACATCAGTGGCGACATCAACAACGTAAGTATCGTCACCAATGCCGCCCTGCATAGTGTCTATAGCCGCAGCCCCGTCGAGGCGGTCATTGCCTGCACCACCAATCAGGATATTTGCAGCACTGTTACCCGTCAACACATTATCGAGTGCATTGCCCGTGCCATTAATTGCTGTGGTGCCGGTGAGGGTTAAATTCTCGACATTGGTCGCTAAAGTATAGGTCACACTAGATTGCACCAAATCAACGCCTTCGTTAAGCAATTCAGAGATAACATCCAGGGTGTTATCGACCACATAAATATCGTTGCCAGCCCCGCCGATTAGCGTATCAGCCCCCGTACTGCCACTTAGAGTATTGGCTGCGCTATTGCCTTTTAGCACGTTATTGAGCGTATTGCCCGTAGCGTTTAATGCGGCAGTTCCCGTCAGCGTCAGGTTTTCAACATTATTGCCTAAAGTGAGCGTGACACTGGACTCGATAGTATCAGTCCCCTCATTGGTGTTTTCGGTGACGACATCTGTGGCAACATCAACGACGTAAGTATCGTCGCCGATACCGCCGCGCAGGGTATCGGTGCCGATTCCACCATCGAGGCGATCATTACCGGCATTGCCGATAAGGGTATCGTTACCTGCAAGACCATTCAGCGTATCATTACCGATGCCGCCTGTTAGCGTATCCACGCCTGCCGTCCCATTGAGGGTCAAGTTTTGGGTGTTGACGACAATATCAAAGTTGTCCGACACCGTTAAATTACCATTATCAATCGCGGTAACGCGCACACTTAAAGGTACCAAGCGTGTTCGGCGTACCACTAAAAGTGCGCGTTGCATTATTAAAGCTCAGCCAGGAAGGTAAAGCACTGCCATCAGCCAAGGTAGCGATATAAATGAGCGAGTCACCAGCATCTTGATCGGTAAACGCGTTGGCAGGCAGGATATAATTAAAAGCACCCCCTTGTGCCGCCGTCTGGTCTAGCAGGGCAGTTGCCAATATAGGCGCATGGTTAGGTGTGCCGACATTGACGGTGATATATTCACCGATTCCAGAGCCGTAGTTGTCAATTCCCCATAGGATTAAATCCTGTGACCCCACGTCACTTGCACTGGGTGTGCCGGTGAACGTGCGTGTGCTGGCGTTAAAGCTTAACCAGGCTGGCAAAGGCGTACCATCAGCTAATTTGGCACTGTAAGTAATGGTATCCCAAGGATCAGGGTCAGTAATGGTATTAGCCGCTACCGTATAGGTAAACGGCATGGCTGTTTCAGCTTGCAAATAACCAATATAATTGTTGATAATCGGTCTTTGGTTATTAGTGGCGCGATCCACTACCGTTTGAATCATAGTCTGATCCCACACCACGCTATTGGCAAATTCTACACGGTCAATTTTATGGTCGGATATGGCATTGCCGTTAACTGTATTAGCCGCATAGTAATTGTAAAATCCGATTTGATCGGTTGTTCCCTGGATTTTGAGAAACATATGATTACCAGACTGGACAGCAAATATGTTTGTGTCACTGATGCCTGCCCCAAAACGTAATATATCGGTAGCTGTCAATAGGTCAGTATTGTCAATAGTGTCTTGCCCATCACCGCGATTAAATATGTAAACATCGTTACCCGCACCGCCATTTAAAAAGTCGTTGCCCGCTAAGCCGGTAAGCGTATCATTCCCTAAGCCACCAAATAAATTGTCCGCAGCCGTTGTGCCAGTGAGGTTAAGGTTTTGTGCATTGGAAGCAATGTCAAAGTTGTCCGAAGCAATCAAATTACTGGGGTCTTTCGCGGTTACACGCACACTGATGGTATTGATGTCGTTTGACGTACCGCTAAATGTGCGGGTTGCCGCATTAAAACTCAGCCAAGTAGGCAAAGCGCTGCCATCAGCCAAGGTAGCACTGTAACTGAGCGTGTCGCCCACATCTTGGTCGGTGAAAGCATTAGCTGGCACGGTATAGCTAAAAGCAACGCCCTGGGGCGCTAACTGGTCAGCTAATGGAAGGGATAATACTGGCGCATGATTTTGCACACCCACATTCAGGGTGACAGTTTCACCAATACCGGCACCATAATTATCGGTTCCCCAAAGCATGAACTGCGACGACCCTACATCACTTGCACTGGGTGTGCCCGTAAAAGTGCGTGTGGCGGCATTAAAGCTCAACCAAGCAGGCAGGGGAGAGCCATCTGCCAGTTTGGCACTGTAGGTGACTGAATCCCCAAGATCAGAATCAATAATGGTATTAGCCGCTACGGTATAGGTAAAAAGCGTGCTGGGCATAGCCTGCAAGGCGGGTAGATAGGCACCAATCGTTGGCGCATGGTTATTGCTGGCGCGATCCACTTCTGCCTGAATTTTGGTTTGATCCCACACTATGCCATTGGCAAATTCCACGCGGTCAATTTTATGGTCTGATACAGCACTGCCGTTAACCGTATTAGCGCTAAAGTAATTAAAAAACCAAATCCGATCAGTGGTGCCTTTTATTGAGAGGTACATGAAGTCACCCGATTGTGCAGCCGACACATCGGTATCACTGATGCCTGCACCGAAGCGTAATGTATCCGTAGCGGTCAATAAATCGGTATTGTCGATGGAATCTTGCCCATCGCCGCGATTAAATAGGTAAATATCATTGCCTGCATTGCCAACTTGGTAGTCGTTGCCAGTTCCTCCCGACAGGGTGTTGTTACCCGCATTACCCCAAATGCCATTATTCAGTGCATTACCTGTCAACACCAAATCAGCAGCCCCGTCGGCCTGTAATTGTTCAATATTTTCAGATAACGTAAAGTTCGCCGTAGTATGGACATAATCATTGCCTTCATTGGTGGTTTCAATAACGCTGTCATTTACATTATCCACTCCATAAACATCATCACCAAGACCACCTGCCATAGTGTCAGTGCCAAGGCCACCATCCAAGAAATCGTTGCCTACTCCTCCTATTAGAGAGTCAGCACCCTCATTTCCCCATAGGTTATCGACCCCATCACTACCGATCAGTACATCTGCACCTGCGCCACCCTGTAGAATATCGTTACCCGCACCACCGCTTAATAAATCATCTCCACCATTTCCAAACAGTGTATTGTTGGTAATCCCGCCCAATATAATATCGTTAGAGCTGCCGCCAGCCTGGACAAAATCGGTACTACCTTCAATCTTGACGCCAAAATTGTTATAGAGTATCTGAAGCTCAGGTGTCACAACAGTATTCCGCAAGGCATTTTCCAGCATAGGAAACAACCAGGCTTTATAATCCGTACCAATCAGTGCGGTTTGGGCGTAGCGGTTAAATTCAAGCAGGTCAGTAATGCCATTAACGGAATTACTTGCCAGTGTACTTTGCAATTGCTGCTGCGCCGATGCAAAATCAAGCGTAACATTGTTGGCGTTAAAGGTTAAGTTAACGCTGTCAAGCAATGGTTTAAAGCGCGTTTGTGGCAACAGGGCGTTATAAACCGAGTCACGCAAAGCTTGGTAAGACTGGTTAAACAAATTAAGCTGGTCGGACGAGTAATTAACCGTCAGCGTACCTAAAATAGTCCCATTCGCACCAACACCGCTAACATTGAGACCACTAACCGCACCGCCACCCAGTTGTGGGGCATTTGGCAGGTTGAAAAAATAACGACCATTAAATGCTTCCAGCACATGCAGCTGCTGATCAACGCTGGCAAAACTATTTTGCACGAGGTAGCTCCCCGCCGCGCGTTCTGCTAAAGAACTTGCGAAACCACTGGTATCTGCCCATGCGCTTAACAATGCGTCAATAATGGCGAGTTGTGCATCATGGGACGTTGCCGCAGCATATTGACCCAGTAGGCCAGCCAGAACAGGCGATTGCGTAGCCGCTTCGCGTAAATCTCGCACAGCACCACTGCCTTGCATATCAGGTAATGTGGCGGTTTCAGGTGTCGATGTAATCGTGGTGCTAAATTGCCGATGAAAAGTATCAGCGGCAAAATTGACATCCGCTAACTGGCTGGTTTCACCAATAGCATTAATATTGCCATCCAGCTTGGTGTAGCTGCCTAAATCAGCGATTTGGTTGCCGTTGGGCAGTAATTGGCTGTGTGCAATTTGCGTCAAATTGATCGTGGCAATGTTTTGTGCCGCCAACGTGGACAGTTCATTGGGTTGGCTAATGCCATCCTGATTCAGGTCACGCCAAACTCTAAGATTGTTAAAGTTAGTATCCCCGGCATCTATCTTGCCATTCAGGTTGCTATCTTCCGGTGCGAGGGCGGCAAAGCCATCCACCGCATTGCCACCAGCAGTCAATGGGGTATGGTCGCCGAACAATTCTGTGCCGTTATCAATCAAGCCGTTGCCATTGCGGTCTAGCACCAATAAACCATCATCCGGTAGCACCCAACCAGTGCCTTCTTTAGCGCCATTGACATCGTGGTCAAAATAAATGGGATTGGAAGCATTAAAACCAGTGGTTTCCAACCCATCACCGTCCAAGTCTAGGGTTAGCGGATCGCGGCGAGGCGGTGGAGTGCGTTGGGACGATTTGAAGAACTCGTTCGCTGAAAATCATGGAAACGGAGCGATAGCGAAGTGATGATTTTTAGTCCCCGATAGCTGCACAGGGCCGGGTGTTGAGCCGGAGCAACGCGTAGGTGAAATACAGAGGCTTACCGATAGGCAGCGTCAACTATTGGCACGATGTCCCGATCCCCTTGCTGGGTCGGGACGATATTGTGCCAGGGGTATCGGGGCTTGCGGAGCAAAATAACTGTCGCGTAGTCTTTTGCCGCTTGCTTGGGCTGGGATGCCCAAAACAAGCTATCGCAAAAGTAGCGACTCTCCTTAATTGCGTTTTGAATATTTTCCGGTGAGATCAAAATATATGGCAAAAAGAATTCTTTGAGGAAATCTTTTACAACTTGCTCAGGTATCGTTGTCGCGTTGGTTAACCCATTGTCTTGAGACCATTTTATGCCTTGATTAATTTTCTGTTGATCAGCTGGATCATCGCCCCAGTTATGGTCAAAGGGATTAAGGCTTCCACTAATAGCTTGATGTTTCCAGGCATTTTCATGGTCAGTCTTAATTTGTTGCCATCCAGCTGCAACGTCTAGTAACCACGGAGGAATGCCCAAAGCATCACCGACTACCCCATAGTTAAAGTTGCCAAAGTCTTGGCTTGCCTGACTGCCTGCGTAGTCAGGGTATGTTTTTATACTTTTATAATCCATATCGCCATCGGCCCGAACTTGGTTATAAAACCAAACCATTTTTTGCGCCGCATTCATACCTGCGGTAGCACTAACGGCAGTTGCAGCATTCGTAGCAGCTGATCGCCCTGCTAAAACATAAGGTTCTGGAGTTGTCATGATTGATTACCTATACTTGTAATGGTTTTAATGGAGATATTTAAAATTTTAAATAAACGGTTACCTTATTCTTTGATACCAATTCCCTCTTAATGGCAAATAACATTTTGCATCAGAAGGGATGCTTTTTATGGACTTCCTACACTCAGAATAGGAATTGAAGATTTCTTGCGGTGGCATGCCTTCTTCTGTATAGTCATAGCTTTCTTCACAATCACCCATATTACAAAGCGTGACATTTCTTTTTTGGCGTGTCCAATCATATGCAATAAGCTCAACATTAGCTTGTTTCAATAATAGCTTGTACTCATTCCATCTTTCTTTACTGAGCGTAATTTTGACCAAGTTTTTATTTAATTTTTGAGTAGTAGGCCAAAGCGTAGGGTCATCAATTCCGGGTCTAAAGCCGGGTGCCATCGCAATCCAACTATGTAGTGAGATATAATAAATGTTAATATCCTCTCTTTGCATGGCTTCTAGCTTTTTAAATACCTCATAGTGGTGATTAAAATTATCTGTGCGTTCATTTTCTTGGTAATTTCTATATTGCTCATACGGTAACAATTTAACTAGCAGCACTGATAGCACCACTAAGGCCGTAAGGCGCAATAACCAACGTAGTATGAAGCGCATAAAGGCATTGCACAGTATTTTTAATTTCATATTACTCAAATTCATATAAATATCCTGGTACATCCAAGCCCAACACTCGTGAACGATGCGCCCAGTTCCTAGGCAGGTTGTCATTTTGCAATAAGTCATTTAACGTAGGTTCTATAGATTCGTTCACTTTCATACAATCCAAATAAAAATTAACTATCCTGCCAGCATTAACTAGAACAGACGCGCAGCTTATCAGGAAAGAAGAGCGAAGGACTATTGCCCAGAAGTACAGTTTTAACGGATTTGTGACGTACTTCCCATTTATTTTTTAATGACCGGAAGGGAATATATTTTGACTGTATTACGCAGCCAAGCGGTAATATGTATTGGGCGTAGCTTGGCGTATGTGGTTGGTTTTGTGGCAACTTAAATCAGCGATTTGGTTGCCGTTGGGCAGCAATTGGCTATGCGCAATTTGCGTCAAATTGATCGTGGCAATGTTTTGTGCAGCGAGGGTGTAAAGCTCATTGGGCTGGCTAGTGCCGTCCTGATTTAGGTCACGCCAAACTTTAAGGTTATTAAAATTAGTATCACCCGCGTCTATCTTGCCATTCAGGTTACTATCTTCCGCTGTAAGCGCTGCAAAGCCATCCACGGCATTGCCGCCCGCCGCTAACGGCGTATGGTCACCGAACAGCTCGGTGCCATTATCAATGATGCCGTTGCCATTACGATCCAGGACTAACAGCCCATCATCCGGCAGCACCCAACCAGTGCCTTCTTTTATGCCGTTGACATCGTGGTCAAAATAGATGGGCGTGGTTGCATTAAAGCCCGTGGTTTCCAAGCCATCACCATCCAGGTCAAGTGTTAAGGGATCACTACGGGTGACGGGTTGGGTGCGTTGGGCGATTTTGATAATATCGTTGATCTTGTTTGGAATGGGCGTATTAGAGCCTGAAGAACCTGAACTAGGGTATCTTTCAGGTAGAGTGATACCTAAATCATTGTTTTTATAGCTATCAATAGCCATCCATTTCGAACGGTCACTGCTGGAAACTATTAGGTAATAATAAGGAGAGTCGCTACTTTTGCGATAGCTTGTTTTGGGCATCCCAGCCCAAGCAAGCGGCAAAAGACTACGCGACAGTTATTTTGCTCCGCAAGCCCCGATACCCCTGGCACAATATCGTCCCGA
>JABFRM010000024.1 GCA_013141155.1 Methylococcaceae bacterium | reverse complement strand
GGTTAAACCATTGATACGTGGCGGTGTACCGGTTTTTAAGCGCTCTACACGCAGCGGCAGTTCCCGTAAGCGGTGTGATAACGCAATAGAGGCTGGATCACCTGCGCGCCCACCGGTATAGTTTTCCAGGCCGATGTGAATCTTGCCACCCAAAAATGTACCCGCCGTTAATACCACCGCGCGGGCCATAAAACTTAAGCCCATCTGCGTTTTAACACCCACGACGCGGTCATTTTCGACAATCAAATCCGCAACAGTTTGTTGGAACAATGATAAATTCGGTTGATTTTCCAGCGCTGTTCTAATAGTTTGCTTATATAACAAACGATCCGCTTGCGCACGAGTGGCTCTTACGGCAGGCCCTTTGCTGGCATTGAGGACACGGAAATGAATACCCGCTTGATCTATCGCCTGCGCCATGATGCCGCCCAAGGCATCAATTTCTTTAACCAAATGCCCTTTGCCAATCCCGCCAATCGCCGGATTGCAACTCATTTGCCCCAGCGTTTCAATATTTTGCGTGAGCAACAGCGTAGCCGCCCCCGAACGTGCGGAAGCTAAAGCAGCTTCAGTTCCGGCATGGCCACCACCAATCACAATAACATCAAACTCTTTATTAAATTTCACACAGGCATCCAATATTTGGAATAAAATAGTACGGGTATTTTGGTAATATCAAACTTAGGCTTAATCGTAAAATTAAAGGGGTAAACCATGGCTAAACAACTTAAATCCAAAAAATCAATAGATCAGGGCTTCAATACCCCTAATCTGGTGGCTAAAAATGCGTTTAAATTTAATAAGGCACAAATTTTCCGTGACCAACGGCAATACACGCGTAAAGCAAAACATAACCAGTCGGAGCCTTTTATAATAAAACTAAGTGGTTGTATTATAAAAGGCTTCGACATTGCATATCCCTTGCATTAAACAGCCATCGTAACGTATAAATATAAATTCAAAGGCTGGATTTTACACTGTTTTAACACACCCTGTACCGACAATATTACACTAACACCCTTCCGATAACGTCGCACATTTAATGCACAGGCTTGAAAAAGGCACAACTGCTAGGCGCTCATTGCCGATTTTTTCACCACAACTTTGGCAAATACCATATTCGCCTTTATCAATTCTAACCAACGCCAACTTTATTTTTTCTATTTCGCTACGCGTGGCCGTGCCTATTGCATCCAATACTTCGTTATTTTCGTTCTCTACGGCTTGCTCAGCAAAATCCTGTGAAACCGGGCCATCAACATGCTTTACCTCTTGAGTAATTTTGCCCAAACGGACATTCAAATCCTCAAGCATTTTAATTAAATTACCGCGTAATTGTTCGTCATCCTGCATATCATTTAACTCCTGATTGATTTTTAGCCAGCGTATCCCCAAGCATTTCAGGGGTTGACTTCGTACTTTGCCTGAGCTTTTCAAGCATGAGCTGATTCTCTAAAAGCAGTTGCTGTCTATGCAAATAGGCTTTATTTTCAATTTCAGCGTTAATCTGCAATTGCTTTTGCCGCTGTCTTTGTTTTAATTCATCCTGCTGTGATTGCTCTTTGACCTTACCCCAACTCTGCTTTTCGGCATCGTACAATTTAATTTTTGCCGCCAATTCTTTTTCTTTAATTTTATGTTGATGCGCCATTTTTTCATCAATGGTTTTTTCAGCCAACTGTCTTTCAAGAAACTCTTGTTTTTCAAGTTGTTCAAATTTTCCATTTAAGGACAATTCATTTAATAAGGTTTCTTGCTTTACTTTATCACTGTGTAAGCGTCGCTCCACGGCAAAGCGTTCAAGCTGCTGAATTTCCTGATCAAGCAACATTTTTTTAAGATGTTCGGCATCTTGCGCCTGCTTTAACAGCACTAACGCATTGGCAGCTTGTAAATTTTCCAGCTTAACTTTTTCTTGTTCCTGTTTTTGCTGCTCTATTTGCTGTTCATGTGAAAATTGCGTTTGTTGTTTTTGCTGGGTTAATTCATAACTTTTTTTCAACACCAATAAATAAGCGGCATCTTCTTTAAACTTAAGCTCAGGAAATGCTCTAAATGTGGGTTTAAGCAAACAACTCGTCATCGCTTGCAAATCATGCAGAAGAAACAACTCACTCACCGCTAATGCAATGGCTTTTTCAACCGACGACAAACCATTTTGCACCCAACGGGCATCATCCAAATTAAGCAACTTAGACTGAACAATATTGCGCACTAAATCATCATAAGCGGCTTTAATATTAGTATTAATATATTCGAGCGCCACGGCATTTTTGGTGACATAATCAAAAGTTGCCTGAAAGCGAATGTCTAATTCAACAGCAATTGTACAAAAATCATCGTATAGCCCAACTTGATCTTGAACTTGCCAATGCTCAATTGGCAATGGAAACAACGTATGATAAAAACGTTGTGTAAACTGCTCAGGCCTGGGAAATAATTTTTGATAAGGACCTATTTTTGCGAACACCAAACAACGTTCGGCATCAAATCCAGAATCCCATTGTTCATCAATGACCTGAAGATCACCATATTGGCTATTCGCCATAGGTTGTGTATTTAAACTATTATTCATAATGCGTCACGAATGTACTGTTTTAATGGCGGCTTGTTGACGTTGGCGTAATTTTTCACCCATTTTATCCGAGATCAACGGATAAAGATTAGGCGAAAATTCCACGGTGCGGTCATCAATTTTTCTTAAAAAACCGCGATTTAACAGCAACCCTACCGCAAACATTCTTGACCAATCCGAATAATGCCGCGCTTTTTCCAAGGGCGTTTTTTCAATTACGATTTGCAATTCATCATTGGCGTTAATCTTAAACTGCGTAAACTCTCGCAAACATTCAAAAACCAAGTTTTCTTCATCTTTGGTTAACGGTCCCGGCGCATTAAATTCCAGTCGATAAGACAATAAAACCGTAAAAAAATCCACCATCGCGGCGCAAATAAAGGCAAATAACGAAAAACCCGACCACATATCAAAAGAGGGCTTTACCGTTTGTGCAAATTGGCTATACGTCATCAACAACGGCGCACTTGGAAGCGGTTGGTTACTCAAATTTGGCAATTGATTGACTTTAGATTGCACCTCCTGAAAATGCGTCATGAACGTTTGGTAAGCTTGTTCTGGTTTATTACTAACATCCAGCTCATTTAAACTGACTTGAACATTACGAATACTGGTATCCAAGACTTTAAAATCTTGCTCAAATTTTTCCAACGTATGTTTTTTTTCTTTATATAGCTGATTATAATGCCGCCAAAAACGACCTTCGCCCACATGATTTTTAAAGTCCGGCGCAACTTGCGGATGAGTGCCAAAATAAGCTTGCGACACTTCCTCAGCAGCCTTCTCAAGCACTTTGTTTTGCGCAACCAACGTCAGATTTTTAATGACCAAAATATCATCGACATACTGTTTTATACCGCCCTTTAGTTGATTTAACTTTTTGATATGCAAGGTGTCTTGTTCCGATATTTCATAAAATTTGAAATAAGAAAACGAAACCGACGCCAGTAACGCCACCAATAAAGATAGCACCACCGTCAAGTAGCGCAGCCGATTAGCTCGCCAGTGCATACCCGCTAATTCGAGGGAACAAATGACAATAATGGATTGAATCGCAATGGTTATAACCAAAGCAATCCACGGCAATATGAAATTAGATAAGCCATAAAAAGTGGTAAACCCAGAGGCCAGACTTAACATCAATACAATCGGGATAGACCATACCCTTAACAACCCCACAAATAAGGTTTGCAAGCGATTGATAAAATGCCCAATATCTAAAGACTTTGTTGCGGTAGCGGTATTATTTTTCACACGGATTTATGGTTTTTTATTATCGTTATTAAATTTAGTGAGAATGTGTCACTCTTAATCTCTGCCGATTTTTAATGTAACAGAATTAAATAGAAAAAAGTTTAATTACGCAAAATATCGGCACTGTTTTTATCATAAAAAAAAATCTCGGTCAAAATAAGTTTTTCTATGCCAATATCCACAGCAATAGTGGCTAAACTCACGCAAAGGCGTAAAGACACGCTAAAATGCCACTTATTATTTTTTGATTATCCCCCCCCTTCATCATGGAAAAAACCTACGCTCCACAGGCAATCGAACAACACTGGTATGACACTTGGCAAGCGCAAGGGCATTGTGGTCAATTTCTAGCAGCATTGTAATAAAGTCATTCGTTGATTTACCCGCTGAATGCGCTAGGGCAAGTAGTGCAGATTCGATTTGTTCATTGATTTGTAGTATGAGAATTTAACCTCATTGGTTTTGTGTTTGAGCCTATGGTTCGGTATACGGAGCTATACTAGCCGCATAAAAAAACCGCCCTCAGTTTGCCAAGCGCGGTTTTTGAAAAATGTAGGTTGGGTAGAGGCGATAGCCGAAACCCAACATTTCGGCTTCTCTATGTTCATGATGGGTTTCGTTTCCACTCTACGCGCTAAGCAAAAAACATTAAATCAATAAAAGAAAAAATCATTAGCCGTTAATGTTGTAGATGAATAAACATCAGTAGAATAAAATACGGATTTATCACCGTAGAAGTCTGCTTCAATATGCTGTAAGCCAGGAACTGTCGCGTCTGCCACCACATGTACTTGGCCTATTACGCCAGTGAAGGCTGCACCATTGTCAAGGAACGTAATAACTGTGTTCCATACTCTGCTTGTGGTATTGGCCCAAGCTGCCCATACGCTTATGTCAATTTTGTCGCCTTCAGCCGCAGAAAAATCTAAAATAGTATCCTGACTTAGGTACGTTGCAAAAGTATCAGCACCCGTGCCGCCTGTCATTTGATCATGGAAGAAGCCAGTTAACTTGTCATTACCCGCGTTACCTATTAGAACGCTACTATAAGCACCAGTTAATACGTTATCGCCATCGTTGCCAATTAGAGTGGCATTGTTTACGTTGGTGGATACATTTTCGATATTCGATACAGTTTGCGTAAATGTATTACCCCAAGAATTTCCTGTTACCGTGCCTTTAGATAAATCAACATTGAGCGATGATCCATAATACAAGTTGATGGCTAAGGTGTCTGTACCAGTACCACCATCTATCATGTCATTAGAAATACCGTCTGTTGTGCTAATTGTTGTTTTGTTAATGACATCATCACCCGCGCCCGCGTAAATGGTATTTGTACCGTCACCGCCGCTGATGATGTCGTTACCATCGCCGCCGCTAATGGTGTCATCACCTGCGCCACCATTGATAGTGTCGTTGCCAGCACGTCCATCTAAAGTGTCGTTGCCAGCGCCGCCATCAAGTGTGTTGGCTGTTGCGTCACCTAGCAAAACATCATTAAAGTTAGAGCCAAATAAACCTTCTACATTCACGATAGTATCAATACCAGCGCCGCCAGTGTTTTGTGCAGTAGTCAGAGCTAAGTCAACGGTAACCGCTGAGGTGGCGCTGTCGAAATAAGCAAAATCAATGCCTAAGCCGCCATCAATATTATCGTTACCTGCATCACCCCAAATCAGGTCGCTACCGTCGCCAGCGAGAATGGTATCGTTGCCGTCGCCACCGTGAAGCGCGTCGCGCATATTGCTGCCATATAACTTGTCATTGCCAATATTGCCATGCAATGTAGAACCATTACCATAAGTGCTTGAGTTATATGCGTACATGGTGTCATCGCCTGCGCCACCATCAGCATTTGAAACGGCATAGAAGGCGTTAGCGCCCGCAGCAATAAATCTTGGAGGGATTACTCCAGCAGGCGCGGTCATCGTATCGTTATTCGCTGTGCCAACTAGCGTACTAACGCCGTTGATAATTTGAGTTGTGAATACTGGGGTAGGAATAGGTGGTACAGGTGTTTTTATTGGGTTTTTATTTTTAGACACGTAGAAGCTCCTAAAGTGTTATTTGCGTAAATTACTTAAACATCAATAGCACAAATTTATGTACTCAGGCGAGTATCACACAAATGAATCTTAGATTCAATTCATAAGCACACGGCTATAGCTGTGTATGCTAACCACAATTTGCTTCAAGGCAATGCGCATCCCCACATTCCACGACCACCAGCCACACCTAAAATCCCCCAAATCCCCCAAGTCGCGTTAAAATGCCATCCATTGATTTTTAACAAACCGACATCCCCCTCTTAACATGGAAAAAACCTACGCACCGCACGCAATCGAACAACGCTGGTATGACACTTGGGAAGCACAAGGGCATTTTGCGCCCAGTGGTACGGGTGATCCGTATTGCATCATGATTCCGCCGCCCAATGTGACTGGCAGTTTGCACATGGGGCATGCGTTTCAAGACACGATTATGGATGCGCTCACCCGCTACCACCGCATGCAAGGGCGCAATACCTTATGGCAAGCGGGGACGGATCATGCAGGGATCGCCACGCAAATGGTGGTGGAAAGGCTGTGTAATGCGGAAGGCAAAACCCGTCATGATTATGGTCGCGAGGCGTTTATCGACAAAATCTGGGATTGGAAAGCGGAATCCGGTAGCACCATTACCCGCCAGTTAAGGCGTATGGGTTCATCCTTAGACTGGTCGCGTGAACGCTTCACCATGGATGATGGCATGTCCGATGCGGTGCAGGATGTGTTTGTGCAATTGTATGAAGAAGGGCTGATTTATCGCGGTAAGCGTTTGGTGAACTGGGATCCGGTGCTACATACCGCCGTGTCGGATTTGGAAGTCATCCCAGAAGAAACGCAAGGCAGCATGTGGTATTTGCGTTATCCCTTGGCGAACGGCACGGGGCATTTGCTGGTGGCGACCACCCGTCCTGAAACCTTGCTGGGCGATGCGGCAGTGGCGATTCATCCCAATGATGAGCGGTATAAACATTTGCTGGGTGAATTTGTACTGTTGCCGTTGACGGGGCGGAAAATCCCGATTATCGCCGATGAATATGTGAATCCTGAATTCGGTACAGGCTGCGTCAAAATTACCCCCGCGCATGATTTTAATGACTACGAGGTATGGAAACGCCATCAACAAGAATCCGCCATCTTAGGGTTACCGCACGGTGGCTTGATCAATATTTTCACGGTTGATGCAGACATTCGCGCCAATGATGAGGATGAGCATGGCTTGATTCCACAGGCGTATATTGGGCTTGAGCGTTTTGCGGCGCGTAAGCAAATCGTTGCGGATTTAGACGCGCAAGGCTTATTAGAAAAAATCGAACCCCATGCGTTAAAAGTGCCGCGCGGTGATCGTTCCGGTTCAGTCATTGAGCCATTGCTGACCGATCAGTGGTATGTGAAAGTTGCGCCATTAGCCGCGCCTGCCATCGCGGCGGTGGAAAACGGCGATATTAAATTTGTCCCCGATAACTGGAAAAACACCTATTTTGAATGGATGCGTAATATCCAAGATTGGTGTATTTCGCGGCAAATCTGGTGGGGACACCGCATTCCCGCTTGGTACGATGAGCTGGGTAATATTTATGTGGGTAAATCCGAGTCAGCGATTCGCGAAAAGCATGGCTTAGCCGCCGATTACCCGTTAAGACAAGATGAAGATGTGCTGGATACGTGGTTTTCATCGGCGCTTTGGCCGTTTTCAACCTTGGGCTGGCCTGAGAAAACCCCTGAGCTGGCGACGTTTTACCCCACCAGCGTATTGGTCACCGGTTTTGACATCATTTTCTTCTGGGTGGCGCGGATGATCATGATGGGCTTGAAGTTTCAAGGCGAAGTGCCGTTTAAGGAAGTCTATATTCATGGCTTGGTGCGCGATGGCGAGGGGCAAAAAATGTCCAAGTCCAAAGGTAATGTCATTGACCCTATTGATATTATTGACGGCATTGATTTGGAAGCGCTGGTTGCCAAACGCATTTCCGGCATGATGCAGCCACATTTGGCGAAAAAAATTGAGCAAAAAACCCGTAAAGAGTTCCCAGACGGCATAGCCGCTTACGGCACCGATGCCTTGCGCTTTACCTTTGCGTCCTTAGCCTCAACGGGGCGTGACATCCGTTTCGATTTAGAACGCACCGAGGGCTACCGCAATTTCTGTAATAAACTCTGGAATGCTGCGCGCTTTGTGCTGATGAATACCGAAGAACAGGATAACGGTATAGGTGATGCGGTGTGTGCTTACAGCCAAGTGGATCGGTGGATTGTGTCCAGACTGCAAGAAGTGACTGCGACGGTGACGCAAGCGATTGACCAATACCGCTTTGATCTCGCGGCGCAAGCGTTGTACGACTTTACGTGGAACGAATATTGCGATTGGTATTTGGAGCTGGCGAAAATTTCGTTGCAATCCGATGACCTGACCTTGCAACGCGGCACACGCAAAACTTTATTGACGGTATTGGAAACTATCCTACGTTTGGCGCATCCGATTATGCCGTTTATCACCGAAGAGATTTGGCAGCGGGTCGCGCCTTTGGCAGGTATTATCGCCAAGGAGGGTGTGTGTGCCGGAAACCTGCCGGGAGCAGGTTCGGCACAAGGTGATACGATAATGTTGCAAGCTTATCCTACGTTGGATGAAAGTCAGTTGAACCCTGCGGCAATCAGCGAAATTAACTGGCTCATGGCGGTTATTTTGGGCGTGCGACGGATTCGCGGTGAAATGAATATCGCACCAGGTAAGCCCTTGCCAGTACTGTTGCAACAAGGCTCACCTGAAGATCGGCAGTTTGTGGCAAACAATCGCGTGTATTTGCAAAAAATCGCCCGCCTGGAAAGCGTGGTTTGGTTGGAAGCAAATGCCACGCCGCCTGAATCAGCGATTGCGTTGGTGGGTGAATTGCAGATTTTGATCCCGATGGCGGGCTTGATTGATAAGCAAGCGGAATTGGCACGATTGGCAAAAGAAATAGAACGTATTGCCAAAGATTTACCCCGTATTGAAGGTAAATTGAATAACGCCAGTTTTGTGGAAAAAGCACCTGCTGAGGTGCTGCAAAAAGAGCAGGAAAAATTGGCGGACTTGCGTTCACAATTGCAAAATTTGGAAGCGCAATACGCTAAGATTAGTCAGTTGTAGTTTTAATGGGGCGTAATAGCTTATGTTAAAAAGTAGTAGTTGGTTAATATTCACACCTTTTTTTGTTCCAATTGCGTTCATTACTTTTATAGTGTTGTTTTCAATTGCATATACTGGTTTTCCCTTATCTAACAACACTTATGCACTCTGTGCGTTTTGGCTAACGATTATCGGTTTTCTGGTGGGCGTAGTCGCTTTGTTTTTAGCTCAGTCTATTTCGGTTTGGTGGCGCTTATTAATTGGGCTGCTGTATGTGCCAGCCACCTTGTTTTCTATGATAGCGGCTGGGTTTTAATAAACCTAATAAAATTAGTTGGGCGTGAAGAAATCCGTTCGTGCTGAACCCGGTCGAAGCATGGACGGGTTCAGCACGCTCACACCCTTTAGTGAGCCATACAAACCCCGTTCAACCCTTCGAGAAGCGCAAGCAAAGCGCATTGGAATGGGCTGGCAGAATTTAAACAAATTGATTACTTAATCAAAAACTAATATTTGCTTGTAACCAAATTTTCTGCGTATCCGTCCCGAATTGGTCGGCATCGTAGAAAGCATATTTCGCCAGCAATGAATAATGCTTACCGAATTTTTTCAGCACCTGCGCGTCGTATTCTTTACCGTAATGCAGGCTGCCGGTATCATCGGTGAAATCATGGTACACAAAGGTTGCAATGGTATTGCCTTGGTCAAACTGCCCGATTAGTGTACCGAACACATCCCGTACCCCATTAACAGGCGTGACCAAGAACAAATCTGCCCAGCCTTGAAAGGCATGGTTAGTGCCTAAAGGCGTATCGAAGGTTTTATTCAGCCCCCTACCGTCTAACTGCTCCATCGCCCCTTGCAAGGTGAAATTAAACGCCGTTACACCGCCCATTAAATTCAGGCGATCCGCCGCATAATGTGTCACGCCATGACCATAATCCTGTTGATAACTGTATTCAGCGGTATACACCACACCCAAATCATCGGTGATCTTAAGGGTATCGCCCGGTTTTTGATAATTGGAGAACTTTACCCCATAGGTTTGGCTGGATTTTTCATAGGTGTCTTTTTCGGTGTAGTCTAGCCAATAACCATAAGCCACCGCATTGCCGTAATCACCCACTTTGTAATTCAGATTCAAAATCGGCGCATTGATATTTTCAGTAGTGGCGGTAAAGGTATTGACGTTACCGATGTAACCCGCATTAATAGTGAGGCCAAAAAGCTGTTGGTTTTTATGGGTTAGTAACACCGCATCAAAGGTTGTTTCCATCTGCCGCCAACCGACGTTGCCGATAAAGCGGTCGTCATCCAGTTTAATCCGTTGCCGACCGCCTTTAATTTCAGTATCAGGAATACCAGTATAATTGATCCAAAGCTGGTTAAGCTCGCTGTGATCGGGATCGGCAATGGTGGAGTAGCCGGTATTGCCGTTACGGGTACTGTTGTAATCTTCCTGCATGGCAAGATTACCTTCATATTCGGCATAGCCTTGTAGCCCATAAAAAATCGGCGATAACAAGCCTAAACGTAAACGCGCGGTGTTTCCATTAGCCGTGTGTGGCTGAATGGCGGCAGGTTTGCCATTAGCACCTAACACATTATCCTGATCGACATTCTCCCAGCGATAGTTAAGGTCAAACTTAACCGCGCCGTTTTTGCCATAATGATAAAAATTCAGCGCATCTTCAATTTCTTGTGTAACGTTCTTCGCTAAAACAGGGCTGGAGACGGTTGACATTGCCAACAACGAGGCGGACAGCCATAAGTATTTGTGTTCCGATTGCATATAAAACTGCTCCTAAAAATTAAGTAAGCCAATGGGACATGACGCTTTTTAACGTGTCTGTTTTTTATACTGAATAGTTTTGACGTATTGCTCCATTTTGTTAATAGACTCCAAGAAATGCCAGCAAAACAGTGACTCTTTAACTAACCAGCCATTGCCATTAGACACAATTGCGTAACCGTAATCATGCAAAACATCGCTATATTGTTTAACCTGCTGTTGATCTTGCAAGGATTGATTGTTTGCATAAAAATCCAAACAATTATTCAGCTTATACAAGCTTATTTGATACAAACTAAATCCTATCTGCTTACTCTTTAACCCAAACCAGTTAAATAACGGCAATACGCTAAAGCGAAACAACGCGCCCAAATCAGCCAATTTGCGAAAAACCAACCAGTCTTGCCATGGCGAGTTGCTCAAAGACCTGAAAGGCAGCGGAAAAACATTCACCCACATTTGATACAGACTAATCACAATTTGCGCACCCATCGCAAGCCCCATCAACGCCCCCGAAAAAACCACCACATAAGCAAACTGGGGAATCTGACGGGTGACAAACCAAGAAAACGTATCAATGACCATCGCCAAAAAAGGAATCACGACAATCAAGCGCTTTAAAGTGACATTACATTCACAATAAATAAAAATTCTGCCGGTAAATAACAAAATGAACGCTATACCAAATAAATGAATATGCGACACTTTCACCAAACTGGGCAAAGAGGCGGCTTTTGATTTTGCCACCTCCATCACCCCTGCATAAGTGCTTAAATTGGGCAGACTCGGATTAATAGCGGGCGTATGACAACCCGTGCAATCGCGATTTAAAATCGGTGCGATCACTTCGGCGTATTGCTGCTCGCTTTTATCGGTTTGCAGCCAATTAAGAATGGCTTGCTTATCCTGTGCCGATTTTAAATTCGGCTCCATCGGTCCACCATCAATAGCAGACCCCAAACGGGTTTGATTATGCGAGCCGTAATAAGCAATCATCACGTCCTGCACCGAAACCCCTGGCTCACCATCGCGCATTTGATGCGTGTAAACCATGTGCGTCAAGGCAAATAAATAGCCTATGCCGATGGTCATTAAACACAGTGAATACAACAGCTTTTCACTGATTGAAATGTCTTCAAATCTTTTGCAACGCGTTTCCATCACTCACCTCCAAAACACCAACGTCTTCTCCCCTGAAGCATAGGTATCTACACAAATTTCAAAGCACGTCATTCCGGCAGGGAAGCCGGAATCCAGTCACATGGATGTGACAAATGGTCTAGTACCGAAGATAAATCAAATACTTATGTTCAACCACATTACCATCCCTGGCTCTGGATTCCGGCTTCCCTGCCGGAATGACGGAAACTATACTTATGTAGATACTCATGCCCTTGAAGGAAAAAGATTGGGATGAGGGTGAATAACAACAGACTTTTATCTATTTAACCCCCCTCTCCCTAGCCCTCTCCCTGAGGGAGAGGGGACAAGTTGTTAGATACACCCGACTAATGCGTGTGATCACATTCACTGAGAAAACTCAAAATACTTTCCCGATAATGGTAATAATCAGGGTGTGCCAGCAATGCTTTGCGCGAACGGGGCCTGGGTAAATTAATGTCTTGGATTGTGCCGATTTTGGCATGTGGGCCATTCGTCATCATCACCACGCGATCCGCCAGCAAAATCGCTTCATCTACGTCATGCGTGACGATAATCGCCGTCACATGCGTGCGCTCCCACACTTCCATCAGCACTTCCTGCAATTCCCAACGGGTCAAGGAATCCAGCATCCCAAACGGTTCATCCAACAAGAGTAATTTGGGCGATAACGCAAATGCCCGTGCAATGCCAACCCGTTGCTTCATGCCATTGGACATGTCTCCCGCTTTTTTACGCAAAGCATCGCCCAAGCCAACCCGCGTCAAATAATATTCAACAATGTCGTCGCGTTCTGATTTTGACGCATGCGGATAAACCTTATCCACGCCCAACGTGACGTTTTCAAACGCTGTCAACCAAGGAAACAAACTGGGTGCCTGGAACACCACCCCGCGATCTGGCCCTGCGCTATCGACTTCGCGGTTGTCCAAAATAATCACGCCTTCCGAAATGCTGTTTAAACCGGCGGTCATCGACAACACCGTGGATTTGCCACAGCCGGAATGCCCAATAATGGAAATGAATTCGCCTTTTTTCATCTTCAAGTCAAAACCATCCACCACTTTCACGGTGCTATTGCCATCTGAAGTTGGATAAATTTTTGAGAGATTTGAAAATTCCAAATAACGCGGCGATGGCACTTCGGTTTTAACCACATGCAGCGCTGACTTTTCTATCTCCCAATCATTACGCGTATTCGGCCTGACACTGGGCAACACGATAGACCTGCCAGTGCTTTGTTGCGTTTTTGCAATACCGATGTCCATTAAATAGCGGGTGATTTCAGAACGTAAATGCTGAAACTCTGCATTATGGTTTAAAGCGGTGCGGTCACGCGGACGGGCGATGTTAATGTTGAAAGCAGGCCCAAACGTCGCATCGGGACCAGGATTAAGCGGAATAACCCGATCCGCCATGTAAATCGCCTCATCGACATCATTGGTGATGAGGATGACGGTCTTTTTTTCCTGTGACCAAATCGACAAGATTTCGTCCTGCAAATTACCCCGCGTCAACGCATCCAAGGCACTCAACGGTTCATCTAACAATAAAATATCAGGATTTGCCGCCAACGCCCGCGCCACATTGACGCGTTGGCGCATTCCGCCAGAAAGTTCCGCCGGCCGTTTGTGCATCGCCGCGCCCAAGTTCACCATGCGTACGTATTTTTCGGTATGGGCGTGACGCTTGTCCTTAGGCCACGCTTTAAAAATCTCATCAACCGCTAAAGCGACGTTTTCAAATACCGTCAGCCAAGGCATCAAGGAATAATTTTGAAACACCACGCCGCGATCCGGCCCCGGTGCGGTAATGGGTTGACCTTGCTTTAATACCTCGCCACTGTCCGCTTGAATCAAACCCGCAATCGTTGAAATAAGCGTCGTCTTGCCGCTGCCGGAAAATCCGACGATGGCAATAAATTCGCCTTCTCTGACCGACAAGTTGATGTTCTTCAAAATCGAGGCTTTAGCTTTACCTTCGCCATAGCTTTTACAGACATCCTTAAGTTCCAGTAATGGCTGAAAAGCATCATTTGAAGGGTATAGCGGTGTGCTGTCATTCATAATATCCACGACGTTAAGTTTTACCGCTGACATGGTTTTCTCCTGTTTTTCGCTCCCATGCACTGCGTGGGAACGCATAGTATTTAGTTTTACGGGCGGCGTTTTCGTTTCTTCCTTAAATGGCTTTACCAAAGGAAAACACTTTTTGGAATGACTGCATGATGCGGTCTAAAATGAAACCAATCAGCCCAATCGTAAACACCGCCACCATAATTCTGCCCAAGGAATTAGAGCTGCCGTTTTGAAATTCATCCCATACGAACTTACCTAACCCTGGATTTTGTGCCAGCATTTCCGCAGCGATTAGCACCATCCAGCCCACCCCTAACGACAAACGCATCCCCGTAAAAATATACGGCAGGGCCGAGGGTAAAATGATTTTTCTAATCTGGGTGCTCCAGTTAAGCCGCAATACTTTACCGACATTGACCAAATCTTTGTCGATAGACGACACCCCTACTGCGGTGTTAATCAACGTCGGCCATAAGGAACATAAAGTTACGGTAATGGCAGAGGTCAAAAAGGATTTTTCAAACCAAGAATCATCCGTCGTGACATACAGGGCACTGACCACCAATGTCACAATCGGTAACCACGCCAAGGGTGACACCGGCTTGAATATCTGGATCAAGGGATTGAGTGCAGTGTTAAAAATCGGACTCATGCCGCATAACAGCCCTAACGGTATCGCAATCAGTGAGGCAATGACGAAACCTGCAAATACCGTGTAAAGGCTGGTGAAAATTTTGTCCAAGTAGGTTGCCTGTCCGTTGTAAGGCCGCACCTTAATTTCAGCGGTAGGATCTTCTACGTGTTTTTTATCGTTGCGCTCCTGTTGCCGTTGGTAATAGTCAACCTCTTTAGCACGTTCGGCAAAATGGTCGTCCAATAAACCGCCTGCCTCATGCCAAACCGCAACCGGCCCTGGGATTGCGCCCAGGCTGGTGTTGACTTTAGACGCCGAAAAACTCCACAAGCCTAAAAACATCAGGAACGCAATAATCGGTACGCCCATGATTAAGAGTAATTCTCGGGCTTGTTGGGTTGGATTTTCCCCTGCGGCCATTTTCACGAACGGCACAAACCAAGTAAGGCCAGTGATGTTCAGAAATTTAATGAGTTGATTGTGCATAATGGACTCCTAAATGTTCATTAACTATAAAAGGGTGCTTCCTTGATTAATGTGCGAAGCTGGGGCTTCGGCAGTGCAGTTCCCAAGCTGGAGCGCTCATCGTTATACACAAGTCTAAAGGGGTACGTCATTCCGGCATGGATGCCGGAATGACGGGCTTCAGCGCACTTGTGTATAACGATGAGCGCTCCAGCTTGAGAACTAGAAAAACTAAAAAAGAAGCTGTGTAAAGATACCTATCCCCTAAAAAACGTGCGTCCTTGCACTGAACCAACATCCGCTGTAAAGAGGGGAGAACACTACGATGAACCTTGCGATCAGGCGTTATCCAACCACCTTGCCGCCTTTAACCACTTGTTTGCCTTTTAAACCAATTGTAAATTTATTTAAATAATCATTCGGCTTAGTGGCATCAAAAGCAATACCATCAATAAAGTCAGCACTGGCAGGTTTAATACCGGTTTCACCCTCGCCGGGGAAATCACTGGCTTTGGCTTTGCCTTCCGCAATCAGCGCTTTAGCAGCCGCCATAAAAATATCGGGGCGATAGACTTTTTTAGCGGTTTCCAAATACCAAGCATCTGGTTTAGCTTCGTTAATTTGTCCCCAGCGGCGCATTTGCGTCAGGTTCCACACTGCATCGCTGTAATAAGGGTAGGAAGCGTTATAGCGCGAGAACACGTTAAAATCCGGCAACTGACGTTTATCGCCTTTTTCATATTCAAAAGTGCCGTTCATGCTGTTGGCAATCACCTCATAATCTGCACCAACATATTGTTTTTGCGACAACATCTCCACGCCTTCATTGCGGTTTTTATTCGCCTCTGCATCCAGCCACATTGAGGCACGAATTAAGGCTTTAATCACCGCCACATGGGTTTTAGGATTTTTATCGGCGAATGCTTTACTCACGCCAAATATTTTTTCCGCACTGTTTTTCATCAGCTCATAGTCGCTGATCACTGGTACACCGATACCCTTGAATACCGCTTGTTGGTTCCAAGGCTCACCCACGCAATAACCGACGATGGTGCCGGAATCCATCGTCGCAGGCATTTGCGGTGGCGGCGTTACGGACAGCATAGCCTCAGCACCAATCTGACCAGAAGTGTCTTGCGGAGGGCCGTAAAAGCCGGGATGAATGCCGCCCGCTGCCAGCCAGTAACGCAATTTTATGTTATGGGTGCCGACCGGGAAGGTCATCGCCATGTTAAACGGCTTACCTTCTGCCTTGTACTTTTCAAGTACTGGCTTTAAGGTGTCCGCTTTAATCGGATGCACCGGTTTACCGTCCTGCTGTGGGATTTGCGGTTTCATTTGTTTCCAAACATCATTTGAAACGGTAATCGCGTCGCCATTTAAGGTCATGGTAAAGGCACTGACAATATCGGCTTTGGTGCCAAACCCGATAGCGCCGCCCAAGGGCAGGGGTGCCAGCATGTGCGCACCATCCAACTCACCGCTGACCACCCGGTCAAATAACACTTTCCAATTGGCTTGCGCCTCCAATTGCACCGACAGACCTTCTTCATCAAAAAAGCCTTTTTCAAAGGCTACTGCCAAAGGCGCCATATCGGTAAGCTTAATAAAGCCAAGTTTTAAGGTTTCTTTTTCAAGCTTTTCAGCAGCCTCTAAGTTACCTACAAAACTTAAGCTTGCAGCCGCTGCAATAGCATAAAAAGTTTTAACTAATTTTTTAACCGTAAAAAGTTCAGCGTGTTTCATATTGACCTCAGTAAGTAATAAATCCTGTAATTGCAAAGCGTCTATACCCGTTTAGTAAAAACAACCCCACTTAAATTAAAGGCTCATAAGCTTTAATACCCCTCCTTGGATTTTGTTACACATCCAACAGGCTGTGCTTACTATGACTGAAGCAGATACCGTGCCAAAATGCCAAAAAATTTTATTTACTGAAATTTTATAAAAAAATACAATTAGTTATAAATTATCAATCTGGACATTACAGAAAAATTATTGTTGCCATAGCGTAATCGTGCCGACTTAATGTTGTACAATATTATATTTATCGCACCATTTTCGGGCTTTAATCCATTACGATTTTCAGGATAAATTAGAAAATACCGACGAGAACGTCCGTCAAAGGTTGATATGGCTTAATGCAAAGCATTTATGCGGGATGAATGGCTGGGTTTGGTATAATCTTTGCGTGTAATAAAGCAACAATACTAACCGTAACGAATATGGAAATTAAGCAATTAAATAACGACTTTGGCATTGCAGGCCAGCTTGAGTTTGTAGCGGGCAATGGCGGTTTTCCGTTTATTAAGATCAACAATCATAGCGCTAACGCCTTAATTTCAATCTATGGGGCGCAAGTTTTATCATTTCAGCCCGTTGCTGAAGCCGAAGATTTATTATTTCTCAGCCAACAATCGGCCTACACCGAAGGCAAGGCGATTCGCGGCGGCATTCCCCTCTGCTGGCCTTGGTTTGGAGCAGACCCAAAGCGTTTGCACCGCGCAAATCACGGCTTTGTGCGCAATCACTTTTGGCAAGTTGCCGATACCGAGGCGAGCAGCGATGGTGAAACCAAAATCAAGCTCTTGTTTAATGAAAGCTTTGAAAATGCAGAAATCTGGCATAAGCCGTTTACATTAATACTCGACATTACCATCGGCAGCAGCCTCAGCTTAAATTTGACGACCTATAATACCGGCGACAAAGCCTTTTCCATTACCCAGGCTTTCCACAGTTATTTTCGGATTAGTGATATTAGGCGCGTACAGATTTTGGGATTGGCGGGGTGCCATTATTTTGATAAATTAGATCAGGATGCTGAAAAATCACAACAGGGTGCGGTTGTGATTACGGAAGAAGTTGACCGTATTTATACAGATCCAAAGAATGAGTTGATTATCGTGGACGCCGCTTTCAATCGTCGCATTCAGATTTCTTCTACCAGCACTAAAACAGCGGTCATTTGGAATCCATGGACGCAAGCAGCGCCTAACATATCTGACTTAGGCAACAAAGCCTACAAAGATTTTGTGTGTGTTGAAATGGGCAATATTGCCTTTGACCATATCGAGATTCTACCAGGCGAGCAGAATAGTTTATGTGCTAATTTTGCTATTTTACCCATTTAACGATGTCTCACACGAGACCAGTCCATTTTTTAAATTATCTCAACGCTCGGTTCTTTTCCACGCGCCATTGGCATTACCAAAAATATAGTTAATAAAACCATGACCCAAGGCGAAATTCATGGTAATTAAAAATACCGGTAAATTAATTAAAGCCGACAACGGCTGATTTTTTTTATATTTAACGATAACAAAAACCGTTATATATACTAATAATTGCGCAATAAAAATAAGCTTATACAGTAACTTACCAAGCAATAATACATTTAATATTAACAGCAGCAACATAAAATGCGGCGTAAACCAGCGTATTACCTTATGTGAGCTATAAGTCAATATTCGCCATTTCTGCTTGGGATGATAGAGTGATAATAATCTAAAAAAAGCTTGATAATTACCCGCACCAATTCGCACACGACGCCTGTATTCACCGGATCTATCCGTTACAATTTCTTCTTCAGCAATGGCCTCGTTATCGTATATTAATTGATGCCCTGCCAGAGCCACATTCATAAATAGCATAAAGTCATCTATGATGGTATCTGCTGGCAATGGTTGGCAATGCTCGCGTCGCAACGCATATATTGCGCCATTAGCACCTAAAAAGCCGTTTATTTTGCCTTCATGGAATTTTAAAAAGCGCTCCAATCGCCAATATAAACCATCTTGATTATCGCCCTTTTGGCCATCAATTAACTGCAATTCGCCACAAACACCCGCAATAGCATTATTGCCAACAAAATGCCGCGTGAGTTTTTTTAAGGCGTCCGGTTTAAAAAAAGCATTGGCATCGGAAAACACCACCACGGTTTGGTTAATATGCGTCAGCAAATCGTTTAAGACTGAAACTTTACCGCGATTAACCGCGTAATCAAATAATACTACCCGCTTATCTTTAATAGTATTAACCAAAGCAACCGTATCATCAGTACTGCCATCAGAACCAATATAAAGCGTTAATTTATCGACCGGATAATTTTGCGCCAGTAAATTATTAATGCGTTCAATTATATGCTTTTCTTCATTAAAAGCTGCAATAACAACCGCTACTGCCGGCCAACTTTCTATGGCTATGACGTCGTGTTCTTTTTTATTAACTAAATAAAGGGGATTTTGCAAACTTTGGATAACACTACTGATGATTAAAAGTATTAATGGGTAAAATAAATAAGTATATATAATTAAAAAAACCAATACCCAAAATAAATTTTCAATCCACATTATTAATAACATTCCAGTATTAATTCACTATTTACACGGTTGCAATTGCGTAACCGTTTAGCACCCTTCTTTGAAAAAAAAGGGGTTAGGAGAAATTTTTCAAATACATTCTCTTCACCCTTCTTTTTAAAGCGAATAGGATAACTAAGCCCCAGCAACTGCGGCTTTCGCCAAATCAGTAATCGCTTGCCAATTTTTAGCTTTAACGGCTTCCGCCGGAACCAACCACGACCCACCGACACAAGCCACGTTATCCAACGCCAAATAAGCTTGATAATTTTGTGGCGAAATGCCACCAGTCGGGCAAAAGGTCACCTGCGGAATCGGCCCTGCTATGGCTTTGAGCATAGGAATTCCGCCTGCGGCTTCCGCAGGGAAAAATTTAAAGCAGTCGTAACCGTACTCCATACCCATGATTAATTCCGAAAGCGTAGAGATGCCCGGAATTAAGGCAATTGCACCATGATTAGCGGCATGGAGTAAGGTCGGGGTTAGGCCAGGGCTAATGGCAAAAACAGCACCAGCTTCAGTAACTGCTTGTAATTGGTGGGTGGTAATGATGGTGCCTGCGCCAACGATGGCTTCCGGCACTTCTTGGGCGATGCGCTTAATGGACTCAAGTGCCGCAGGGGTACGCAGCGTGATTTCCAGTACGCGAATGCCCCCAGCACAAAGGGCTTTCGCCATTGGGACAGCATCGTCGGCATTTTGGATAACCATCACTGGCATGACAGGGCAGGCGGTTAAAATTTCTTTCGCTTGAATTTTCCAGTGTTGTTGCATAGGGGTTCCTTAGGTGTGGGCAGGCAAATAACCTACTGAAATAAATAAATGGTAAATCCGAGGTAACGAATCCATTCCCTTCTTTGAAAAAGAGGGGTTAGGGGAGATTTTTTAACTAAATCCTGTATCCCATTAATCGACAATAAACAAATTAGACGCACCCGTCTCAGCGGATGAGGCGCCTAAGCGGAAGTTGCCGAACATTTCACGTCCCATGCCGTAATGGTGGTTGGTGGTGGCTTTCGGTAGCGGGATTCTGGCTGCAAACTCTGCATTATCCATCACCACATTCACTTCGCCAGTTTGTAAGTTCAGCGCAATAATATCGCCATTGCGGACCTTCGCCAACGGGCCGCCCATTTCGCATTCAGGACACAAATGGATGACCGACGGCACTTTACCGGAAGCGCCAGACATACGACCATCGGTGACCAGCGCGACTTTAAAACCTTTATCTTGCAATACCCCCAGCGGCGGCGTGAGTTTATGCAACTCAGGCATACCGTTGGCACGGGGGCCTTGATAACGGATAACCGCGACGAAATCTTTTTCCAATTCGCCGCGTTTAAATGCAGAGAGCATGTCTTCTTGATCGTCAAATACCACGGCGGGTGCTTCTACAATCTGGTGATCTTCTGAAACGGCGGATAATTTAGAAATACCCCGCCCTAAATTGCCGTGCATCACATGCAAGCCGCCGCCCGTAGCAAATGGCTTGGCAATAGTGCCTAACACTTCGGTATCTAAAGACGTTTCTGATACTTTTTCCCAGCGCAAAACCCCGTCAATCAGTTTAGGCTCTTCGGTGTAACTGTGCATACCGCGCTGATCGGCAACCGTGACCGTATCGGGATGCAACAAGCCATTACGTAACAGCTCAGCGATTAATACCCCCATGCCGCCTGCCGCGTGGAAATGGTTCACGTCCGCAGGTCCATTGGGGTAAATTTTGGCGATAAGCGGCACGGCTTTGGACAGCGTATCAAAATCGTCCCAGTTCAGCACGATCCCCGCCGCGCGGGCGATAGCGATTAAGTGCATGGTATGATTGGTTGACCCTCCCGTTGCCAGCAAGCCGATCACGGCATTGATGATGGCTTTTTCAGAAACCATGTGTGCAATAGGACGGTAATCATCCCCTAACGCAGTGAATTTCAACACTTGTTTCGCGGCGGCTTTGGTCAGTTCATCGCGCAAGGGGGTGTATGGATTGACAAACGAACTACCCGGCAAATGCAATCCCATGATTTCCATCATCATCTGGTTGCTGTTGGCCGTGCCGTAAAACGTGCAGGTGCCGAGGCTGTGGTAAGAGGCAGACTCTGCTTCCAGCAATTCTTTACGCCCAATTTTACCTACCGCATACGCTTGACGCGCACGGGCTTTTTCTTTATTGGTGATACCACTGGGCATGGGACCTGCGGGGACGAATACTGCGGGTAAATGTCCAAAGCTAAGCGCGCCAATCAATAGACCAGGTACGATTTTATCGCACACACCTAGGTACAATGCGCCATCAAACATATTATGGCTCATGCCGATAGCGGTAGCCATCGCGATTAAATCACGGCTGAACAAGGACAATTCCATACCCGCTTGACCTTGCGTGATGCCGTCACACATGGCGGGTACACCGCCGGCGACTTGTGCAACACCGCCCGCTTCGCGAATCGCGGTTTTCAACATATCTGGTGCATCTTTATAAGGCTGATGCGCGGATAACATATCGTTGTAAGAGGTAATAATGCCGATATTGGCTTTTTGTATACCGGTTAAATCGGCTTTTTCAGTAGCGCTACAGGCTGCGAAACCGTGCGCTAAATTGCCGCAACCCATGCCGGAACGGATAGGCTCTTTTTTAGCGATGGAATTAATGTAGTTAAGATAGCGGGAACGGGTCTCGTGGCTACGGTTAATGACTTCTTGCGTGACTTTCTCAATGATGGGGTGCATGGTTAACAATTGGATTACGGTTACTTAAAGGTAACGGGTTAAAAATAATAACAGTTTAAGAATAGATTTTTCCACTCAAATTAATCTTCCAAAGATCATAGCATAATGATATGGCTATTTGCTTTAACAGCTAATCGCTGCGAATAAAGTAACAAAATTGCAACCCAAAACAGGTGCAAAAACTAAACCTTACAACGGCGTAACCAACATAATCACGCCAATCTGAGGATGATCAAAATAGTGGCTCTCATTAAATTTCAAGGGGCGTTTTTCTGTTAAATGGTATATCACTGGCGTTATGCTGATGGTTTGATTATAACGGTTCTCTCGGGTAACTGTATATTCAACATCCACCTGCATGGTCATGGCGCCGTTGGTAATCAGGCTAACATAGCCATTTAGGGTATGATCGGCAGTTTGAATATGTGCCGCAGGCGTCGATTGATCAGTGCTAATACTTTGCACCCAGGCTTTTTTTAACAAAACCGCATAATTTGCTTGCTGCGATAATTGCTGATAAGCCGCACTTAAACCACTTAACGGCTCCTCATCCAGGGCAACCTCTCCAGAATCATTATTCGCACCAACCTCGACAATTGAATCCGGCGGTTTTAGGGCGCTGGTGGTTTGCTCAAAAACCTCAGTATTGGGCTGTTTATGGGCAAAAACCAAGACTTCAACCCTATACGAACTGGCAAACAATACCTGACTAAATCCCAACAGCAACAATCCAACTGCCAAGCGATTTATTATTATTTCCTTCATACCGTTACACCCTATTTATTTAACACAGTTTCGACCAGTTTAACCCAATAAGCGGCGCCAATCGGTAAGATGTCATCATTAAAATCATAGTGGGGATTATGCAACTGCCCACAACAGGGCTGGTTGCCGTTACCCAGCCACACATAGCACCCGGGCTTTTGCTGGAGCATAAATGCAAAATCTTCCGAACCCATGCTTGGCACTGGGTTTAAATCTACCGCTTGCTCGCCCACCACCGCAGTTGCCACAGCCACCGCAATAGCGGTTTCTTTAATGCTGTTACTGGTAACCGGATAGCCCGGATTTTCGGGATTAAAGACGATTTGACCGGTTACGTTAAACGCCATGCTCAAGGTTTCGGTCAATTCCTGTAAACGACGCTCCAGTAACTGTTGCACGCTGTATTCAAAGCAGCGATAAGTGCCGCGCAAGGTGACCTCTTCTGGGATGGCATTCCAGGTTTGACCACTGTGAATTTGGGTTACGCTAACCACCGCAGGTTCGTGTGGGTTAACATTACGGCTAACAATGGTTTGCAGTGCCATGATTAATTGCGCGGCGGCTATCATCGGGTCTTGCCCTAAATGTGGCTTGGCAGCATGGCAGGCTTTGCCAGTTAGGGTGATTTCAAAGCAATTTAACGCCGCCATCATCGGCCCTGCTTTGATGGCAAAATGCCCGACGGGTACGTTGGGAAAATTGTGCAAGCCGAACACACAATCGCTAGGGAATTGTTCAAATAAACCCTCTGCTAACATCTGTTGCGCACCAGCCCGCCCTTCTTCTGCCGGTTGAAAAATAAAATGCACCGTGCCATCAAACTGTTGTGTATCGACCAAATGCTTAGCGGCACCCAGTAGCATTGCGCTATGCCCGTCATGTCCACAGGCGTGCATTTTACCGGATACCGTAGATTTATAGGCGAATTCGTTATGTTCATGAATATGCAAGGCATCCATATCGGCACGTAAGGCGATGGTTTTAGTACTGGCGCCTACTGATAAGCTGGCAACCACGCCAGTTTTAGCCAAGCCAGTGTGCGGGATAAAACCGAAATCTCGCAACTGTTGGGCAATAAAATCGGCGGTTTGCACTTCTTCATAAGCGGTTTCAGGATAGCGGTGCAAATGCCTGCGCCAGACAAGCATCTGCGGGTGTAATTGGGTAATGGCTTCTGGAATTTGCATACGTTCAATTTAGGTTAAGTATGGAAGGAAACTCTAAATATACCCTATTCTTATTGCGGGCTGTAATCCTGCGCTGCAATGAATACATCCATTTGTTGCCCGACATAGATCGGTAATTGTTTGCGTTCAAAACGGTACAGCGCCTGTAATACGCGGGTATCGACGCGCTCGGTACTGTCGCCAGTTAAGGATTTTTTCGGGATGACATACGGCTCCACATAAGCCAGATTTAAATCCACTTTAACGCTACGATTACCGCGTAAATACGCCACGGCTTTACTGGTTTTGTTAAAGCGCCAGGCATCGTTTTCGTCAATATCCACGCGCACATGCAGTTCATCCAGATTGCCCAGCACCATGAGCGGCGTATTGAGTGCGCCCGCCTGGGCAAATTCCCCTGCGCGCAAGTTGACTTGCAACACTTCACCTTCTGCGGGTGCGCGTATGACCAATCGCTCTAGGGTAATCTGGCTATTGTTAACGCTTGCTTCCGCCTGTTTGATCAAGGCTTTGGCGCTATCTAGCTTGGCTTTGTTGACCTGTAGTGCATTCCGTCTTTTTAATAGTTCTTCGCCGCTGATCGCGCCTTTATCGGCGACCGCTTCTGCCATATTGCTTAAGGTTTGCGTATCATTTAAGCTGGCTTTGGCGACCCTTAAATCTGTTTGCGCTTTGGCTAAATCCGCCAGTTTTACGTTTAATTCAGCACGGGTATCGCGATCATCCAAATAAAATAACGGCGTACCCGCTTTTACTTTATCGCCAACTTTGACACTGACCATGTTGACGATGCGTGACAACGGCGTACCAATGGCAATATTTTGGCTTTGGGGTTCAATAATGCCTGCCCCGGCGATAAAGGTTTTAAATGGTGCTGATGCGGGTTCTGCAACGGCTGGGGCAACCGGTAAAGGTTTATTGCTGCTCACCACTGTATAGGAGGCGAACAGAAAACCAATGATGGCCAGTAAGGGGAGTAAGTATTTGGTGATCATAACGCCTCGTGCAATGGTTTGGATCCGCTAACATTCACAATATGTCCATCGTCCATCTTCGCCATGCGATCCGCAAATTCAAAAATCCTAGCATCGTGGGTCACTATCACCAAGGTGCGATCTTTATGTAAAGCAACATCTTTAAGTAAAGTCATTACATTACGTCCGCTTTCATGATCCAAGGCACTGGTCGGTTCATCACAAACGATCAGTCGTGGACTATGCACCAACGCGCGGGCAATCGCGACCCGTTGCTGTTGCCCGCCGGACAGTTCTGCGGGCAATGATTTTCTGCGTTCACCCAGGCCCACTTGTTCCAGCACCGCAGCGGCTTGGCGCTCCGCTGTTTGGCGCCTTACGCCGTTGATAATCAACGGCACGGAGACATTTTCCATGGCATTCAAGGCAGGGAGCAGGTTAAACGCCTGAAACACAAAACCAATATTTTGCGCACGAAACTTCAATTTCTCGGCACTGCGCATCTTCAGGATATTTTGCCCGAATAATTCGCAAACACCATCGTCTTGATCAAGAATACCCGCGATCACCGAAATCAAGGTGGTTTTGCCGCAACCGGAAGGCCCCACCAGCATCATTAATTCGCCCTGGGCAATGTCGAGATTGATGCCATTTAATGCGGTGACTTTTTGATTGCCGGTTGCATAGATTTTGACCAAATTCTGGCAATGTACCGCAATCGCACTCATGCGCTATCCTTTGAAAACAATCGCAGGCTCCAAACGAATCACTTTAACAATACTCAGCAGTGCCGCAAACATACAGATCAAACTCACGCCAGCGCCACTAAACACCAGCAATTGCCACGGAAATCTAAACGCCAATATGGTATTACGCATGGCATAACCAAACCAGGCGGTTAAGCCTACGCCCATGCCGTAACCGATCAGGCCGACCAGAATCGCTTGCAATAATATCATCCGCAACAAGGTCCAATTGCTGGTACCCATCGCTTTTAAGACCCCGAATTGCCGGATATTTTCCAAAGTAAAATTATAAAAAGTTTGCCCAGCGATGGCGGCACCCACGATAAACCCTAACAAAACTGAAATGCCAAAATTAATCGGTATACCGGTATTTTTCATAAAATATTGATACGTCAGATCCATAAACTCTTGCTGCGTGTAAGCTGCTAAGCCAGTGTTCTTACGAATACGTTGTGAAAGTTCGGTCAGGTTTTGTTGTGGTTTCGCTTTAACCAAAACAAACGATAACAACTTACGTTCTTTGGGTGCATAGCTTTTGGCTCTGGAATAGGTGGTGTATATAACGGGTTGCGACTGAAAAGTGCGCGTCACTTTCGCGATTCCGACGATAATCGCACGGTGATCATTTAATTCTAGGCTATCACCGATTTGCAGTTGAATGGGTTTACCGTTAGGCGTGCCTGAAGGCTTGGCAAGTTTTTCTTTAAGGGCATCAATATCGACAATAATGCCGTCGCTGCGGCGAAGATCTTCAATTCGCCCCGCTAACATCACTGGCGGCCCACCGATTAAGGTAGTATCGTCCAAGCCGACAACATTGCAGGTCTGAAAAGTGCCGTCAGTCAGCCGCGCTTTTAACAAGCCCTTATACATCGGCATTGCCCATTCCACGCCGGAAATTCCGCGCACCCGATACAACTCGGTGTCTTGCAGCGGTTTAATATCATCAACAAATTGCACTTTGGCATCCATCACCCAAATGTCTGGTAAGCCCACATCCGAAATAAAACTGAAAGTGCGCGTCATCAAGCCCACAAATATCGCGGGTTGCTGCGTCATAATCAACGAGGCGAAGGTTAAACCCATCACAATGCCGAAATATTTACCGCGATCTCCCATTAACATTTTTAAGGCGATTCGATTCATGGTTTTTGCCACTGCGGGGTTAAGATAACAGTTGGGTTTAGTATGGTTTAGACTTATGATTGTATACAATTAAGTGCCAATAACTATAATTTATTATGGGTAAAGCGATGGATAAATGTAGCTGGGCAATAAAAAGTCCACATGAAGAACATTATCATGATACGGAATGGGGCGTGCCGGTGCATGATGATCGGCTATTGTTTGAGTTTTTGATTCTGGAAGGTGCGCAGGCGGGTTTAAGTTGGTCAACCATATTGAAGAAACGCGAAGGCTACCGAAAAGCGTTTAAGCATTTTGATGTCGAGCAAGTGGCGCGTTTTGATGCGGATAAGGTCAATGCGCTTTTAGCTAATCCAGACATTATTAGAAACAAGCTTAAAATAAATGCGGCGATCACCAATGCCCAGGCGTTTATAAAAGTGCAAGCCGAATTTGGTAGCTTTGATGCGTATATTTGGCGCTTTGTTGCAGGCAAACCCATTCAGAATTTATGGCGGCAACCGTCAGAAGTTCCGGCGATTACGCCTATTTCAGATGCCATGAGCAAAGACTTGAAGCAACGTGGGTTTAAATTTGTCGGCTCAACTATTTGTTATGCGCACATGCAGGCAACTGGTATGGTGAATGATCATACGGTCAATTGTTATCGCTATGCTGAAATTGTCGAGGCTAATTCAAGGTAACAAATAGCTTCAAATAAAAGAATGCGATCAGATGATCTGACCGCATTTAGGGGAAGGTTTTTAACTCTGGTTCCTTGTTTAAAGAGGCGCATACAAGAGTTGTGGCAAGTTTACACTCAAACAGTATCCTTGCACATGTGGCAAATTGTCGCACCTCCGCTAAACTATCATCGACAAAAAACACCTGATTAGCAAGCTGCTTCAGCCAACACCGCCATACTGGCAGGGATGCCAGTATCGGGAGAGCATAGCGATGGTTTTGAATGTATGACTTGGCAGGGTATCTGGAAAATCACCGTCCCTGGCTCTGGATTCCGGCTTCCCTGCCGGAATGATGGTTTTTTTGACGTTGGCTGAAGCAGCTTGCTAATCAGGTGCCGGCTTGACGCCAGCATTAATTCAACTTTGTTACAATAATCGTAAGGTGAATCGCCCTCTTTGAAAAAGAGGGGTTAGGGGATATTTTATAAACGACGCTCCCAAATACCCACAGCTTGCGCGCCATTTTGGTCAAAAGCACGCCAATGGTAATCTTGGTTAATTTGCGCCTGCAATTTTTCGCGTACCGTAGGCGCGCGTTGCTGATCAGTTGCTGTCCAAATAATTGTTTGCACTGGGAATTTCCTAAGAAAATTCAGTGGATCAGTCAGTTCACCCTTATAGAAAGCGCGAATATCAGTCGCTCGATTGCTGATATAAGCCGGATTTCCCCGCCATTGTCCGAGGTGATCAGGCCAGCCTAACAGCAACGGTTTATTCGCGAATAACGCTAAGGCGCTGGAGGTTGAATACGCACCTTGTTCGATTGACTCCATAACGATACCCTCAGGGGCATTTTTCAAATAAATAAGTAATTCGCGTAGGGTATTATCTTGTTTAAGCCAGCCATTACCCGCCATTTTCCCTAGCTGCGGTTTGTCGATATAACGCCAGTAACGACCTAGATCTATGGTGTAGACCAGCAATGCAGATAAGCTCAGCACCATAAGGGTTTTAATCAGTCGCCCACCGATGCCCAAAGCCACACTGCCCAAACCAATCAACGCGGTCGGCCAGAGCCACGACCACCATTTAAGCGTGGTATTAAAGCGTTGATATTTGCCTGATAAGGGATCATCTATATAAATTAATTCAGACGCGCAAAAAATCACCAACAGCGTTAACGCCAACCAACCAGCCCAAGCTGATCGCCTCGCCAGCATCAGTCCAACGCTCAGCCAAATCAGGAGCGGCCAGTGCAGTGCCAACAACAGGCGCAAGGGCGAATGCTCTTGTTTAGTCACCCAATGGATCGGCGTATCAAGCGAGCTAGGCGCAAAATAGCTCAAAAAAGGATAGCTCAGCGCAAAACCCACGCCACCGCCTACGATTAACGCCGACCAATGAATATCTGCTTTCCAATATCTTAATGCCAACCAGCTTGCCAATAACACGCACTGTAAGGGAAATACCCAGGCATTGGTCACGATAACCAATGCCGGGGTCAATCCCATGGCAAAAAACGCCAAGGCGTCAGCGGATATGCGGCTTGAAAAAGGTTGCTCGATCTTTTTCGGCGTATCCAGCACTTTTCGCAAGCCTAAAAAAGCGCTCAATGCCAGTGTCCACAGCGCAATCACAAAACCACTTAAAGGCGGATGATAATCCCCTAAGACGCTATAGTAAGCGATGGTTTCCAAGGGTAATTCAATATGCTCAGCAACATCGGGTTTTTGAAAGTCCCGAGTAATGGCACGACCTAACGGCGTATTTACCTGCTCCTCGTACATCCCCGCAAAACGCGTAGTTGCCCAAGCGCGGGTAATCGCATCGTTTGCTTTGCTGGCAATATCGGTGGTGGTATCTTTAATCATAAACGGCATGAGCGGACTCAGGCCATTACCGCCCAGCATCAGCGCGAGAAGCAACAGCACCCGCAATGCAAAACGCTTAACAAAATAACCACTTATTTCCCAGCCCAAACTCAGCAACAGGGCTATTAATAGCGCCCAAGCGAGATTCATGGCTAAGCCGACCTCCACATTGAACAGCCGCACTAAAAGTGCCGCCGCATAATGCTGGAAAGCGTAATAACAAGTGAACAAATCCCCCGCCAACCAGCGGTCTTTTGCGGGCAAGGTTTCGCCATTCACAAAATTGCTGATGAAATAAAGATCAGTCAGATGCTCCGAACCGCCATCAATATTGGGATACCCAAAGCGCCAAGCAATGCCATAAATAAAGCCTACGGCAAACACCAGTTCGCCTATCCAAAATCGACGGTCTTTGCGGCAGTAAAGACTCCATGTAGCTAATCCGGTAGTCAGCGGCCAAAGCCAGGTGAGCTTGCCCAATCCATGTAGATGTTCAAAGGCAAACAACATCAAGATAATGACACATAACCCTAATACCCGTGCGCTAGCCTGGGCAGGGAGATACCGGCTAACCCAGGCGTTTAATCCGGCAAAATTAACCAGAATCAGAGCGATAGTCAGGAAAAGATAAATCAAATACACGCGCAAAATCCTCTGTAAATTTTTTTGGTTTTGTCCAACTTACGTGTAGGGCAGGTTAGTCGCGCACTGTCTTTAAAAGCTCTCTCACATTAGCGCGACGTAACCCACAATGAGCAAGCTGAAATATCCAAGCGTGCTATATTCATTTCTACACAATAATTAAACCGCCACCAACTGTTCTGTTTGAAATTGATAATCGGCGCACAAGCAATGATCTAACCACTTGCTTAGAAAATAATTTAGCCGCCATTTATAATTCATAATGGCAACACTTTGACTGGGATCTTTAAACAATTTGGCAACATCTGCGCGAACGTGATCACTCAAAACCTCGGCGCATTTAGCATCTTGATACACGCGAATCTTAATGGCGGGGAGCAATAAAGGGTCTAAACGCTGCTCAAAGCGATGGTTGAGTTCAATGGTCATGGTAAACGGGCTACGGTCAAGGATATGCAGTTGCAACGCCATTTTTTGCTGCGCCGTACCAATCGCCTGGTTTTGTATACTCAATAAATCAGGGACCAGGCGCAACAGTTTTTGATAATTGGCTTCGCAGAGTTGCTCTAAACACCACGACTTATTGATAGGGTCAACGCAGGCCATAAAGGGCTTTAATCTTCCCGATAACCGGCACTGGCGCTCGCGGTTTCCCACAGCACCACTTGTTGCACGTTAAACCCTTGCTGCTTAAGGTACACAAAAATTATTTTGCTGAGTACCTCAGCAGTAGGATGCTCATCCAGCGCGAGAAAACGTTCATTTTGCTGAATCAGCAACGGAATAAGCGGATCATCTTTATGTAACAAAAAGTTATGATCCAATTGTTGCTCAATAAATACCTCAACGGCTTCACGAATGTCCGCGAAATCACAAACCATGCCTTGCGCATTGAGTTGATCATGGCTAATCGAAATGGCCGCTTTAACGCTGTGTCCGTGCAAGTGGCGGCATTTGCCAGGATGATTCATTAAGCGGTGACCGTAGCAAAAATAAACCTCTTTGGTAATCGTAAACATAGGTATTAACGTCTGCTAAAAAATGCGGATACAAAAAATATTAGTCGGCTTTGATGCCTTTAATGGCAGCGGCGATTTCAAAATGACCATCAGCTTGCCTTATACATCGCACGGTTTCAATAAAAGCGACCAACGGCGGCGAAATCGACTTGCCTGGTAATATTCGAATTTCCAGGGCCTTACCCAATTCAATAGAATGTGCGGCGATAAACGACATGCCTGCGCCGCTGATGGAAGTACAACACCCCTGTTGCACCACGTCCGAATCCGCCAACCGGTAAGTAAGCTCACAATCGACATCCATGCGATCATAATTACGTTTTTCATCATATTCCAGCATAGTCATCCGATGCGAAAGGTAATTGCTTTAAGGGCTTATAAGCTCCAGCAATATCGTTGGCGGAAGTGTACTATAAAAATATCGAATGGGTGATGAATTAATCGTAGCGATTGCATGACACAGAGCTTCCTTTATCCTAAAAAATCAGTTGGGTGCGCGCAAAGAAGCCTTCTCATGCTTCGACAGAGTTCAGTACGAACGGCTTAACCTCATACTGAACCACACTATATTCCCGAGAACTTTAGCTTTGTTACTTAGTAAATGCAATACTCGTTATTTTTCCAATAGTGGCGATAACGCATCACAATCCCGTATGCGCCGCCATCGCTGCCGCAATCACACTCGCCAACACTTCTGGCCTAGGTTTATTGGAATAATTGACCAATTCGGGGTATTTTTCCACAAAACCGGTATTGAATTTTGCCGCGCGAAAATCAGGGTGTTTTAAAATTTCCAGATAATAGGGGATGGTGGTTTTAATGCCAAACAAGCCCATGTCGCGTAACGCCCGTTCGCCACGTTTGATGGTATCTTCCCAAGTGAGGGCGCTGACGATTACCTTGGCTAACATAGAATCGTAAAACGGCGGAATGTCGTAGCCGGTATAAATCGCAGTATCAGTCCGCACGCCAGGGCCTCCTGGCGCATAGTAACGGGAAATGCGCCCAAAGCTCGGCAAAAAGCTGTTTTTAGGGTCTTCGGCATTGATGCGGAACTGAATGGCATAGCCGCGGCGGATTATTTCTTCCTGCTTGAAACGTAACGGCAACCCCGCCGCCACGCGAATTTGTTCTTCAACAATATCCACGCCGGTAATGGTTTCGGTGATGGTGTGTTCCACCTGCACGCGGGTATTCATTTCCATAAAGTAAAAACGGTCATGTTCATCCAGCAAAAACTCCACCGTACCCGCATTGGTATAACCCACCGCTTTCGCTGCCAGCACCGCTAAGCCGCCAATGTACTGACGTTGCGCTTCATCCAGTTGTGGTGAGGGGGCGATTTCGATTAATTTTTGGTTGCGACGTTGAATGGAACAATCGCGTTCATATAGATGGATGGTATTGCCCAATTGATCCGCGAGAATTTGGACTTCAATATGCTTGGGGTTGACGATGCACTTTTCCAAAAATACTTCCGCGCTGCCGAAAGCCTTGGTGGCTTCAGAAATGACGCGCGGATATTGCCGCTGCAATTCATCGCGCGTATCACAGCGCCGAATGCCACGACCGCCGCCACCGGAAGTTGCCTTTAACATCACCGGAAAGCCTATTTTCTCGGCAACTTGCAGCGCCTCTTCAACGCTGCTTAAATTGCCTTCAGTGCCGGGTGTAACGGGAATACCAGCAGCAATCATGGCTTTTCTGGCTTCGGTTTTATCGCCCATACGCGAAATGACTTCGGCGCTCGGCCCAATAAAGATGATGCCACGTTCCTGACAGGCCTTGGCGAACCCTGCATTTTCCGATAAAAACCCGTAGCCCGGATGAACCGCATCACAACCTGTCGCTGCTGCCAGATCAACCAGCGCGTAGACATTCAGATACCCCGCCATCGGTTCACTGCCGATGCAATAGGATTCATCCGCTTTTTTGACATGCAGGGCAAAGCGGTCGGCTTCCGAATAGATAGCCACCGAACGGATGCCCATCTCTGCACAGGCGCGAATGATGCGTACGGCAATCTCGCCACGATTGGCAATTAGAACTTTTCGTAACATAGGTTTTAAGTTCTCAAACAATAAGGGTTTTGGGCTGGGTACCATGGCTTATCAGTACACAGCAATATTATCCTGCTTATGCGTGAAAACACAAGAAAGTCGTGTGGCGGAAAATTAGCCTAAGGTGTTTTCTTTAAAATTCACTTGATTCAGCGCTAATTCAGTTTAAGTATTGCATGATTAAACTGTAAAAAAACGCTATCAATATTATCACCCCCACTAAGCCGCCTATAAGTCCCGCTGGAGCATGGTTAACTAGCCAGTTCGCTAATAAGCGCTTTTGTTTAAATAAGGAGAACCCGCCATGCCCCCTAATAATAAATTTTTAAGGCATAAAAAATCCGCTATTGCGCTATTTGCAGTCGTATTATTGTGCATTTTCACCACGACGGCTCAAGCATTACCCAGTTTCGCGCGACAAACTGGCGAAGCGTGCACCGCTTGCCATATCCAGACGCAAGGCTCAAATCTTACGCCACGCGGCCGCGATTTTAAACTTAAAGGCTATACCGAAGGCGAAGGCAATGGGTTACCACCATTGAGCATGGTTATTAACGGAGGAGGGGTTTTGGATCTTACTGATCGCAATGATAATTACGGCAATGCTAATCGGGACAGAAGTTTTTTCAATGGCTCGCTGTTTTATGCCGGTAAAATTTTTGGCTCTGTCGGCGCTTACATTGAGGGATCTTATGCACTTGATCCCGATAGCGGCAGTAGCAAAGGCGTCTTGAATAAAGTTGATCTTCGTTTTGCTAATCAAGTGAAGGTGGCTGGGCAGCAGGTTAATTATGGCGTGTCGGTCAATAATGAGCCTGGCGTGCAGGATTTGTGGAACACCAATGCCGTTTGGAATTCTGTTATTGGAGCGCCTTATGGTGCAATCCTAGCTGATCGACGTTTAAGTGGAAACGTGGGTGGTGCGACGCTTTATGCAATGATTAATGATCTACTCTATATTGAGGCAGGCGGCTATGCCTCACTACCTAATGATGTTCAAAGAGCAATTGGTCGTGATTCTTATTATGGTTCTGTGGATGGCGCTATACCCTATTGGCGGATTGCCTTGCAACATAATTGGGATGGCCATTACGTTTCCTTAGGCCATTTTGGACTACAAGCAGATTTGCAGCCATCCAACTATTATGACGGTGTTACCCACGAGTCTTATTCTGATCTCGGCGTCGATGCCACTTATCAATATTTGGCTAATCCAGAACACATTTTCGAGTTAAAAGGACGTTATGTCCAAGAGACTCGCATAGGCACTAAGACAGCTTCTAACTATTATGGCGCTTACTACCCTTCTTCTTATAAGTATGAAAGCACAGTAGATACCTTCAATGTTGGCGGCACCTATACCTGGCAGCAAACCTTGGGTCTAGCCGTAGGCTACCAGCAGTATTCTTCCTCCGCCAATGCCAATGATTTAGAATTGGTCACCACTGAGCTTTCCTACACACCGTTCGGCAAGCAGCATTCACTATTGGCGCCGTGGCTTAATTTACGCTTAAATTTAGGGTATATTGCTGATGTCAGTAAAACGACTTACGCGGCCTCCAATGAAACGCTTTATCTTAACGGCCGCTTAGCTTTTTAAAGCCTTAACTTACGCGCGGCACCGAAAAAATCTTGACAAAGGCGTATCAAAAAGTTGCGTAACCACACGGTTAGTCGTATACTTTTAAGCAGCTTAACCGATCAAGCTAGCCTATAATTTAAAACAACTCTGGAGGGTCTTACTATGAAATGGGAAACACCAAGCTTTACCGATCTACGTTTTGGTTTTGAAGTGACAATGTATATCTACAACCGTTAATTAGCGGCTTTATAGATAACAGAAGGGGTTCTTTAAGGACCCCTTTTTTTTGCCTGCCATTCTGAAATCCCGTATTATTCTTTCTCTATCTTACCCACAGACACGACACACTATGAAAATTCGAGTTTTAGGTTCAGCCGCAGGCGGTGGTTTTCCTCAATGGAACTGCAACTGCCATAATTGCCAACGCATTCGCAACAACACCATGAATGGCAGAACACGCACACAATCGTCCATTGCCGTCAGTACCGATAATTTCAACTGGCTGTTGTTCAATACTTCTCCCGATATTCGCGCGCAACTGGAAGCCTTTCCCGCTATCCAACCGAAAAACGGCATTCGCGATACCGGCATTAAAGCCATTTTATTGATGGACAGCCAAATCGACCACACCACTGGTCTGTTGATGCTGCGTGAAGGCAAACCCTTAGAGGTCTATTGCACCGAAATGGTCAAACAGGACTTAAGCACCGGTTTCCCAACTTTTAAAATGTTGGCGGATTATTGCACCATTAACCACCATAGTATTCCACATGATGGCAGTAGTTTTGAAATTCCTGGCATTAATGACCTAAGACTCTACACCCAAGCTTTAAAGAGCAAAGCGCCGCCGTACTCACCCCATCGCCACGACCCGCATGATGGTGACAATATCGGCGTGATCATTGAGCAAATTTCCACCGGCAAAAAAGTGTTTTACTCTCCTGGCCTGGGTGAAATAGAGCCTCACGTCTTGCACGCGCTGCAAACGGTTGACTGCTTGTTGGTGGACGGTACTTTCTGGACAGAGGATGAAATGGTGACGCAAGGCATTAGCCAAAAACGGGCGCGTGAGATAGGCCATTTGCCTCAGTCTGGTGCGGGCGGCATGATTGAGGTTTTAAACGGCGTAAGCCAAGCGCGCAAAATATTGATCCACATCAATAACACCAACCCGATATTAGACGAAGATTCCAACGAGCGCAAACAACTGGATGCCGCCGGCATCGAAGTCGCTTACGATGGTTTAGAAATTGACTTATAACAGGAATATCCCATGAGCAATCGCGAAAACACCGCCTGGAGCAGGGTTGAATTTGAAGCGCAACTACGCGGTATGGAAAAGTTCTATCATATCCATCATCCCTATAATGTCATGATGAATGAAGGCAAGCTCACCAAAGCCCAAATTCAGGGCTGGGTGGCGAACCGTTTTTATTATCAAGTCTGCATCCCGATTAAAGATGCCAACATTTTGGCGAATTGCCCCGACCGTGAAACCCGTGCCAAATGGGTGCAGCGCATTATTGACCATGACGGTCAAGCTGGTGAGCCTGGCGGCATTGAAGCGTGGATACAACTTGGCATTGCAGTGGGTTTGAGCCGTGAAGAAATTACCTCTTTAAAGCACGTACTTCCTGGCGTTCGCTTTGCGGTTGACGCTTACGTTAATTTCGCCCGCAAAGCCGATTGGCATGAGGCCGCCAGCTCCTCCTTAACCGAAATGTTTGCGCCGAAAATCCATCAACAACGATTAAGTAATTGGCCTGAACACTACCCTTGGATAGAACCTGAAGGCTATGCTTATTTTCGTAAACGCCTGACAGAAGCCAGGCGCGACGTTGAACATGGCCTGGAAATCACATTGGATTATTATAAAACCCACGAACAACAACAGCGGATGCTGCAAATATTAAAATTCAAACTGGATGTGTTATGGACAATGGCGGATGCAATGACAATGGCTTATATTAAGGACATGCCGCCGTATTTTAATGTTGCTGCGTAATGGGCGTTTGGTAAAAAATCAGTATATGCGCAGTAACAATGACCTGATGAGCCAGATGCTTCAACAAGGCTCCGTCATCTCGGCAGGGATTGCCGAGATGACGATATTTTTGGCTTAGCTGGAGCAAGCTTTATAATCAGGATGCGCCATAAACAAAGCAGGCGACGTTGCTTGTTAATTCAATTTTAAGTTTTGGAAGGATTAGATGCGTCTAATTCACTCACATCCAGCTCCGGCATAGACTCTTCTGGGCAAGCTAAACCCGCTTCTTGCAGCACTTTACGCATACACTCGACATGTTGATCCAAAAGATGAATATGATCTAACATCCGGTTGATGGCATGGGCAACCGGATCAGGCATATCAGCGGTCGCGCCATAGGGATCAAAACCCAATTTATAAGCAATCTCGTCCCTACCAAAGTTGGCTTCAGGTTTAGCACTAACGACCCGCCCTGGAATACCCACAACGGTGGCATTCGCGGCAACCGATTTTAATACCACAGAATTTGAACCAATTCGTGCATTGGCACCGATTTCAATAGGCCCTAAAATTTTCGCACCCGCTCCGACAACCACACCGTCATGCAAAGTCGGATGGCGCTTGCCTTTGTTCCAACTGGTGCCTCCAAGAGTAACCCCATGATATAAAGTGCAATTTTCGCCTATTACTGCGGTTTCGCCGATGACCACGCCCATACCATGATCAATGAAAAAACGCCTACCGATGACTGCGCCGGGATGAATTTCAATGCCCGTCAACCAGCGTCCAATATGCGCAATAAAGCGACCTGCCCATCTAAAACCCATTATCCAACAAGCATGACTAAGCCGATGAAACAACACGGCATGAAATCCCGGATAGGTGGTAATGACTTCAAATACCGATTGTGCCGCAGGATCACGTTCAAATACACAGGCAATATCTTCTTTTATTCGTGTAAACATAATCCCTTCATTTATTATGATTTTGAGAAAATCGCAAGATACCCCGTAAAATATCCAATTCCTTGCTATCCAAATGAATCCGATTAAATATCCTGCGTAAACGCCGCATAATGGATTTGGATTTATCAGGATGCAAAAAACCGATGTCCGCAATGGTTTCATGCAGATGGGTATAAAAAGAATCCATTTGCTCAACGGTTGCTAAAGGATCAGCGCCAGCATCGCCAATGTTCACTGGTGCTTGTTCGCCAAACGCTAAAAATAATTCATAGCCCACGACTTGCACCGCGGCAGCCAAATTTAAAGAACTGAACGCTGCGTTGCACGGAATGCGCAATAGATAATGACATAAGTCCAATTCATGATTTTTCAAGCCGGAATTTTCACGTCCAAATACAATAGCTACCGAAGTATCAGACGCAAGGGTTCGCAAAATATGTGTGCAGGCTCTAGGCTCCACTTCTGGCCAACTGATGGTTCTTGATCTGGCACTGGCGCCAAATACGACAGTACAATCCCGAACCGCTTCCGCTAAGCTTTCACACACCACGGCTTTCGATAATAGTTCGTCGGCACCCGCTGCCCTGGCGGTTGCGTCAGCACTAGGGAAAATTTTAGGGGTAACCAGATATAACTGACTGAGCGCCATATTTTTCATGGCTCGCGCGACCCCCCCGATGTTGCCCGGATGGGAAGTTTCAACTAATACAATGCGGATATTTGATAACAAGGTGCGTCTACAGCTATAAAGAATGCGTTAACTCTGGCATCTAGGATAAAATGAGCAACTATAACAAAATATTTGTTATTCTATTAGCTTTTATCGCTGCTCTTAACTTAATCTTACACTCTATGCATCCAATGCTTACTATTGCCGTCCGCGCTGCTCGCAGTGCCGGCGACATTATTTTACGTTCAGCCAATAATATTGATCGACTGCATGTTGATCAAAAAAGTAAAAACGATTTTACCTCGGAAGTTGATCGCGCGGCTGAATATGAAATTATCAAAATTATTAGAACCGCTTTTCCTGAGCATAGTTTTTTAGCGGAAGAAAGTGGCGCACATGCTGGCAATGACTTTATTTGGGTGATTGACCCCTTAGACGGCACGACTAATTTTCTGCATGGCTTTCCGCAATACGCAGTTTCAATCGCCCTTAAAATAAAAGGTAAACTCGAGGTTGCCGTGGTGTTTGATCCGTTGCGCGACGAATTATTTACCGCCAGTAAAGGCGGCGGTGCAATGCTTAACAATCGCCGAATCCGCGTTACGCCACAAAATAGTTTAAAAGGTGCATTAATTGGAACAGGCTTTCCTTTTAAACACCAACAGCATTTAGATGCCTATTTGCAAATGTTTCGGGCTATTTGTATTGATTCTGCGGGCATTCGTAGAGCAGGTGCCGCGGCACTGGATTTAGCCTATGTAGCCGCAGGCCGTTTGGATGGGTTTTGGGAAATAGGTTTGCATGAATGGGATATGGCGGCAGGCATTTTGCTGGTACAAGAAGCGGGCGGTGTGGCTACCGATTTTTCATTTAACGATAATTACTTGGAATCTGGCAATCTGATTGTAGGTAACCCTAAAATGCAGCAAGTTATCTATCAAGCAATTCAGCCTTTCGTAACCGATAGTTTGAAATAATTTAAACATCGTAGGGGCGAAAGCATTCGCCCCTATCATGCCGAACAATATTTTGGGTAGGATTAAACCAATTCTAAAGCCAGCATCAGCGCATCTTCCCGGCCATTTTGTGCCTGATAATAGCCCTTGCGAATGCCGATTTCATTAAAACCCATCGAATCATACAATGCAATCGCACCCAAATTTGAAGGCCTTACTTCTAAAAAAATGGTTTCAGCGTTTTTTTTGCGCGCAACTTCAATCATATTAAGCAACATTTTCCGTCCCACACCCTGCTTTTGTTCATCAGGATGGACATTAATATTCAAAATATGCGCTTCGCCAACCGCTATTGAAACAATACTGAACCCCAATATTTTGCCGTCTTCCACACAAACCCAACAGCTATAGTTGACCCTTAGGCAATCCTGAAAAATAGCTTCACACCACGGAAATTGATAGTTGGCATTTTCAATCGCCATTACTTCAGGAAGATCGCCTGAACGCATCTTTCTGAGCCGCATTAAGTCAAGACGCGATACCGAACCCGGAAATATTTTTGCATAAAAATCCCGATCAGCATCATAAACAATTTTTTCTTTCACGCGATCTAAAAATTCCATCACCATATTTATTTAAGCTCCTGGCTAGTGGTTCTTTTGGCTAAACGTTTGTATTGCCCGTTGTAAATCCAGCCAAGCCGAACGCTTATCCAAAGCTGACTGTAACAAATAGGCGGGATGATAGGTCACCACCGTTGGAATGCACGAAGCACCCAAAGAAAATGACTTATTTATCCCTCTCAATTCAGCAACTGAAGCATCAGTTTGTAATAAACGCTTTGCTGCAACTGCCCCTAACACCAAAATAATTTTTGGATTCAGCAATTCAATTTGCCGCGTTAAATACCCTAGACCGTTCAACAATGACTGGTCATTAAGCGCATCCGTCTTCGTTTCCGAGTAATCTAATACGCTAGTTATAAAGACTTGCGCGCGGCTTAAGCCAATGGCAGACAACATTTCGGTGAATAGCAACTCCGCATCCTGCTCAAGACTGCCGTCTTCAAATTGGGCATCAACAATCAACAACCAATCAGCACGTTGGTTGTTTTTACTCGGCGCATATTTTTTACCCTGGATTGATAGGCTACAACCACATTCAGCAATCGCTATTTGCTTTAACGCCTCCCAGTTTAATTGGGCATAAGGCAAAGCGCTTGCTAGAATGCGGCCAGGTAATGCGTCCGCATCACCTTCAGATTGTTGCGCGCTTGGCATGACTGCTCCGGCTCTGGGCAGCCAAACGTCGATGCCCATTGCATGTAGGTAGTGCAGCCTTGATGTATTATCCAACGGTAAGCCCTAAGCCGTTAATTGTGATGCACAGTCAAACATCACCTTTTTGCGGGTGACGACGTTGATTGGGTATTTGCAATTTATTTACCGCATGGATATACGCTTTTGCAGAAGCAATCACAATATCGGTATCGGCTCCAGATCCATTGACAATGCGTCCGGCTTTTTCCAGCCTGACAGTGACTTCGCCTTGGGCATCAGTACCGTTGGTAATGTTATTAACTGAATATAACTCCAAGGTCGCATTGGTCTTCACTACGCTTTCGATGGCCTTCAAGCTGGCATCAACCGCACCACTGCCCGAGGCTCTGCCAGTCACCTCTTTGCCATCAAGCCTTAAGGTTACCGTTGCATAGGGAACTTCACCAGTTTCTGAGCATACTTTTAAGGCAATTAATTTGGTGTGTTCCTCTTCTAATTCAATGCCTATTTCTGAAATAATGGCTTGCAAATCTTCATCAAAAATTTCATGTTTTTTATCGGCTAATTGTTTAAAACGAAAGAACGCATCATTCAACTCTTCTTCTGAAACAAATTCAGAGCCTAATTCAGCAACCCGGCTTTTAAAGGCGTTGCGCCCAGAATGCTTGCCGAGCACCATGCGGTTCGCCGCCCAGCCAACATCTTCGGCGCGCATGATTTCATAGGTTTCACGGTTTTTTAAAACGCCATCTTGATGAATGCCCGCTTCATGTGCGAACGCATTGGCACCGACAATCGCCTTATTAGGCTGCACCGGAAAGCCAGTGATCGAAGACACTAACCTGGAACAGGTCATAATTTCTCGGGTATCCAAGGTCGTTTGGCATTGAAACACATCTTTACGCGTGCGAATCGCCATCACCACTTCTTCCAAAGAAGCATTGCCTGCGCGTTCGCCCAAACCATTGATGGTACACTCAACTTGCCTGGCGCCATTCATAACCGCTGCTAACGAGTTCGCCACCGCCAAGCCTAAATCATTATGACAATGCACCGAAAAAATGGCTTTATCCGCATTGGGAATGCGCTGCATTAAATTGGCAATGGTTGCGCCAAATTGTTGCGGCAAACTATACCCAACGGTATCTGGAATATTTAAAGTGGTTGCACCGGCTTTAATAACCGCTTCTAAAATACGGCACAAAAAATCTTCTTCCGAGCGTCCGGCATCTTCCGGTGAAAACTCGACATCATCGGTAAATTGCCGTGCGCGTTTAACGGCGCGTACCGCATGTTCAATAACCTCGTCCGGCTGCATCTGCAACTTCATCTGCATGTGAATTGGGGAGGTCGCAATAAAAGTATGGATACGTGAACGTTGGGCAAATTTCAATGCCTCTCCTGCCTTGTCAATATCCTTATCCAGTGCGCGCGCCAAGCCGCAGACGATACTGTCTTTAATGATTTTAGCAACTGCGCCGACCGCTTCAAAATCACCCACGCTGGCCGCTGGAAATCCTGCTTCAATGACATCGACTTTTAAGCGTTCCAGCGCTTTTGCAATTCTAACTTTTTCATCGCGCGTCATAGATGCGCCGGGGCTTTGCTCGCCATCGCGCAAGGTTGTATCAAATATAATTAATTTGTCATTCATATCAAAATCGCCATCCAAGTGGGGGCATCAACGGTTAGGTTAAATATAAAAACATATTGGAGCTAACAAAGAAATGTGCTGCCCCTCAGGGCAGCAGCGTACGCAGGCCAAAAAGGCGACAAGAGATGGATGAAAAGAGGCATTGATGCGTGTTCATAGTGCGACACTATACGCGATTATCAAAAAGCGCTCAAGGTTGTTAAGTATTGCGGACTTGCCGCTTACGTTTACGCATGATCAAGGTAATTATGGGGCCAGAAACGGCATACCCTAAAAAGAATAAAAACAACATGGTTTCTGGATGTGCCATTACAAAGGCAATGGTTAACATGATTGAAATGGCAACGATAAAAGGTACGCGCCCTCTTAAATCGATTTCTTTAAAACTGGAATAACGGAAATTACTGACCATCAATAAACCGGTGCTGATGGTTAATATTAAGGCAAGATATTTTATAGCGTGTACATCGTAGTGATATTTGGCACTGATCCAGATAAAGCCCGCTAAAATCGCCGCAGCAGCAGGGCTTGGCAAACCTTGAAAATAGCGTTTATCAGCGGTCGTGAGCTGTGTATTAAAGCGCGCCAAACGTAAAGCACCGCCCGCCGTGTGTACGAATGCTGCAAACAACCCTAGCTGCCCCATCGATGACAATACCCATAGATACATGACCAAGCCTGGCGCAACACCAAAAGAAACCATATCAGATAAGCTATCGTATTGTGCGCCGAATTCGCTTTGGGTATTCGTTAATCGTGCCACCCGCCCATCTAAACCATCCAGAACCATCGCCACAAAAATTGCAATGGCGGCGGTTTCAAAATGGCTATTTATTGCAGAGGTCATGGCATAAAAGCCAGCAAACATTGCCCCTGTGGTAAAAAGATTGGGTAATAAATAAATACCCCGAGGACGTTGCCTTACTGCTTTGTCATTCATAACAATCAATCCCTGTCACTCAGGCTAAACATACGCAATGAATTAGTGTTGCGATGGTATCAAATAGGTTTTTTGTACCGAAGGGTGCGAAGTTGTAACTATTGCTCCGCACCCTTTAGCTTTTGCAGCATTAGGCAAATATGACGATGAAAACTATCGCCTAATTAACATTTGCCAGGATTAGCTTCGCCAGAATCTGGGCTAACTTGCATACATTCAGAATCGACGGCTTCAAAGTCACCGCCTTTGATAGCACGTAAGTTACTCAGCATATCGTTATTCCAACGCTCATCAGGCGTTCCGCTTAAATATAATGCCGAACCGTCATCGGTAAGCATAATGCCGTAGGTTTTCATGGCTTGCAAAATAACTTGAAGCTCTGGCGCATAAGCACTGATATCAACGCTATCTTTTAAACGAAGTCGCGCACCCATGGGCAAGGTATTATTTACCGCAACTGCTGCGCCAACTGTATGCCGAGCAGGCCATATAGCCGTGTTAGGTTTGGGGAAAGTAAAGCGTAGCGCATGCTTAATAATGCCTGAAGCAACTTCGTCATAGCGCACCAACCCTGGCACGGTTGGGAACCCCCCTTCATCAGCGGAACCTGATCCAAGCGGACGTAAACCATTTGATTTCATATCCCAAATAGCGCCGCGTTTGGCAGACCATTGCGCGCCAGTTTTATTGGCGTTATAGGTTTCATATAATTTACAAGTTTCTGTATCGACAATAAACAGGCGTTTATCGTCAGTCGCTTCACGTAAAAAAGCATCAGGAACAGGATAAGGGCCCGTGTCAGATTCAATGGGGATTTGAAAATTAAAGGTATATTTAGGCGTTGTAGAGCCTGCAACAATATTAATGGGTTGTCCAAACGGCCCAGCACCATAATCAGCACCAAAATCAGTATGAATAGCGGCGATGCGGATCGTATTAATCCATGCGGCAGAACGCGGATGTACAGGCAAGGCATTAATTGCAGTGTTCCAGGCATTATTGCTTGGGAATATTGAACAACCCGCTATAGCTGGCGCGTCACCTGTCGGAATATTTACGCCAACAACCTGAACAGCCGTTAGTTTAAATAGATTTTCTGCCAACTGTAACTTCGCAGTATAAGTGCCATTGGTTGTATTCACTTTCGGCAGGTTAAGCAATCCCGACGTAAAACTAAAAGTAGGTGGTGTAGTGGTATTAGCCGCAACAACAGTAGGTTCTGCTTGCAATATGGTAAATGTCGTTGCTGGCAGATTAGGGTCTATTTGCAGTGTCGCCATATAGTTACCTTGTGAAGTACTAACAAAAGGCATAGAAAGCACGCCGGTCGCAAAATCAAAGGTAGGGGTGTTATCTGCATAACTTGCAGCGCTCAGCAGCATGAAGGAAGATAAAATTATTTTATACATAACAAAATTCCGTTGGTCAAAAAAGTTATAAACATCTGAAAGCGCCTGACACTTTCCGATTGCCTTAGCTATTGTCGACTTATGATCCCGTAAGCCAGTTAGTTTAAAAGAATTTGAGTAAACTGTAACGTAACAACATAAGCGTCAGGTGAGGTAACGTTGCGAAGTATAACAGTTATTGACCCTAAAATAACTAAAGAACATCAGTGCTGTTTTAAAAGCGGATGGCTATAGTTGCTAACAGGCCCGAGTCGACCTTACAACTATTGACTATCCACGCCCCGATACCCTGAGGTTATGGGAAAGCGTCGATCACGTCCAAACGCCCGTGTGGTGATTTTAATGCCTGGCGGCGATTGTCGGCGTTTATATTCATTACGATCAACCAAACTGATCGCGCGCCTGACTTCTTCAGGCTTAAATCCTGCGGCAATAATTTCATCAGCGGACTGATCAAGCGCTATGTAGCGTTCCAAAATGGGGTCTAAGTTCTCATAAATCGGCAATGAATCGGCATCCACTTGATTGGGCGCTAACTCGGCTGACGGCGGGCGTTCAATCACGCGCGCCGGAATGATGGCCGATAGACTATTTCGATAACGAGAGAGTGCATACACCAACAGCTTAGGCACATCTTTTATCGGCGCAAACCCGCCCGCCATGTCGCCATATAAAGTGGCATACCCAACGCTCATTTCACTTTTATTGCCGGTAGTGAGTAAAATTTTACCCTGCTTATTAGACAGTGCCATTAAAATAACCCCGCGGCAGCGCGCCTGAATATTTTCCTCCGTCGCATCAAGTTTAGTATTGGCAAATACCTCTGCCAACATCTCCGTAAAGGCATTGACCGCAGGCATAATTGGGATGGTCTGATAACGCACCCCAAGCGTTTTTGCCTGAGTTATGGCATCCTGCGTACTCATATCCTGCGTATAGCAAGAAGGCATCAACACCGCCTCCACTTTCTCTGCCCCCAGCGCGTCAACAGCCAAGGCCAGCACCAACGCAGAGTCGATGCCGCCGGATAAGCCCAATAACGCCCCTTGAAAACCGTTTTTGGTCACGTAATCGCGAATACCTAATACCAAAGCCTGATAAATACTTGATATCCCATCATACAAAGGCGCGCAAAGCGTTGCTTGTGGTTGCTGATTGATAAACTCAATCACACACAACTGCTCCTTAAACTCTGCGGCACGCATAACACAAACTCCATGCTGATCTAGTACAAAAGATGCCCCATCAAAAATCAGCTCATCCTGTCCGCCCACTTGATTCACATAAATCAACGGTACTGCCGCTTGTTTTACCTGTTTCCGTACAACCTCTTCCCGCAATTGCATTTTACCCGCATGAAAAGGCGAGGCATTTAGCGTCAACACAATATCTGCACCTGCCTGACGATTTTTCAGCAGCATCCCATCACACCATATATCTTCACAAATGGTTAGCGCCAAGGTGGTATTTTTTAGCGTAAATAAAGTGACGTCATGCCCTGCTTTAAAATAGCGCCGCTCATCAAACACACCATAATTGGGTAAACAATTTTTACGATATACACAGAGTATTGCCCCCTCTCGCAGCACTGCCGCGCTGTTGTACAATCCCTCCGCAGTGGCTTCCGGAAAACCCAACACCACATCAATACCTTGGGTATTGTTGGCAATTTCTGTTACTGCTTGAGCCGCTTTAGCAATAAAATCAGGACGAAACAATAAATCTTCCGGTGGATACCCTGTGACGGCCAGTTCTGAAAAAACACAAATATCAGCACCCAATTGATCACGCGCATTGATCGCCGTTTGAATAATTTTTCGACTATTAGCGGCAATATCACCCACCAAAAAGTTAATTTGTGCCAAAGTTATTTTTAAGGACATAGAGATAGGTTTAACAATGAAACAGTAGGGGAAACCGCTAGTGCAGGTATTTTACGATTATACCTCGTGCATATCACCCAGCAAAATGTAACCCACCTATTTTCCATTGCAACCGCAATGCCCCAAACAGCAACCCCAGCTTTAGACAGTGGTGTTTTTAGCTAACTATCTTTGCAATTGCTTATTTATGCCCTATAATTTTGCCCATATAAGGTACCAAATAGAGGGCGTCATGGTCAGTATAGATTTTTTACAGCAAGTAATTAGTGATGATGGGCTAGTACTGGCTGGTGCATTGGCAAAAGTATTACATATCACCCAAAGTGATTTAGCGGAAGTAACTGGCTTATCCTTGGATTCAGTGTCCAAAAGTGCGCGTGTCAAAAGCCGAAACACTCAAGCGCGGCTCAAAGACACCGTCGAGATCATCAACCGTGTCGCGCAATGGTCGGGCGGCGTAGGCAGAGCTTTTGCTTGGTTTCGCTCGCAACCGTTACCCTCATTTGGCGATAAAACCGCAGAAGAACTGGTTAAAGCCGGTCAAGCAGATGCGGTTAAAATTTATTTGGCACGAATTGCCGCGGGTGGTTATGCTTGACACCCAGAACCCGTTTTAGGCACATCGTTTACCGCGCCCATCATCCAATGTGGGCATATACGCCACTCTCCGGCGAGGGCGCAAAACAGTTCGGCGGACGTTTTAATCGTCCTGGCATCGCAGCCCTTTACACTTCCTTAGATTTCACCACCGCCTGGCTGGAAGCGCAGCAAAGCTTTCCCTTTAAACCACAACCGATGACCAGCTTATCAGATTGATTGCAAAAATATCATTGACTTAAACAACCCTACCATCCAACAGCTTTTAAACATAACCGCCAGCGAGTTAGCCTGTGCTTGGGAAGCGCTGACTTTAGACCAACACATTCCGCCCACCTGGTTACTAGCAGATCAACTATTAGCAGAAGGCATTGCTGGCATGGTAGTCAGAAGCTTTGCACCAGGCTGCACTGCGGCCAATCTTAATCTGGTGTTATGGCAATGGTCAACGAAATCAATCCAGGTTATTGATGATTTGCATCGATTGCCAAATAATAACGAATCATGGATAGTTTAGCGGCAGTGGCTTCGCTCATCCCTGACTTGCAAACCAAGTCTTCAAGATCAAACGCATAAGTAATTAAACGTACATTTTCAGGTAGCGGTACAGGCTTAACCGTTCGTCCTGAACTTGTCGAACCATGATCGGCTTAACCACCTTTTTGGCTTAGGACAAATACCCGAAAACTTAGCTTAGGACTTGGTTAAAAATAACTTCCTGATTTGTGAATGTTCTTGCTGGGTAGCAACTCAGCTCCCCTCTTTGAAAAAGAGGGGTTAGGGGAGATTTATTAGATATCGCCCCTCGCTTTGCTCTCCCCCTCCATCCCCCTTTTTCAAAGGGGGAAGTTATTTTTGACGGAATCCTTAGTTACTTATATGAACTGCCCCGCTTAAGCTATTCTGTTCAACCGCCATTGCAAAAAACCATATTGTTGGCAGTGTGGAAAACAAAAGGATAATCGGCGTAATCCAAACCAGACCACAGGAACACATTGCCGCTGCTTCTACTTTCAGCGTAAAATGCCCTTTTTATTACTATATTTTAGGAGTTTTTCATGTCAGAGGCTATTTGGTTTAGAACTGGTGAAGCCACCGTATTTTCGAGCGAAGGGCAGGGTACAGACGCCATGCCTGAAATTTTGATCGGCAATGTTAAAGGGCCTGCCGGACACGCATTTGCCAATTTGATGGGGCAAACCGAAGGGCATACCCGAATGTTTGCTATCCGCGCCTGCAATCAGCAAGTTAAACCTGCAACCATCATCGTGCCGAAAGTGACGATGAAATCGACAGCGTATATCGAATTGTTTGGTGGCCCCGTACAGTCTGCGGTAGCTGATGCGGTGTTGGACAGCCTTATTGCAGGCGTTATACCGCGCGATGAAGCCAATGATTTGTGCATTATCGCTATGCTATGGATCGCACCGGAATGCGCAACCAATCCTGACCTAGACCGTAAAGATTTATACCGGACGAATTATGAAGCAATGAAGCTAGCGATTCAACGGGCAATGACCAATTCACCTAGCATTGATGAGCTGATTGCCAACCGTCACAAAATCGTGCATGAAATGTATGATCCAGAAACTGGCGAATCACAGTGGTAAGCGTTTAAACAATAAAGCGTGTAGGGGCATTAGGCATTTTTTAATGCACCCTACCATTAAATTATCGGGCGTGTTTCGATAAGGAAAAGTTAACGCGATACTTCTTTGCTAACTACACTAAATTAGGCATAGCGTCATTAAACTTAAGGCCACTTAAAAATCAAATTCAGATTCCTCAAAATCATCAAACTGATCCTTTAACCTTTTTTTCTCCCAATAAATTTCTATTTTTCTACGCGCAACCATTTTTTTAATATCTTTTTCTGCATCATCAGAAAGTGATACATACTCAGGCGCATCGAAATCCTCATCCGCATCGACTTCTTTATCAGCACTGGTTTTTTCTATTGGTTTATCAACCAATTTAGAGGGTGTTCTTGCCATCTTCAAACTCGAATTAAACTACATATTTTGTTAAGCTAAGCATTAACAAGCTATAAAAAAACAAATGATTGACACAAATATCCATCAAAACTCCACCCTATAGCCAAAGCCCATGATTGCTTTAATAATCAATCATGAACTTAATCGCAGGGTCTAATTATTTTTTTAAAATACTAACTCCTTTTAACAATGTCAATGCTTCCTGCATTGGGTAATCTATGATGTCAGCTTTCTGTTTAACGTTTGTATCCGTTTTATTCTCGCCAGTCTCATCTTCAATCATTTTAGTTTTTGTTTCTGGCTTTATGGGCTTTTCGTTACCATTACCATTCTCTAAGTGATGTGATAAATCAGCTTCTTTAACAGGCTTAAAGTTTTCAGCATCAATGGATTCCAACTTAACCCTAGCCAATGGCACATCCGGCTCAATGCCCTCTGCCTGAATTGACCTGCCTGACGGGGTGTAATAACGCGCCGTGGTCAATTTAATAGCACCGCCATTACTGGTAGGCAATACGGTTTGTACCGAACCTTTACCAAAAGACTTTTCGCCCATAATAATCGCACGATGATGATCTTGCAAGGCACCCGCGACAATCTCAGAAGCGGAAGCTGAGCCAGCGTTAATCAATACCACAATTGGCGCACCGACGATTAAATCATCTGGGGAAGCATTAAATCGCATCTCAGAATTTTTAATACGGCCTTCGGTATAAACAATCAAGCCTTCTTTTAAAAAGGCATCACTCACCGCAACTGCGGCATCAAGGACACCACCGGGATTGTTGCGCAAATCTAAGACCAAACCTTTCAATAACAGTTTGTTATTTTGAGTTAACTCTTTTATCGCATCAGTAAGTCCTTGACTGGTCTTAGACTGAAAGCTACTGATCCGTACATAACCATAACCTGGTTCCAACAAGCGACTTTTAACACTTTTAACGTTAATGATCGCACGTAATAACGTAATTTTAAGCGGTACATCAGCGCCTTCACGAACAATCGTCAATACAATTTTACTGCCCGGCTCACCACGCATAAATTTTACTGCATCTACCAAGCTCATACCTTTAACTGGCTTTTCATCAAGCTTAATAATTAAATCACCTGCTTGCACACCCGCTTTACTTGCAGGCGTATCATCAATAGGTGAAACTACTTTAACGTAACCATCTTCCATGCTGACTTCTATGCCTAAGCCACCAAACTGACCAGTCGTGCCTTCTTTCAATTCTTTATATTCTTCATCTCCAAGATACGTTGAGTGCGGATCCAAGCCTGTGAGCATGCCACGCACCGCATCTTCAAGCAATTTTTTATCAGAAACCGGCTCAACATAGTCGCGTTTTATACGACCAAAAATCTCTGTAAAATTTCGTAATTCATCATACGGCAAAGCTTCGAATTCAGTTTTTTGCGACGAACCTGATTTTTCAAAC